>CACMQL010000004.1 GCA_902615835.1 uncultured Verrucomicrobiota bacterium
AGTGGTCACGGATGATAAAGGAGCCCTCCAGTACATACCGGGAAACAGTAAGGCGGGAGACTTCATCGAATTAAGAATGGAAATGAATACCCTGGTTGTACTCAACACTTGTATCCACCCCCTGAATCCCGAGCAGGAATATCATACGCATCGGGTTAAACTAAGCGTCCACCTGTCCGCCCCGCCCTGCCCGGATGATCCTTGTCTGCAGTCCTGCCCCGAAAATGAGCGGGCCTTTCGCAATACGGATGACTATCACAAACTAAGATTTTAACCATGAGTGAACTGACTGAAAGCAAACGGGTTCCGGAGGACGCCGTCCACACCTGCATCATTCCCGCCGGTGAACACTGGATGCGAAAAGTGGAGAAAGGACAGTCCCTGAGAATCCTCGACCTTGAGGGAAACCAGGCCGTGGACACCCTTTTTTACAATGCGGACGACACTGCCGACCGCTACAGCGCAAGCGACACCATTCAGGAACAGGGAAAACTCTACCTGACCACCGGGTCCAAGCTGATTTCGAACCGGAGGACCCATCTGCTCACCATAACCGCGGATACCTGCGGTCGGCACGATACCCTGGGAGGCGCCTGTTCGAGGGAGAGCAATACCATGCGCTATTCCCTCGACAAGGAACACCTGCACGCCTGCCGGGACAGTTTCCTCCGCGGACTTCAGGACTGGAGCCCGGACCTGGAAAAACGGGATATTACCTGTAACATTAATTTTTTCATGAATGTGCCGGTCACCCCCGAAGGCAGGCTCACTTTCGAGGACGGGATTTCCGCTCCGGGACGCTATGTTGAATTACGGGCCGAAACCAGCATCCTCTGCCTGATTTCCAACTGTCCACAAATCAACAATCCCTGCAACGCTTACAACCCGACACCCGTCCAGGTATTCATCTGGTAAATTGATGAAACCAATTGAACGGATTCTTGTGGCCAATCGGGGCGAGATCGCCGTCCGAATTATGAAGACGGCCCAAAAAATGGGACTCCAGACTGTGGCGGTATTTTCCGAAGTCGACCGGGGGGCACCCCATGTCCAAATGGCGGATGCCACCGAATGCATCGGGGGTTCCCAGGTGGACCAGAGCTATCTCAATATGGGCAAAATTTTGCAGGCCGCCAAAATCCATCAGGCAGACGCGATCCATCCGGGCTATGGTCTGCTCAGTGAGGATGCGGATTTCGCGGAAGCTTGTGAACGGGATGGGCTTGTCTTCGTCGGACCCGATCCCGGACAATTGCGTGACTTTGGGCTCAAACACCGGGCCCGATCCCTTGCCTCCGCGGCCGGCGTCCCCCTGGCTCCCGGATCCGGGCTGCTCCTGGACTTCATGACCGCCCGGGGAAAGGCTGAGGAAATCGGCTATCCGGTTATGCTGAAGGGAACCGCGGGGGGAGGAGGGATTGGTATGGCCCTGTGTGCCACTTCAGATGAACTCAAAGACAACTTCGACCGAGTCCGCCGGCTGGCTGAAGCGAATTTTGGAAATGCGGGAATTTTTCTGGAAAGATTTTTCCCCCGGGCCCGTCATCTTGAGGTCCAAGTCTTTGGCGACGGTCAGGGCCAGGCCCTATCCCTTGGCGTGCGTGACTGCTCGGCCCAGCGCCGCAATCAGAAAGTTCTTGAGGAAACTCCCCCGATTGGGGTGAATCCAGAAACGCTGATGTCCCTGGAAGAATCTGCCCGGAAGCTGGCCAGGAATGTGAATTACCGATCCGCCGGCACCATTGAATTTCTTTACGACGGGGAAGAGGATTCCTTCTTCTTTCTTGAAGTCAATACCCGCCTGCAGGTGGAACATGGAGTCACTGAACTGGTCTACGGGATCGACCTGGTCGAATGGATGATCCGATTGGCCCAGGGGGACACCACAATGTTCAGGGACTCAGGAAAGTCCGGTCAAGGCCATGCGGTTCAGGCACGGGTCTATGCGGAAAACCCGGCCCGAAATTTCGAACCATGCAGTGGATTAATTACAAATGTAAAATTTCCCCGACAAGTCCGCTGGGACGGATGGATTGGAGACGGGACGGAAGTCACCCCCTTTTACGATCCCCTGCTCGCCAAGATCCTCGCCCATGGAAAAGACCGGGCAGAGGCAATCCAAAAGCTTCAGACGGCTCTTGCTGAAACGGAAATTCACGGAATCCAGACCAACCTCGAATACCTAAGCGAATGGGTGGACATGCACTGGTGCGGTGCGGATCCGGTTCACACCCGCAGCCTGGAAACATTTACTTTCATTCCCCGGACCATTGAAGTCCTCCGGCCGGGAACCCAGACCACCGTTCAGGATTATCCCGGAAGATTGGGGTACTGGGATGTGGGCATACCTCCATCCGGACCAATGGACAGCCTCTCATTCCGATTGGGAAACCTGCTTGTGGGAAATCATGAGGGGACCGCCGGTCTGGAAATCACCGCCCTCGGACCGAGTTTACGGTTCAATCAATCCTGCGTTATCGCAATTTGCGGGGCACCCGGTAAGATCCTCCTCAACGCTAAGCCCATCGATTGTTGGCAGGCGCATGAAGTGTCCGCCGGCGACCTACTTGATCTGGGCCAAGTCCGTCCCTTTGGAATGAGATACTACCTGGCGGTTTCAGGCGGGCTGGAAATCCCCCATTATCTGGGAAGCCAGTCCACATTTACCCTGGGGAAATTCGGCGGGCATTGCGGACGGGCCTTACAAACCGGTGATATTCTGAGACTGGGAAAGTGCCCAAGTGTCCAACCATCCCCAAAGGCAAGACCTGATGGAATTCCGGAGATTTCTGACCAATGGACAATCGATGTATTGTACGGTCCGCATGCCGCCCCGGATTTCCTGACCGTGGATTACATGAAGACTTTTTGGGAAGCGGAATGGGAAGTTCATTATAATTCCGACCGCACCGGTGTACGGTTACTCGGACCCCAACCCGAATGGACCCGACCTGACGGAGGAGAAGCCGGGCTTCATCCCTCCAATCTCCATGACAACCCTTATGCGGTCGGGGCTGTCGACTTCACCGGTGATATGCCGGTAATCCTCGGACCGGACGGACCGAGCCTCGGGGGCTTCGCCTGTCCGGTGACCGTAATCACCGCTGACCTCTGGAAACTGGGTCAACTCCGACCCGGAGACCGGGTTCAATTCCGGCCTGTTTCGCACGCGGAGTCCCTGGATCTACTGACTGCCCGGGAAAAAATTCTTGCCTTTGATTCTGACACGCGAACAACCCTATCGATTCCTTCCCGAACAACTGAGGATTTGGAAAGCGTGCTAGAATCCGGAAGGAGTGGGGAGCATGGATGGGTAATCCGTCAGTCGGGCGACCAAAATCTTCTGATTGAATTCGGTGAACCATTACTCGACTTACGGATGAGGTTTATGGTTCATCTCTTTTATCAACTTCTTCTGGAAAATAAAATCGAAGGAATGATCGACCTGACCCCCGGAATTCGTTCCCTGCAGGTTCATTTCGAACCACATACATCTGACCGCGAGCAAGTGATTGAGTGGATCATTTCCAATATCAATATGATCGGAGAAGCAAAAGAGACCTCAGTCCCGTCGAGAATTGTCTGGCTCCCGCTTTCATGGGATGATCCCTCCACCCGTCAGGCAGTGGAAAAATATCAAAAATCAGTCCGTCCAAATGCTCCGTGGTGTCCCAACAATATTGAATTTATCCAAAGGATTAATGGATTAGAGGATATTGAAGAAGTCCGGCAAATTGCCTACGAAGCGAGCTACCTTGTTCTTGGACTGGGCGATGTCTACCTCGGAGCCCCGGTGGCGACTCCCTTGGATCCCCGGCACCGTCTCGTGACCACCAAATATAACCCCGCCCGAACCTGGACTCCAGAAAATGCGGTGGGGATTGGCGGGGCCTATCTATGTATTTACGGAATGGAAGGTCCCGGAGGATATCAGTTGATGGGACGGACCATCCAGATGTGGAACCACTATAATCTGGGGGGATCTTTTGCGGGAGGAAATCCATGGTTGCTTCGTTTTTTTGATCAAATCCGGTTTTACCCGGTCTCGGCCCGGGAACTGAAGGAGATTCGACATGATTTCCCGCTCGGAAGATATTCCCTCCCAATCGAAGAATCGAGATTTGACCTGCGGGAATACGACCGCTTTTTGGAGGAAAATCAAGAAGACATCGCCCGTTTCAAATCCGTCCAGCAAGCGGCTTTTGAAGAAGAACGGTTGAGATGGCAGAATGAGGACGCTGAATTTTCGGATACCCCTTCGGGGCAGGATCTGGAAGCCTGCCAAGCGATTCCAGATGGAACCGAAGGGGTGGAAAGTCAGGTAACCGGTAATCTTTGGAAATGGTTGGTCAAACCCGGGGAAAAAGTGGAGATCGGGCAAAAGCTGGCGGTTATTGAATCGATGAAAATGGAAATCATGGTGGAATCAGCCGTGAATGGTTTGGTTCACACAATACTGAAAGCCGAAGGCGAACTGGTCAAAAACGGAGAATTTCTGCTTTTACTCGATAGGGAAAATGGGATGGACTCCTGATGCCTGCGATCACCATAAGCAAACTAAGCAAGCAGTACCAAGAAAATGGACTGATCCCGACTACCCTGATCGAGAGCCTCTGGCCCAAATTGGAAAAGGCGGACCCCGCGATCTGGATTTATCGGATATCGAAGGAATCCCTCCTCGATCGGGCAAAGGAGCTGGAATCGAGGTCATCCGAAGAACTTCCCCTCTATGGCATTCCCTTTGCGGTCAAGGACAACATGGATGTTGCCGGCTGCCCGACCTCGGCGGGTTGTCCCGATTTTACCTACCACGCAAAAACCAATGCCCATGTGGTTGAGCTTCTGCTTTCTGCCGGGGCTATCCTGATCGGCAAGACAAATATGGACCAGTTTGCCACCGGACTGGTCGGTACCCGCAGTCCTTACGGGGTTCCTGGAAATGTCTTCAATGAGGATTTTATTGCCGGAGGATCAAGTTCGGGTTCCGCCGTGGCGGTGGCCAGGGGTCTGGTTTCTTTTTCACTGGGGACTGATACCGCCGGGTCCGGCCGGGTGCCGGCCTCCTTTAATAATCTGCTCGGGTACAAACCGACCCGGGGGAAACTAAGTAATCGCGGGATCATTCCTGCCTGTAGAACTCTCGACTGCGTTTCAGTCTTCGGTTTGCAGGTTTGGGATATTGAGAAAGTATTGCATGTTTTGGACGAATGGGATCCGCTCGATCCCTTTTCAAAAGAGGGAGAGGAAAGGATACCAAGGACTTTTTCCGACCCTCAAAAGGTGGCTCTTTTACAAGAGGGCCAGCTTGAATTCTTTGGTGATTCCAATGCCAGAAAAGCCTACGAAAAAAGTGTTCGTGTACTCACCGAATCCGGAATGCATCCGGTTCCCGTTGACTTAAGCCCCTTTCTCGAAGCGGCTGAATTGCTTTATGCCGGGCCGTGGGTGGCGGAAAGACATCTCGCCACCAGTCCGCTGATTATGGAATCCCCCCAGTCGTTGCTTCCGGAAACCCTGAAAATAATCCGGGGTGGAAGTGAACTCTCAGCCCGGGATGCTTTTCAGGCACAGTACAAACTCGCGGAATTACGCCGGCAAGCGGACAAAATATGGAAGAACTTTGATTTTCTGGCCCTTCCCACCACCGCTACAATTTACACCCAGGAAGCAATCTCCAAAAACCCGATCGAATTAAACTCCAACCTGGGCCGGTACACTAATTTCATGAACCTGCTCGATCTCTGCGGATGTGCCGTGCCCACCGCATTCCGCAAAGATGGCCTACCAGCCGGGCTGACTCTTTTTGCCCCCGCTTTTCACGACCATGAAGTCCTCCGCTGGGCGGGAGAAATTCACCGGACTGCCCAGACCGGAGCAGGGCTTGAACTTGAATTCGAACCTGAATCATATTACCAGGCAGAAGAAATGGAAAGGATTGATCTTTTTGTCTGTGGATCCCATATGAGCGGACTCCCCCTCAACAAACAACTCACTGAACTGGGTGCAGAATTTCTTCGAGAAGTGAAAACCGCCTCCTATTACCGGATGTTTATTTTGCCGCCGACTGAGTCACTTCCCCTACGTCCCGGTCTGGTCCGTTGTGCGGAGGAAACAGTTTCACTGCCTGGAGAACTCTGGAGAATGCCTTTGAAAAACTTCGGGGCCTTCATGCTTAAAATTCGTTTTCCTCTTGGTATTTCCCAGGTTGATCTGCAAAACGGGGAAATGGAATATGGGTTCTGTTGCGACCCCAGCGGGATGGGAAATTGCACCGAGATCACCCAATGGGGAGGATGGCGTTCCTACTTAGCAGGTAATCCGATCGATAATCCGATAAACCCGAAAGGGAAATGATTGGGAATGAATCATTTTAATTTCCGGTTGGTGGTTGATAAAAAGTTGGCTTTCCAGGTTTGGTGGGACTGGTGAAGTGGTCAGGAACTGATTTGTTAAAATAAAAATGGAAGCTAGGCGAAAAGATAAAGTTTAGCCAAGGGGAATGGCGGCGTAGTAGATCAAGCCGATGAGGAAGAAATTCAAAAAGATTTGCTTATAGTCGCCAATCACAAAATGGGTAATGGCAGCCCCGACCATGGTGGCAATTAGCAGACAGCCACAAGATAAGAGGATGGAAAAGGAGGGACCGGGCAAAAAGAAGGGAAGAATGAAACCGGCTCCACAGATCATTTCCATCAGGGCGATGGATCGAACGATGCGGGGATTAAAGTAGGAAACCCATCGCATACGCTTGGCAAGCACATCGATCGGTTGAAAAAAACGAATACCGCCACCAACTGAAAAAACCAGAAACAGGATGACCTGAATCGATGGTTGAAGGTAGGTCATTTTTTGCAAAATCAGGCTGTATCCGTGATCAAACCCGTGCTAAGATAAATAATGATCAAGCAGGCACAAAGTAAGGAACAGGACGGTAGCATTCGATGGAATGGACTCTTTAACCGTATATGAGTAAAAAGTGCGGCAAACATCAATATTGCGATTCCAATGGCACCAATGAAAACAATCTTATGGTTGTCATTCAGGAGCATGATAGCGAAAGCAAATTTGAAAATGCCCACTAGGTCACGAAGCCAATTGGGTAGGTTGAAATGTTTAAACTCATCCTTGATATTCGAATAGCGAACCCCCCAGACGAAAATGATTGAACCGAAAACGAGAATGCATAGAAGTTCGAGAAGCATGGGTTTGAAATGAAAGATGGATAAAAGATAGTGAATCATTCATTTATCCTTTCAGTTAATGGACACACCCGCAAATCGCAAAAGAAGATAATTGGTTGTCAAAGTAAAGATGATTAATCATCCAAACCGGGACGCCGTCTAAATTTTTTGGTCTGCGAGCGTGACCCTTTTGACTGAAGTCTTTTTTCCTTCGAACTGCGTGTTGGCGAGGTAGGATGACGAAATTTAGGTAACTCCATGGTTTCCTTGATTAATTCCCTTAGTCGAATGAGGGCTTTATTCCGGTTGGCTTCCTGAGTCCGGGCCGACTGTGATTTAATAATCACGACGCCTCCCGGACTAATCCGTCGGTCTTTTTTACTTAATAATTTCTGTTTGTAAAATTCAGGTAAGGAAGAAGCTTTAATGTCGAAAAATAAATGAACCGCAGTGGATACTTTGTTTACATTCTGCCCACCGGGCCCTTGCGAACGGATCGCCTTTAATTCAATCTCCTCCATGGGGATGGATATTCTGGACGACACTTGTAACATCATCCTGATCACATCCTCCCGGTTGGTTGTTCACAAGCAAAAGTTTATTTTGATAGACATTTTTAACAGGCTATTTGAGAGACATGAAATTTTTTCATGAACTAAATATAGATCGTTAGCGTTCTATCACTATGAATGAATTACACATAGACGAAGAAGAAATAGATCACCTTCCCGATTTTACGGATTAATTGCTGGTCATTCATGCACACTTTCCTTTCTCTAGAAAGGTACAATGAAAGGTGTATTTGTTTTGGTTAATGGCAAATCTTATGGTCCTTACACGATTGAGAGAGTCAATAATTTCATCTCTAATGGCACCTTCACCCAAAACAATCTATGTAGTTTAGATGGTAAGGATTGGGCACCTATTGCAGAATTGCCCGCGTACCATGATTCTCTACCTCCCCCTCCACCGCAATTAGATTCCAGTTTTTTACGAAATAGGGGTTTTCTTCTTGGTGAAAAAGCCAACGATCGCTTACGAAATGTGGCTATATATGTTTCTGTTTTTGGATTCCTTGCGCATCTCTCCTTATGGCTTTGTCATCAGAATCGCTGGATTCAAGTGGAAGGAGATGCAAAAAACTTACTTCTTTCCCCCTTTTCTGCTCTTTACACCCCTTTTTCCATTCTTTTGGCTTACGAAGCTTACCAATTGATAAGGGAAATTCCCACCTCTTTTTCAAATTCAGTAGGTAAACAATTTGAAATTGTTACCTTGCTGGTGGTCAGGGACATTTTTAAGGGGCTCTCTGTGATACATTTCACGGACGACTGGTCTCTGGGCGGGTATCTAAACATCCTGGTGCTTGAATGTATTACTTTCGTTGTCTTGTTTTATACTTCCATGAATTATCGAAAATTCAGCATCTCTCTGATGGTTACGGTGATGGATGTGGAAAACCTAAAAAGTTATATAAAATATAAACGGATAATTGCGGTGGCCCTGCTTTTTACTTACTTCGCCATCGCCGTCTTTGCCTTCTCTGGCTGGATACTTGGCGTATTTAACGGGCAGGGAGACGCCGACAGAGAAATATTTTTCCTCGATTTTTTCACGGTTTTGATTTTGGCTGATATTTTGATTCTCCTCATTTTTTATAAGTATTCCGATGACTTCTATGCTCTGGCCAGAAATACCGGATTTGTTCTCGCCACGGTAATCCTTCGCGTGGCTATCGGGGCACCCGGAATCTCAGGGATGGTTTTGTTTATAATCAGTGGAATTCTTGGAATCCTCATTTTGAGGATTACCACCCATTCCTACACCCCACCCAAGACCGTGGATTCCAAAAATTAGTGAAAAAGGAATTTACAAAGCTTAAATATTTACTTCACCGGTATTTTTACGGGTGAGCAATTTTTTCTGTGCTGGCTTCCTTATTCGGAGCTGTATAAGATTTGAAAATCAGGTTACCACCGGAACTGATCCAGCGGCTTTTTGTCAGCAATTTCAGTTTTTACCTTTTGGGAAATGATGATTCCTGTGCTTCGAAATTAAATGTACCAAGGTAGACATCAGGTTTACATTTTGCCTTCAGGGTCATTTGTATGAATTGCCTTGAATTCAATCTCCTCTAACGGGATCGATAGTCTGTAAGTGTCGTACGACATGCAAGTTGTATATACAAACAATCAGAGATATGGGAAAAATTTATTTTAGGGAACCTACCCTTTCAAGCCCAAGCAAAACTGCATCGACATACTCCCGGACAAGGCTCTGTTTTTTTTGACCATTAATTTCTTTGTGCCCGGCATAGTCCCCCATTTGGATTCGTTGATAAACTGCTTCTGAATTTGCGATATAAGGCTCCAGAAAAACCACTGGAGCTTCATAGATTCTATTTGCCAAAAGATTTCTCGCCCATACTCCTTCGACCTTTCCAATTTTCAATGCGTTCGGACCTTTATATGCGAATGCAGGCAAGCCGGTTTTTTGGGCAAAGGCCCTGGACATAGACTCCGCAATCAATCTCTCTGTGGCCTCCCAGCGGTTGACCAGTCGCCAGACCATTTCAAAACGCTGGTCATCGTAGGCCATTTCCCCGCCCATATAACATCCATTCACCAGCACATGATAATCATTTCTGCTGACCAATGATTTGTGTTGCGGATCAGGCCAGGGGGCGGCGTTTAGATGGATACAGAGAATTAAATCAGGCTTTGTTTTTTTGACTAACTGTCTCCGGGCCATAATTTCACTCACGCGATAAAAATAGAGGTCCGCCTTTTTTTGAATTCTTTCCCTTTTTTCTTCTTCCGTAATTCTGTGCATCCATTTGATTTTACCAAACCAGGAGCTGGCACGGTTTTTGAAATCCCCTGGGCGTGCATCTGTGACCGGTTGATTTTGTTTTCTTGAAAGAAATACGGCCGCTCCTTTTCTCTCCAGCTTAGATTTCAATGCCAACGCGATCAACAAGGCCAGATCTCCCTCTTTGACTGGCTCGTCATTACCAAGAGCAAAGTGACGGCCTTCCATTGCGGAAAATTCTCCCCCAATATGCCCGGGATCAATAAATATTTTCGCACCTGAAATCTGAAAGCAGGGAAATGATGAACCGTTTGATTTGTTGGATTCTAAAAATTGTAAATCATACCAATCATCCGAATCCGCCTTTTTGCGAATCCGGGCACTGTCTTGATTAATCTCGATCCAAGATGACCACCAAGATTTTCGTGGACAGTATACTTCGTTCAATTGCCTTACAAATTCACCCTTACTGATACATTTTTGAAAACTATCGAGCCTTCCCCAGTCCGGTTCTTCCGCCAAATCAGTCAGGTTGGCCAAAGCAGTCAAGCAACCCAAGCAATACAATAAACCCACAAATACCAACTTCCCCATGGTGCCAACATGAATGAAAAAAATGATTTGCAAAGTCTTTTCTTTTGACCGAGGACTCGTTTTGCGAAGAAGTTGAATATTCTAACCCCAGATTCCATTTCCACCCTCAAAGGTAAAGAGGTTTTTATTCTGGAAGATGACCTCTTTCTGACCAAAAGACTGGTGGCTCATTTGGAGGATGCAGGGGCTGAAGTCACCTCGTGCACTTGTTTGGAAGAGGCAAGAAATGCCTTGCAATCATACTCCTTTGACTTTGCCCTGATGGACTTAAATTTACCGGACGGGGAAAGTCTTGAATTATTAAGAGAACAAAAATTTCCTGCCAATACCCTGGTGATTCTGATGACGGCCGAGGGAGGGATTCAGTCAGCGGTGGAAGCGATGCGTTTAGGCGCAGCTGACTATTTAACTAAGCCCTTTGATGTCCAAGAAATCTCCCTTCTTTTTCTAAAATCTGAAAAGCAAAGAAAAAATCAACGGCTCATCCAGCACAATCTCGAAAAACGCAGGCAAAAAACGGCCAATCTATATTTTGAAGGTAGTTTTGCGGATGACCTGGCACAACTTTCCAAAATCACGGAAGTTGATTTTCGACTGGGCTCTGATCTGCCTCCCATTTTAATCGACGGCCCAACCGGCTCAGGGAAATCAACCTATGCCCGCTGGATTCATGACCATGGACCGAGACAGGATTCCCCCTTTGTGGCAATCAACTGCTCCGCGATCCCTGATAATTTGGTAGAGTCCGAATTATTTGGCCATGAAAAGGGTGCCTTCACGGACGCCAAAAGTGCCCGTATCGGACTTTTTGAAGCCGCTGATCAAGGTACTCTTTTTCTTGATGAAATCGCCAGCCTCTCATCCAAAGCTCAGACTAAACTCCTGCTTGCCATTGAAAGTAAAATAATCCGCCGGGTTGGTGGAACCAAAGAAATCAAAACAGATGTGCGTATCATTGGAGCCGCGAATCAGGACCTAAGAAGAATGATTACTGAGGGCTCCTTCCGGGAAGATCTTTTTCACCGCCTTGACCTCTTACGGATCAAAATCCCTCCCCTTTCGTCCCGAGGGAAAGACATATCCGGCCTCGCCAAACACCTGCTCATTCACCTGGCCCATAAATATAAATTACAGACTCCTGCCATCGCCACCGGAGCTGAAAAATCTCTTATTTCCAACCCCTGGACAGGAAACACCCGTGAGTTAATTCATGCACTTGAAAGGAGTTTAATCCTGACCGAACCCGAAAAGCCTCTTCAATTTGGTTTTAAGGAGCACGAACCACCCCGTTCAATTTCCGCTGATTGGCTAAACGAAAACTTCTCATTTCCGCAAAAAGGTTTCGACTTGGAAAACGAAATCATTCGACTCATCCAAATGGCGATATCCCAAAGTGATGGAAATATTTCCGAAGCAGCGAGGCTACTGGGCGTGCCCAGAGATTACATCCGCTACCGATTAAAGAAAAAATTCTAGCGACCAGTGGTAAATATTCCCCAAGGCAACCCCATTATTTTGGGTAATTTTCCCCATAATGATTTCATACATTGACATCCATGAACCCCTGTGAAAACTAAACAACTGTAGGATAAATACTTACACTAAAAAAAAATTTTGGCACAAGGTCTGCACATACTCATCGATATAACCAATTCAACCATACACATCTTATGAAAATAACCATCTCCACTTTTTTCCTCAGTATACTTTTGTCAGGATTCACTTTCGCACAAAAGCCCAAACTTCCTCCTCTTCCTCCTGAACTTAAGAAAACGGCAGACGCCATCAGAAAATCAGCGGATGCAGGGGAGATTACCAAAGAAGAAGCCAAGAAAAAACACGACGAAATGATTCGTGAATTCAAAGAAAAAAAAGCTAAAGCAGAGCAGGGAGTTCAAGTTGATAAAGATTCTCGCTTAATTGAAAAAGAAACTTTACAGGCAGTCAAAGAGGGAAAAATGACCCAGGAAGAAGCTCAAAAAAAGCTCGGTTCCCTCCGGAAAAAAATGGCTGATGAAGGCAAGCGTAAGCGCCCGCAACGCCCAAAAAAGCCTGAGATTTCCGAAGAGATGAAAACCAAAATTGATGCCGTTAAAGAATTGGAGAAAGCCATCCATGCTGAGATCAAAGTTCAAGTCAATGCACTTGGCAAAGAAGCCACTCGTGAAGAAATCAAAGCCACGGTCGAATCATTCAAAGAAAGCAACAAGGCGAGGTTCGATGAAATCAAGGAAGCCCATGCCGCCATTCGTGAAAATTTGGAAGCCAACCGGCCTGAAAAGCCTGAAAGGCCAGACCTTGCCCCTGAACTGAAAGCAAAAGTGGATGCTTTGCATGCCAAGCGCAAAGAATTGCACGAGGCACAAAAAGAGCTTCACAAAAATCTCAAAGATGCGTCCAAGGAAGAACGCGAGGAAATGATCACTGCCTATAAGGAGGCAAACCAAGCCAAGCACCAAGAAATTAAAAGTAAAGCCAAGGAGGTAAAGGAAGAAATTCGAGCTTTGGTTGAGACGGAGGCTACTCGTACATCCGATCTGTAGTCTTTTTTGCCCCACAATTTGCCCGTGCAATATACCCAGCGGGATGGTTCCAAACCATCCCGCTTTTGTACTTCTTGGGCTAGCCATATTGTTAAAAACAAATTTTTATTTTTTCTGCCCTTGTTTCTGGCCCTTTTTTTTCTAGGGGTTTTGCTTAAAGCGGAGGATGATGTTGAAGTCTTTACAGATGAGGAGCTTCGCAAAATGTTGTTTGGTGATAACGCACTTGAACCTCTCGAAAAAAGTAAAATTAAATGGCTCCCCTCTTACACCCTTGAATCGGGAATCGGCTTTTCGGATAATCCGCTTTATGGGCCATATTTGGAAGAGGAAGCAACTTTTTGGGAAAATTCTCTGGAAGGCTTTTTCCTGATTGAGAGCCTGCCAGAATATTTCACTTACCTTTACCTTTACGGGGAAGGAAAAATTTATGAAGAATTGCCGAATCATCAAACAAGTTCCATTTACCTCGGTCAATTTGAACATGCCTATACCCCAAGTGGATCAAATCATACATTTGGTTTTCGCGTCAGGTATACCCATTACGACCAAGGCTTTGATTTCTCAGACCTTGGACTTCCCTATTCCATAAGCATACAATCCGATAAAACTGAAATTATTCCCTATGTTTCCAAGGAAATTTCAGCCAATTTATCCGCAACCTTCCAAATTTTACTGGGCAGGGAGGATTTTCAAACGATCACCGACGACAACGAGGAAAGAGGAATCTCCTTAGAGATTGAGGGCTCATCTGATCTTTTTAATTGGAAATTTGAAAGTGAATATGTCGAAAAAAAATATGAGGAGCGTTCGAGGAGAGATTGGGATGCCACCGAACTGGCAGGAATCCTCGAAACTGAGAAAGTGAATCTTGCCCTGACCTTTGAAAAAGATCTCGACCAAGGGCCACTCAAAGACTCGAGATTCAAACTCTCGAGGATAAGTTTACGGGATGACGGAGGCGGGTATTACGACTATGAAAAACTGAGTCTTTCTCTCCAGCAGGAATTACTCGTTTCAGACTTCAAAATCGAATTTTCCCTCGGCGGAGGGCAAACCAGATACAATCACAGGCTGACGGATGCCGGCGAAATTTTTAAACGAGACAGTCTGGCCAGCGGACTTTCCATCAACCGGGTGATTGCAAAAAACTTGGAAGCATATTTCAGATGGACGAGGGAACAGGATTTTTCTAATGCCAGGGATTATGAGTATTCCTCGAATTTTTGGTCAATCGGTGTGGCTTGGGAAATTTGATGCATCATGAAGCTTCGTAAGGAATGGCTCGGTTTTTTTCTGTGCTTAGGAGTTTTATTCCTGTTTACCTGTGTTTTGTTGTTTTATTCAAGGAATCAATTTCAGGAGCAAGTAATTGCATCGAATCATAAGCTCCTAAATTCTGAACTCATCTCCTTGACGGATGATATCGCATTTACCCTGCTGGATCGAGATTTAGTCTTGTTTGACCTCGATTTGCCAGAAATCACCTCTGATCGCGAACAATTGCTTGAAGAGATTGTGATCGGTTTGTTGACGGTTCCGCGAGTCACGCAAGCTTTTGCCTATGAAGAAGATGGCTCCCCCATTCCTTTGGCAATTGGTTCACGAAAAAGCAAGGATGCCCTTCGCTTCTCATCCCTGAAGAACTTGAATAGCCCCTTTTACGTTCATCACCCAGCTCGGCACTTCTCCAGTTATTTCAAAATCCAAAGTCTCGATGCCCCCTTTATCATGGAGATTCAGATTGATGAAAAGTATATCCTCCAAGAATGGGATGAGATTGATAAAGAACTCCTTAAACTCGGGATTATGAGTTTTTTCGCAGGCACTCTCTTACTTTTTTTTATTTTTAAATTTTTGAGTGGCCGATTAAAGGATCGGCAAACAAAACTTGAGGAGAAGAATGCACTTTTGCAAAAAACGAATCAAAAGCTGGCCCAATCTTATAAAACAGCAGGACTTGGTGCTCTTAGCGGTCATTTGATGCATTCCCTAAAAATTCCGCTTACTCACTTGCAAATGATCGTTAGGGAAGCAGAAAATAAAAAGGAAGTTGATGTAAACGAATTGCGTGAGATCCAGATGCAGATTCGTGAGTTGGTCACCCAGTCGCTTCAATCCCTTCAGGATGTTGAAAATAATCGCGGAAGTTACACCATTTCCCTGGGTGAGCTTTTCGAACAGGTTGTCAAAAGAACAAAAGAAATCTCGGGGGGGGGGAAGGATAACAATACCACGCTCCAGTGGGCTATCCCAATCCGTTGATAATTTACAAAGTACCCTTTTACTTTCTATTATTACATCACTGGTGGAAAACGCATTTGAAACATTTCGGTCCACGGAGGTCCTTCTTGAGGCTCAGGAGGAAAGTCAAAAAGTGATCATATATGTCAAAGATAAAAGTGGGGGCATCCCCGAAAGCGAAAAACCCTTTCTTTTTGATCCATCCAAGAGCAGCAAAAAAGGAGGAACCGGGCTGGGCCTTGCCCTTTCCAGACAACTCGCACTCAGCATGGACGCAGATTTGAGCCTCATCAAAAGCGATAATATTGGCTCCATCTTTTGCATTTCCTTTGCAAAATTATCTGAGTAGGAGCATCAGGACGCTCGATGTAACTTTTACTTATTCAATGCTAAGACTTAGTGTGAGGGTATTCTTTTTTCTTGTTCTTTTAACCTGGGTCATTCGTTCTTCACTTTGGGGTAATTCTTTCACACACGCATCCGCGGACTGGAATGTCACGACCGGTGGAGTCATTTTTTCCTCCCCTGCCATTGCTGAGGATGGATCCATCTACATTGGTTCAAACGATAACAAACTTCATGCATTCAATGCCGATGGCACCAGCAAATGGAATTTTACAGCAGGCAACTGGGTGGACTCCACTCCGGCAATTAGTTCTGACGGAACGATCTATGTCGCTTCCTGGGATAATAAAATTTACGCCCTGAATTCAGCAAATGGAGACAAATTATGGGACTATGAAACCAACAGCTACATAATCGCCAGCCCGGCTATTGGGGCGGACGGAAGGATATATGTTGGTTCCAAAGATTCGATCTTTTATGCATTGGAAAGCAATGGCTCAGTCGCGTGGGAATATTTTGCGGGGCAACCGATTACTTCCTCCGCGGCATTGGGTCAAGACGGCACCATCTACTTTGGAGATGAAAATGGCACTTTTCATGCGGTCAACCCCGACGGATCTCTTAAATGGACTTACTTAGTTGATACGGTGGCCGACACAAACAAATCCGTGCTTTCCTCCCCTGCCCTTGACTTAAGCGGTAATCTATATTTTGGGGCTGGCAATGGATATTGTTACTCCCTCACTGATAATGAGAACAATGCCACGCTTAACTGGAAATTTTTAACCGGAGACCGGGTGGATGCCTCTCCCATTTTGGGATTAAATGAAGAGGTCCTTTTTGTTTCCAGAGACGGCTATATCCGATCCCTATCCACTCTTTCCGGCGGACTTAATTGGGATGCCTTTGTGGGTGATGTTTTTTACAGCAGTCCGGTGGTGGATGAAAATGGCAGGGCTTATGTAATCGGCTACACCGGTGGGGGGCAGAATCATCTCTTTGCTTTCGATGCAAATGGCAGCAAGGCCTGGGACACCAACGATACAAACTGTCCATTTGAAATTGGAGGACTAGTCGATTCTTCGCTGGCTCTGAGTGCGGATGGTAAATTATATTATGGTTGTTTTGATAATCGGCTATATTGCCTCAACCTGGGAGTTGGGCCTGCTGCATCCGACTGGCCGATGTTTCAACGGTCTTCTCGCAGGGATGGGGCCTGGCCATCTTATCTGCTCGAAATATCGGTTTCCCCTTCCAGTGTGGCCACCGCGAGCGGTGGAGGAATTTACAACCAGGGGGCAACGGCGACAATCTCCTTGAATAACATAAGCCAGGGATACTCTTTCAACAGATGGTCAGGAGGAACTTCCGGCAGCAATAATCCTCTTAGCCTTGCGATTAATTCCAATATCTCGATAACCGCCAATTTTAGCCTCAATCAATACCTACTTACGGTGAATGCTGGTTCAGGAGGCTCCGCAAGCGGTAATGGCACATTTACCCACGGTGCAACCGCAACCATAACCGCTACACCCGAGCAGGGCTATTCTTTCAACAGCTGGTCAGGTCAGGGTATCGCAAAAACCAGTGAGGCCTCAACGACCGTAAGCATGACCGATAACCGAGTAGTTGGTGCTACATTCGCTCCACTTATCCACTCAATTTCCACCATGGTTTCGCCCAATGGTACCGGTGAGGTAAGCGGTGCGGGTAATTACCAATTCGGAGATAACCTAACCCTAACGGCGACTGCCACTTCAGCGGGATACTCCTTTCTATCTTGGTCAGGAGATCTCAACAGTTCCGTAAATCCTTTAGCTATCCAAGTCGATGCCAACCTATCATTAACCGCAAATTTCAGGCTGGATGCCTATAGCCTGGAATTGATTTCAGGGGCTGGCGGGACTGTCTCCGGGGAAGGTAATTTCTCCCATGGTACGCAGGCAAATATCTCAGCCACCCCCCTAGTTGGCTATTCCTTTTCTGGATGGAGTGGAGACGGGTTTGCCGATCCTAATGCAGCAAGCACCTCTGTCGAAATGACTCAACCAAGAACCATCACCGCCTCTTTTTCTCTGAATTCTTATCCTCTTACGGTTGTGGCTGGTACTGGTGGTTCCGTCTCCGGTGAAGGTAATTTCTCCCATGGTACGCAGGCAAATGTCTCAGCCACCCCCCTAATTGGCTTTTCCTTTTCTGGATGGGACGGAGACGGGATAGAAAATAATTATTCAAGTAAAACTTTCGTCTCCATGACTCAGCCACGGACAGTAACTGCAATCTTTACGAATAAATATTATTCTCTTCATCTTGATTCAAGCTTTGGAGGAAATGTCTCGGGTGAAGGTAATTATTCTTACGGCGATCTTGTGGCGATTACTGCGATTCCAGAAGAGGGGTATGAATTTCAAAAATGGAGTGGAAATATTGAAGGGAACCAAACTTCACCAAGCACAACAATTCTCATAGATGCTAACAAATCCATTACGGCCAACTTTTCCCAAATTCCAGAAGATCATCTCAGCCTCTCCATATCCGCCAACCCCCAATCAGGCGGATCAACCGTTGGTGGAGGCAGTTACCCTGCCAATACTTCCGTCCTGTTGAACGCCCAACCTTTACCAGGCTACGAGTTCTTATCATGGTCAGGAATTGGGATTGATGATCGGAATCATTCTCAAACCACTATTATACTTACAGAAGACCTTGCCCTAACTGCCAATTTTCAAAAGAAAATTTTCAACTTGTTGATTAGTGAATCGGAGGGTGGACAAGCTACCGGACAAAACTCTTACCCCTATGCCACGAAAGCCAGCTTATCGGCAGTGGCAAACCCGGGATACCGCTTTACTAAATGGTCAGGCACGGGCATCAAAAACCCAACTTTACCCGAAACGGAAATTGTCGTGACCGAAGATCAAACCATCAGTGCAAATTTTGAAATTTTAAGATTTCAACTAAATGTCGATCTGGTCAATGGAGGGATAGTTATGGGAAGTGGTCAGTACAATTATGGATCGAATGTTGAAATTAGTGCTACCCCTTTGTCCGGATATTCGTTTTCGGAATGGGAGGGTCCAAATATAGTTGATTCTACCTCGTCTACTACTCAGATTAGGTTGACGGGAGACACAAATGTAACCGCACATTTTACAAGAGTGGTGTACCCCCTGACCGTCAATTCCACGGTTGGTGGTTCAGTCTCGGGAGAAGGTAAGTTTTATTACGGTTACAATGCATCCATATCTGCACTTCCATCAGAAGGTTATAGTTTTGTTAAATGGGCGGGCTCCGGAGTTACTAATCCAAGTTTACCGTTTACATCGGTTCCAATGACTGAAGATAGAAATGTAACCGCGGAATTTTCCTTAAATTCGTATCAGTTAACTGTGTTCAACAGTGCAGGAGGCACGGTCGCTGGGGCGGGCAAGTATTTTTTCAATACGGAAGCTTTTCTCACTGCAATTCCTCATCAAGGCTTTGAATTTTCAAACTGGATGGGTGATGATATCCAGAATCCCACATCTCCATCCATTAAATTAACCATGTCAAGTGATCGGGAAGTGACTCCCACTTTTAGATTAATTAATTTATCAAGGGCAATAGAAGGGGTGAATGAAATAACCACGGACTGGTATGACTCCGACTGGTTCGGAATCTTCTTTCAGAATGCTAGTGGGTGGGCATATCATTTGGAATTAGGATGGATTTACCCGGTTGCTGAGAGTCAGAAAAATATTTGGTTCTGGCAAATTCATCTTGGATGGGTTTGGGCGGATCAGGAGACATTCCCTCAGCAGTATCTTTGGTCACAAAACTCGAACAACTGGCTTTGGTGGGAAAGGTCCAGCCAATCCAATATCCGTTTTTATGATTACTCAATTTTGGATTGGTTTAGCTTTCCATAATTTGGATCATGGATCTAGAATTTTTCTGCTTTGTAATGCATTTTCGAGGGTATTCTGATCGGCGTAAGTAATCCCACCGCCACTGGGCAAACCAAAACCAATCCGGGTCACTTTTAAATTCTCATTCTGAAAAACCTCATTTTTCAGATAATGGCAGGTCGCTTCTCCTTCCATGTCATTACTTAGGGCTAGAATCACTTCTTCGAACTTCCCGCTGGCTAACCTCTCACGCAGGTTGGCAATGTTTAATTGTTCAGGACCGACCCCTTTTACCGGGGATAATTTACCCATAAGGATGTGATACTTACCACGAAAGACTCCAGCTTTTTCCATGGCAAACAAGTCAGTGACAGACTCTACAAGACACAGTCTGTCGTCCTCCCTTTCATCAGACGCGCAAATTTTACACAGTTCTTGATCGGTCAAATTACCGCAAACCCTACATGCCCCAAGGGTTTCCTTCGCGACTGAAACTTTTTCGACCAGTTCTTTGGCATGTTCAGGTTTTTCAACCAAGAGATGCAATGCTATTTTTTCCGCCGAACGGTAACCCAGTCCCGGTAGGGACTTGAGGCTTTGAACCAGTCGTTCGTATGGTTCGTTCAAAAGGAACTAACCAGAATGAATTAGAATAAACCAGGCATTTGCATCCCACCCGTGAGCCCGCTCATCGCTTCATCATTTTTCTTTTTTGCCTGTTCGGATGCGTCCACGATGGCCTGTAAAATTGCCTCGCTGACAAAATCCGGATCCTCTTTGAGGAATTCTGGGTCTAGTTGCAAATCTTTAAACTCGCCCATCCCAGAAATCTTGACCGATACCGCACCTCCGCCTCCGGATACCTCCAGAATTTCATCTGCTAAGGAAGACTGGGCTTCCTCCATTTTTTGCTGCATTTTTTGAGCCTGTTTGAGTAATTTTCCTACGCCTACCATGATTAAAGGTTAAAGTTTAATTTCTATCCTAGCAAGCTTTCGTAACCCTTAATAAAAGAGGAAAATCGTGGAGACCAATTTAATTCTTCCATGATTCGCTGGCTGGAAATTTTACGGTTTGGGGTATCCTCTTTATCATCTTCGGAAAAAGCAGGAGGCGGAACTTTAAGTCTGTTTGCCAACCATTCAACCATCTCGCCTCTGGCAGATGGAGATCCATCCGTTAGATTGTAGATGCGGCCGAGATTTTTTTCTTCGGCCAACAAGCATGTGAAAATAGCAGAGACGGCATCATCGCGATGAATGAGATTTAAAATGCGACCGGCATTGCCATCCATAGTCACGCCATTCTTCACTTTATCGGCCAATAAATGTCGCTCAGGGCCATAAATGCCTCCCAACCTCAGCACGAAACTTCTTGCTATTGAAGGAGGAGGAGGGAAGGAAATTCCCTCCGCTGCAAGGAGCAGTCCACCTTTTTCTGAAACACCGGCACAGGACGCAGTCTCGTCTACAAGTTTGCGGCCAGTTTGGGGGTATACGGAACAACTACTGGTGAACAAATAACTATGGACTTTACCTGCCTCAAGCCACTTCATTGCAGACTTCTGTCCTTCAATGTAGGAAGTCACATACCCTTCAGGTGATGGTGAAAAGGCACCCACACAATTGACCACAAAATCTTGGTTTGGCTCCAGGTAGGAATGCCACTCGTCGCTGTCCAGGCGGGAAACCACCACTTCCTGAACCCCCATATTTTCAAGCTTATGGCCAGTTGCTTGATTTCGCGTGAGAGCGGATACTTTCCACTTTTTATCCAAGGCAACAGCAGCCAAAGCCGTACCAATGTAACCACAGCCTAAAATTGTGAGGGTAGAAGACATTAGTGCTTTATTTATCTACTTTTGGGGCTGGATGTCAAGATTACCTCCTCTTCCTCATTTCTCATTTGTCTTCAAAGGATCAGGATGTCATGTAAAGGTCATGCATATTTTATTTGTTTGTTGGGGGAATATCTGTCGGTCCCCCGCGGCTGAAGCTACATTCAGAAAAATAGTTAAACAAGAGGGTTTGGGTGATCGAATATCGATTGATTCGGCTGGCACTATTTCACAGCATCAGGGTAATCCCCCTGATCATCGAATGCAAAATGCAGCAAAAGCAAGAAATCTTTCCATTTCGGGAAAAGCAAGAATGGTTGAAAAGAGTGATTTCGAAAGGGCAGACATGCTCCTAACCATGGATAGTTTTAATTTTTCCGAGCTTAGCAAGCTTGCCCCGGAGAATGAGCACCAGAAAAAGATCGTCCCGTTCTGTAATTTTGTCAGCTCCGATGATACGGAAGTCCCTGATCCCTACTACGGGGGCCCTTCCGGATTTGAAAAGGTCCTCGATTTATTGGAAGATGGATGTACAAGCCTGCTTCTGCATCTAAAACAAAAGCTTTTGTAAACCTTAATATCTGATTAGCATGCCTGTCTATTCGTCGGTCGAGGAAGCAATTAGTCAAGTGACTGGGGAAGTTTTTCAAAGGAATAAGTCTTCTTCCTTATCTGGAGGCAGTATAAGCCATAGCCAGTGCATTACGGGCAAGGATGGCAGAGTTTTTTTTTGCAAGGAGAATGATTTATCTTTTCTGCCTTTTTTTGAAGCGGAAGCCTTGGCCCTCAAACAAATTAGGGATACTCAAACCATTCGTACCCCAGAGGTGATCGGTTTTGGATCCACCGAAGTGGCTTCTTTCCTCGTTCTAGAATACATACAAGAGGGTACCTCTTCACCCTCCGGTCAAAAAGAAATGGGGCATGAGTTAGCGAGGCTCCACAAAATTGAACAACCCTTTTTTGGCTGGGTACGAGATAATTGTATTGGGTCCACTCCTCAGCCTAACCCAAAAAGAGAAAATTGGATTGAATTTTACCGGATGCACCGTTTGCAGCATCAATTTGAATTGGCTTCCCAAAAAGGGTGCTCCTTTGACAAAGCGGCAGTGCTTTTACTCAATCTCGAATCTTTCTTCCTGGATTACCGACCCCGCCCGTCCCTTCTCCATGGAGATCTGTGGGGTGGAAATGCCAGTCATGACCGTGCAGGTCATCCATTTATTTTTGATCCCGCCACTTATTATGGTGACCGCGAAGCCGATATTGCCTTCACCCACATGTTTGGCGGATTCAGTTCTTCTTTTTATCAGGCTTATGAAAAAGAATTCCCCTTGGATCCCGGCTTTAAAACCAGAAAGATTCTCTACAATCTTTACCATGAGCTCAATCATTTTAATCTGTTTGGCGGGGGCTATGCATCCTCTGCCCAGTCGAGCATTAACCAGTTAGTCTCCGCCCTATGAAAAATACTGACATTGAAAAAGTCATCCTTTCCGCCGAGACAATCAGGTCAAGAATTCTGGAAATTGCAGAAGAAATCAATCAACACTATCAGGACAGAGTACGGGAAATCATTTTAATCACGCTGTTGGACGGTGCCATCGTTTTCACTGCAGATCTTATTCGCCATCTCTCCGTTCCGCTGCGACTGGATTGTATTCGTGTTTCCAGCTATGGCGACTCCACAAATCCGGAGACTGCTCCCCGTATTCTTGGATCCCTAAAGTCAGATGTTCGGGAAAGACATGTTTTACTCGTGGATGACATTTTGGACACCGGCAACACCATGCAAAAGGTAGTTAGTGAAGTCTCGGCTAAAAAACCTGCTTCACTGAAAACCTGTGTTTTTCTGAATAAACCGGAAAGAAGACAAAATAACTTTCAGGCTGACTGGTCCGGATTCAATATCCCCGATGAATTTGTGGTTGGATATGGTTTGGACTACGCCGGTAGATATCGAGAGCTCCCCTATCTTGGAACCCTGATGCCTTCCATTTACACCCAAACCCTCTGATGAGTCAAAATTTCTGCTCGGACAACCCCCTGCGAAAGATTTATCTCTGGACCCTGTCACTGGCAGAAAAAAAACTGGCCGGGGTCTGGCTCGGCTTACTTTCCTTTGCGGAAGCCAGTTTTTTCCCGATTCCCCCGGATGTCCTCTTGATTCCGCTTTGCCTGGGAAAAATGAAAAAGGCCTTCAAATTTGCTTTTATCTGTTCAGTTGCCTCAGTTCTTGGGGGCGTGGCCGGCTATGTACTGGGAGCTTTTGCCTGGGATGAATTGTCCGGAATATTTTTCGAATACATCCCTGGTTTCACCGAGGAAAAATTCGTAAAGCTGAAAGACTGGTATGAAGAATGGGGCTGGCCCCTCGTCTTTCTGGCCGGATTTTCTCCCATTCCCTATAAAATATTCACCGTGGCAAGCGGAGTCCTGGGGATGGCACTGGCTCCCTTTATTTTGGCCTCGGCCGTGAGCCGCTCAGCCCGTTTTTTTCTGGTCGCTTTTCTGATGGCAAGATTTGGTGAACCCATGAAAGAAAAAATAGACAAACACTTCAATCTTTTAGCCCTAGTCTTTGGAATTCTCCTGATTGGAGGAATCCTTGTGCTGAAATTTCTCAAATAAAGAAATCTGAAAAAGTTGTTAGGTGTTCAGTGCCCCGGCCTTTGAAAAGCATTTCCGGCAAAAAGAAATATATCTCTCATTTCCTCCAATTTCGATCTGCACTCCGTCTTTCTCAATTTCACCGTCGGCATTCACCCTGGCATTCATCGTGGCTTTTTTCCCACAACTACAAATTGCCTTGATCTCCCGGATCTCATCCGCCCATGCCAGTAAATACTGGCTGCCCTCAAAAGTCTCTCCGCGAAAATCAGTCCGCAATCCATAGGTTAAGACTGGAATGTCATCCTGATCCACTAAGTCGGTAAGTTGCCTGACTTGCTTACGGGTCAGAAACTGAGCCTCATCAATCAGCACACACCCAATGGCTTGGTCCCCTTTTTGGGCTCTGACAATTTTTGCCAGATCATCCGATTTTTCGAAAGCAATTGCCTGGGTATCTATACCTATTCTTGATTTGATCACTCCCCTTCCCGCCCGGTCATCAATTCCGGCGGTGAAAAGAATTGTCTGCATACCCCGTTCCATATAATTATGATTTGCCTGAAGCAGGGCCGTGGACTTGCCTGCATTCATGGCGGAATAATTAAAATGGAGCTTGGCCATACCTGCTGGCAGAATCAAACGGTCTCGATTTCCAACCGTTCCATGTACTCGGTCACATTGCAAGTAAGCATGCGGGCCGTATTGGTTGAAATCTCCAAGACCTTGGTGACCACTCCGTCCAAAAAAGAACGGTCATGACTAACAATCAGGGCCGTGCCTGAGAACAAATTCAGTGCCTCCTGAAGCACTTCTTTACTACGAATATCCAAGTGATTGGTCGGTTCGTCCATGACCAGAAAATTACAGGGTGTCATCAATAATTTGGCAAGAGCAACCCGGTTCCTCTCTCCCCCCGACAAAACCGAGGTTTTTTTAAACACCTCATTTCCACTGAAAAGCAGGGCCCCCAAAGCGGCTCTGGGATTGGCCTCAGGATTATTCTCACACACCTCCTCCACTTCGCTCAGTACTTCATTGGCAGGATTCAATTCTTCGGCCTGATGCTGGGCGAAGTAACCAATCACGGTATTGACGCCGACATCCCGCTTGCCCTGTTGAAAGGGTTCCACCCCGGCAAGAATTCGGGCCAGGGTGGATTTCCCCGCCCCATTGACTCCGACCACCGCAATCCTGTCCCCTTTTTCAATTCTTAGATCAAGTCCTTCAAAGACCCTATTCTCCCCATAAGCTTTGGACATCTCTTCAAGCTCCACCACCTTTTGGCTTGCGGGTGGTGAGGGAGGAAACCGAAAATAAATTTTTTTCTCCTCTGCCTCCGGTTTAACAATTTCCATTTTTTCCAGAGCTTTTATTCGGCTTTGCACCATGGCTGCCTTTTTCACATTCGACCGGAAACGATTAATAAACTCTTTCTCTTTTTGAATTTCTTTCTTCTGGTTTACATACGCTTTTCTTTGCCTTTCCATTCGGGCCGCACTCTCCTCCAAATAAAAACTATAATTGCCTTTATAACGGTTCAGGCTCCCCATTTTCAATTCAATGGTTCTTTCGGTCACGCTTTCCAAAAATGCCCGATCGTGGGAAATGATTAAAATTGATCCCTGATACTTTTTTAAATAATGCTCCAACCAGTTTTGGGAGACCACATCCAAGTGATTGGTCGGCTCATCCAGAATCAAAAGAGAGGGTCCTTGCAGGAGCAACTTGCCCAGGGCAATCCGCATCTGCCATCCTCCCGAAAATTCATCCACCCTGCGGTTCATGTCCTGCAAAGGGAAACCCATTCCGGTCATCACTTTTTCAATCCGCGAGTTCATTTTTTCAGGCTCAAAACTGGCGAGTTGTTCTTCCCATGCCCCCATCAGATCAATCAGATCATAAAATTCTTCCGCTTCGGGATCCATCTCACCTAGCTTTTTTTCGGCATCGTCCAGCTTCACCTGAAGTTCGGTCATCCCGGAAAAAGCCTTGGCCACCTCCTCCCTCAAAGTACAACCTTTGACGGATATCCCGTCCTGAGGCAGGTATCCGACCGTTGCATAATCCGGCTTTTCCACTTCGCCTTCGTCGGGCACCACCTCCCCCATTAACATGCGCAAGAAGGTGGTCTTCCCTGAACCATTCGATCCGACTAAGGCAATCCGATCCTTGGGCCCAATTGTTTCAGCAATTCCGGAAAATAATTTTTTATGCCCAAATGCAAGATGGACATCCTTTATGAAAATCATTGGATGCTTTTATTTTGAAAACGGATTGCATGCAATGAGATTAGATCCGAAGAGTAACCTTCGGGGATCATTTAATCCCCCAGCAACAAGGGTAATTTCCGGGTTGTTTCAATTCCATTTTCAAAGTGTAAATTGGGTAGACTGTTTCCTTCTTGATCAAAAAACACCCATACCCCTTCTTGCAAGCCCTCCAAGTATTGACCTGCCAACTTTGGGGTTCCATCCTCATACCATTCCTCATACTTTCCATGCCAGCGATCATTTTTCATCATACCTGATTTAAAAAGCTGCCCGCTCCTATACCAAATCTTTCGCGTTCCTGCCTTCACTCCATTGGAATACTCGGTTTCTTCCCTGATCGAACCATCCACGAAATATTCTTTGAATAATCCATCTCTGGGAGTGGAAGACCCCGGTCTTTTTGTCATCGACGAAGTCAAATCATCCTGCCCAGCGTTGCTTGAGAAAGTCCCCTTTAATTTATTTTCGGTAAGGTTCTCAAAGTCGAAAGTTTTCTCATCTGGGTAAAAATCATTCGATTGGTTTGATTCCCTTTCATTGAAATTATTTTGAGCGGTCTGATCAGACGCCGGATCCGTGCATCCGACCAGAGCCGTCAAAAAAACAAATGTTGAAAAGGAAGAAAATTTCACGGTCTTAGCTATATTTCTTTTTTCATCTCTGCCAAAAATAAAACTCCGGGTTTTCTACTTTTTCCATTAAAACCATTTCGGACCCATCCCTCTAAGAATAATTATGAAAACCCTTTTCCTCATCCGTCATGCTAAATCCAGTTGGGAAGACTCCCGACTTGATGATCACGAACGCCCTCTCAATCAACGAGGTAAAGAGAACGCCCCCAGGATGGCCGCACGATTACAGGAACTTGGAATTAAGCCTGATGCGTTAATCTCAAGCACCGCAAGGAGGGCCGCTTCAACAGCTCAGGTATTTGCCGACCACTTGGATTTTCCCAGAGACAAAATCCTTTTTGACGCTGATCTCTATTTGGCAAGTGTTGGCATACTACAGAAAATCATTGGCAAAATTGAGGATTCCTTCCACACCGTCCTTATCTTTGGGCACAACCCTGGACTCACTTTACTTGTCTCTCAAGTTTGGGGACTTCCCATTGGCAACCTTCCCACTTGCGGAATAGTAAGTTTGAATTTTGAAAGTTTCACTTGGCCAGAGGCTTCATCCAGATTACCGAAAAAAGCTGCATTTGACTTCCCTAAAAACTCATCTCCTCCCATTTCTTTTTCAAAATAAAATTAAAGAAAAGACAGACGCATCCGATTTTTATGGATATCGCAAGGAGGCGAGTAATTAATTCATAGATTTGCCTGGCAAGGATTGCCGGTTCGATCGCCCAACTTTCTTTTTGGAATCACTTAAAAATGATTGTTATTATTGCATTCGTATTAAGGTGTTTCCGCACCGCACCTTGCTTATTCTGAATTTTACCAATTCTACAACTAGCAATCTTAGTTGGCATAAGTGGTGAGATAATAGGGGTGTGGATTCTTGCTTTGTAGTATCTGTAAATTTAAACCAACTAAATTCAACTGATGAAATAACCTAATCTCCAAAATCTCAACTAGGATGGTTGAGAATTTATCCATTATACAAGGATGTGTAATTTACTGCCTGCTACTTAGTGTAAAAATACTGTCGTTTCTACACTTCTGCATGCAAATCTTCCGCCCTTCTATTCTAGGTGTAAGTATAGTAAAAAAATATGATAGCTGCTGATACATTAAGCTTTGCCCGTTCTGTTGCCAAAGAGCTTGATCATGCTCACCTCAAGCGAAGTGAGCATATTAAGCACATTTCGGCGGGTAAAAAAATTGTGAATTCCGGCGACGATGTCGGTGCTCTTTCTATGCAAATGAAACAGTCCGGGGAGCTCCGGCGTCTGCAGAAGGTCAAACACACCTTGCAAAACGCCAAATCCTACCTGCAGGCACGGGACAGTGCCCTCGCGGCGGTTCACACAATTTATGACCGAATGGGAACCTTGGCTACGATGGCCATGGATGTAACTAAAACTGATCAAGACCGCGACAAATATAAGACTGAATTCGAGGAACTCCGCACCGCCGCTCTGGAAATATCGAGAGAAAAGTTTAACGGAATCCATCTCTTTCGGGACAAGTCCTACACCCTAGTTAATAAGAATTCCAATATTAATTGGTCGAACGCAAAGGCCGAAGTCGACGCCCTCAATGCTTCCGATCAAAGTAATACTCATTATTTAGCAACTATTACCAGTGAATTGGAACAGGCTGAAATAGCATTCCAAATTGGAGAAGTAGGCATCAATGCCTGGCTAGGAGGAAATGATGCTGCTATTGAAGGAGATTGGCGATGGACCGAGGGTCCCGAAGGAGAGGCGAATAATGGAACTGGCACTCCCTTTTGGAGTGGTGCAACGAATGGAAAGTTGATAGCAAACATGTTCGAAAAATGGGGGCGTAATCCAAATTCAGGTCTTCAGAACGAACCAAATAACGCTGGTGATGGAGAAAATTATCTTCAGATTAGCCAAGTATTGCAACCTGACGGTACGCGTGGGGCATGGAATGATTTAGAAGATACAAGTTCAACTGGTGCGAATTATCAACCGCGAGGATATGTCCGAGAAACTGACCAAGCTTCCCTTCAGCAGCAAAGAAATGAATTCGCCGGCAGTTTCGAGATCGCCAACGGCCTCTTCCAAAAATTTATTTTCAGTTCCATGGTTGGAGTGGGCACCATCCCGGAGGCCCAAAAGTCACTCAGTATACTTGATGATGCACTCGATGGAATCGTGGATGCCCGGGCGATGACCGGAGCGTCTTTGTCACGAATTGACAGGGAGTACGAGAAGCTGGAAAGTTCTTATGTGCAAAAGGAGCAATCCCTGGGTCGTATCGAGGATCTGGATATGGCCCGGGCCGCCACCCAACTGGCAAAAGCAGAAATTAAACTCCAGTCGTCGGCAAAAGTCTTTGCTCATGCCAATAATTTGTTCAGCAAGCGAAATTATGTGGAAGAACTTCTTTGAAAATTGTTTGCCAGATTCACCGCAATAAGGATAAGTAAGTAAGATAGTTAAGTGTAAGAATTTTGTGCCCCAAGTTGTCACCCCGGGAGGTTTTTTTTCCTCTTATAAACTGGAAGAATTCAATAATTGCCTAAACAAGGCAAATCAGTGGATTGAAGAGGAGAAGATTGACCTGATTAATGTAGAGACCGTAGTGCTTCCTAACATTTATGATCCCCTTGAGGAAGGTTCAAGGGACACGAACCTTGATACCCACGGCGACACCACTTCGAACTGGAATCAATTTATTCGCGTTTGGTACAAACTGTAGAAACATCGACTTCAACCATAATTACATTGGACTACAGAAAACATCCTTGGTTAGGTACAACAAAATTAAAATTTACATTTCCTTTCCCTAGTGAATGATTTTCTGCTTGGAAATGTACTTTCAATACACTTAAACTCATAACTATGCTGCTTAAACTGGTAATTTCAACACTCAGTTTCTCAGCGAATCAGACCAAGTTGGAATCTTTTTATTTGAATTTGTTTTCTTTGCTTTTGCCAAAGTTTATGAAGATCTCCGCACTTGGTGAGCAATAAATCTTTTTCTTTTATTTGCAAAAAACCTCCTGAGAAACTCTTTATAATTTCTGTCCGAATTTTAAGGTCATGTCTCCGATGTAAGATACTTTCCTGTTTAGAGGATTTAACCATCAGCATTTGTTTCCTTTTGAAATTTTCCCGCATCAATAATTCGTAATTTTCAATTACTGAAAGAAATTCAGAATAGTTTTTTGCTACTTTTAGATCATCAGAAAGAAGATTTTGTGAAATTCCGGGTTCGTGATGAGCCAAGCATCCGCAAAACTGCAAACTTAAGAAAAGCAGAATGATTTTCATAAAGTCCATGAAAAAGAAAACTTGGGTTTTTGCAAAGTTGTCTCCAAAGTTTAATCAGAACATTTTCTTTTTTTTCAACTGGCTAAATTTGGCCTTATTTTGGAGACCATTGGACTATTTAAACGGTATGCCTTTCAGAGACAAATGGTGTTATTTCAGATAAAATTTAGTGATCCTGAAGACAAGGAACACATTCTCTCTTCAATAATGAAAGTAAATCTTCCAATCTTGTTGATTGTTTTTGGTCCTACCACTTCCCATACATTGGATTGGGAAAAATGAAAACGCTTGTCCCCAAATCTTTTGGGTGATGAGCGGGGAAATCTCCCATCTGATCTCCTAAGTAAGCCACCACCTTCATGGGGCCTATCTCGCTAATTCTTCCCGTTCCTGACAATATTTCCGCTCTTCGAATTTCTTTTGTATCAGAATTGTCTCGACGCAATAAAAATAAGTCCTTTTCACTGAGAACTCCAAGAGTACGAAGATTTTCCTTGGTCGGTTTCAAGTTGGCATGCATTCGATTGCTAAGAAATACCACTTTTATCCCCAGCTCCCGGACTCGTTTAAGAAATTTTTTGGCACCAGGAACCAAAGTAGAGCGCTTTCGATTGACCCAATTTGACCATGAGTCCTGACTGAAATTCAAGCCCAATTTTAATCTTTCCACTTGGTACTCACTGTTATCCAGTACAGTCTCGTCCAGATCAACCACCACAGCCAAGTGTTCCTCGCTGATTTCATTGATAAGACTAATTTTTTTGGAGGCTTGGCAATAGATTTGCACACATAAGCTTTTGTACTCCATGGATTGTCTGACCCAGCGAAGATCATTGGGCAATTTTTTTTCTTCCAAAGAAAACAGATCTACCAAAAGAACATAGGTGAATGCAAAAGAAAGAAAAATTACGCTGAAAAAGGAATGTTTCATCATTGCTGTTCCTCTATTATAATTGGTTTTAGGGAAAGAAAGGTTCTAATTTTTTCAAACATTTCAATAAGATCACTCTGAATACAATTAATTACAGTTTATTCATGTCGATCAATCAAAACTTTTGTTGAAAATTTAAATATATTCATTCTTTTGTGCTTAAGATCATCATTTTTAGCATCATGACATTTTTAGTATTTAAAAATTGAAGTGGCAGAAATTATGAAAGTTAAAGAACTGGTGTTTATACCCTACAGTGTTTTCAATTTGTTATAATGATAACTGTCAAAGTTCCTTTTTCTTAATATTACTTGTAAGCTTAGCAAATATTTTTGTTAGGAAGCAATACTCACTGATGATTTAGACAAATATTTATGATCAATCCAGCATTTTGGCTATTGTTTTATCAGATGAGCACAAATGTGAGGATCAAACACGCAAGAAACAGAGGTTTGTAACAAATAACTTAGAATCTACACGAAGAGAAGACTTAACTTGTGAACAATGAATTTAAGACTAGTAAATGACGATAAACCTTTAAACATACTCTGAATATTATAACATAATTATACAGTTTTGTCGTACAAAAAAACAGTCAATTACAAAAAAAAATTAAAAAAAAGTTTTAAGTAAATAAATTTCCACGGATATCACAAAAATATTAAGCTATGTTGCCTCCGACAACTTGTTATTACAAATTACGACATGTTTTACAGTACTCGTAAATTGTAGTTCCAAAACTAAATAAAAGTGCTTAACGCCAATAAAATGAGGATATTATAAGTGAGAATAAATATTTTAATTACCAACTTTAGTACAATGACCTGTAAACTGCTATAAAGTTGAAAACAAAGGTTACTTAACAATCCAATGATAACATAACTCTCTTCATTATTTCGTTCCTTAGATTGTGCTCACCGACATCTGTGTAATAAACTGAATTCCTGTATCTCTTCCACGAATTTCGCGAAAGTTTGCTAACCCTAATATGCTTTATAGTACGCTTGTCTAAACCAAGTTCCATAGATAGTTGTGATTCGCTTTTCATAAAAATTTTTGAAACAAAATATTTAATAAATACATAAAAAGTGCATATTAATATTTATAATATTCATACAATAAAAAATTTGTAAAGAATCTATTTAATAAAAATGTCAATCTGATGTGTATGAGAGTTAATTTGTATATGGTGATTTGTTAAAATACAATATCAGCAATTTGTAGAATTTAAATGTACGAGAATAACCACCTGAATTGATGTTCGGGTTCTTCAAACAAAAAGTTGATGTGTAATTTAATTCAGTGTTGTTAAAATTGATATACCTGTTGTTGCTAGGGTAGTAATCACAGTTACCATAAAACCAATTATTTTGAAACAGTCTTTGTCGTTAATCATAATTGTATAACGGCGATCCTTGATTTTTGGATCATGGTTATAAATGAAAAAAACACTTTTAAGAATTAGCGAACAAATTATTTTTGTATTGCTTCGAGGATGCTTATGTGCACGAAGCGAATTCTATTAGAGAAATTCGGAAGACGGATAAAATGGTTTGATGCCATTATTTGATTGCAACAAATTCTTCCAAGAAAAAATTTCTGTAATCTTTCTCATTTCGTTATCCCCTTCATTATTTTGCCCGGCATATTTTGTATCCAGTTGATGATGCTTCAAGGGTTCATTTTAAATTTCCATCCTAATCCTGAGTGATTGTGAATATGTTAATAAAAAAATGCACGCCCCCTTGACATTTTCCTCTTTTATCAATCTTGTTAGGTTACTTGATCGTTTCACGACGTTCAGGTCTAGGTAGGAAAATGCAATTTACCATTGCTCGGAACTACTTTGACTTACCTTCGGGTGAGATTTGACATTTAAATTATATTTCTTTTCACGAAAGTGCATCAGATTTGGGAAGTGGTACCCCGGTCAACTTATTCGCTAGTCAAATAGCTTGTTAGAAGACAATGGTATAAATGTCACAAACCACAGATTACTCAGACCTTGCGAAGTAGGCTGTAAAAAGTTTGCGGTTCAGGGTAGCACAATATTCGTTCGCGGATGATGTGTTTTGGGTTATAAGTTAACTCATGGTGAGCTTGCTCAAAGTGAGTGAAACGAATTTGGATTTCAGTCCGAGTAAGTGTTATGACCTGAGTAAGTTTTTTGTACGAGAGCCTTGGTTCGCCAAGGCTCTCACCCTTTAGGGACATTGACTAAAACTTGTTTTCAGCTTGCTCCGTTTGAGTTTTGTTCCATCCAACTCCCACTTCACTTGTAAATCCCCAGTTATTCACCCATTGAGCGCAAGTTAAGGTTATCTGGTATTTCTAGGTACATTTTCCACAAGCAAAAGGAGATTGAAAGATTGCATTTCAAACTCCACCAAAACTCACCACACCGGCCTCGTACCTGTCCCATCATAATCCTTCGCCAGACCCTCGCCTTTTAATTTCTCAGCGAACGACTCTCCATCGATCCACACTTCCGCTACGACCCTAAAATACTTTCCCCGTTGCGGATTCTTGAGCTCAATCGTTTTTGCATCAGAAAGTAACTCCCGCGTGCGGTTTTTCGCCTTGTATGCCAATGCCTTTACCTCGTCACTCGACCCTTTCAATTCAGGCGTATCGATTCCAAACACACGAACCGAAATATCATCCCCAAACAACGGATGCTGAGAAGGAAGGTCGATCTTGAAGGTGTCACCGTCATAAATCTCAACAATTTGATCCGGTGAGAGCGTGAAAATGTCTTTTGTAGTAACAGCAGATGGTTTGTCATCATCGCCAATCAAGTAGTACGAAACACCTGCTACGGAACCACCGACAAACAAAAGAGCAACAACTACCCAAAGGCTAACAACGAGGAGCTTCTTGGTCCGCATCTTCTTAGTTTTCTGCGGTGCCCTTTGCTGTGTTTTCTCCTGAACAGGTTTTGCCTTCTTCGCTTCTTCCGCAAACCCAGGCACATCCTTAATCTTCACCCAATTCGTACCATCGTAGCACGCGAGATGATCGTACCTGAAGCTACCCGCTTGGACATACTGACTAAGCTGTTCAAGGAAGTAAGGACCGTAGTTCTTTCCGGCAAGGTGGACATAAACCTGCATCAGCGGAGTGTAGGAGATTGGGCGTTGGGGAGTCAACGGATGAGATTGTGTTGCTTTCACTCTGTGGACACGGAGTCCACCAATTTTTATTCTAGCAGATGGAAATGGAATAAAGATGAGGAAACTTAGGTACGGATAAGGAGGGGTATACTTAGCAGTACCTGGGAATTACAGTATTGGCTTGGGACGTGAGCCGATTCTTGACGATGGTGGGGATAGGTGTTTGGATACGGGCATGAAACTATTACTATCCATTTTCTCTATCGGCTTGTTTATGTTTGGGTGTGGGCAACCCGATCAAAGCGATCCAGATGTGGTTGAAGACGCTCCCATCGACTATTTTAAGTTAAATGGATTGGTCGACTACTCGAAACTAGTAGATCGTGACGATGGATTCTATCTGCCTAATGAAGAAACGCCCTTTACAGGTCGGGCTGCAAAATTCTACGAGAATGGGCAACAAGAGATGGAATCAAACTACAAGGACGGCAAGCAGAACGGGCTTGATACTTGGTGGCACGAAAACGGACAGAAATACAAGGAGAGAAACTACAAGGACGGAGAGAAAGATGGGCTTGAGACTCGGTGGTACGAGGACGGGCAGAAGTGGTCCGAAGTAAACTGGAAGGACGGCAGACAGGAGGGGCTTGAGACTTGGTGGTTGGAGGACGGGCAGAAGGAAATCGAACAAATTTGGAAGGACGGCGTACCAGTCAAAGATTAACCCTCGTCAGGCTCAAACTCCACAGTATCCTCGTCCTAGTATCCTCGCTGCTCCTTCTCAGAAAGTAGAGAACGCAGATATATAATATTCAGGCCTTCCTATCACGATTTCCCCCAAGCCCCCCTTATCTGAGCATTCGCCTTTGAGGTAATAAAAGCTCTTATTGCGAAAAACTTTTGCGGGAAGTGATGATACAATCAAATGTGAGATGTTTTTCGGCACAACCCCCATCCCATTAATGAAAACTCAAACATATAGACACTAATCAATGGATGCTCAAGCATCCACCTGTGCAAAGACCAAGAATCAGACCATTAATGTCCGGCTGAAGATCTTGGGCCTTGTCCGTTCTGCTCCAAAAAAAATTTAATTGAAGATTCGTTAGCCAATTCTTTTCTTCAGGTCTCGACCACATATGGTCAAGACAAAGGTCTTGCTTAGAAAGGTGAAGCATAAGAAAAGAATGAATGGCAAAGAAGAAAGAAGAAGTTTCTAAGGAATTTAAACTTGATGTATACAATCAATACCAAAACAGCGTCTCATTGTATATGCTTTTGAGAACGGAAGCGGAGAAAGTTAAGCGTGAGATAAAGATAAATTCTGAGGAACATGATCCAAAGAGGATGCGAAGAGATTTGCATGATGCAAACATGGTGCAAATGTTCAGCAGTAGACTTATCTCCAATCTTGCTGACATAACGAGAAAATCCTTTGAGACTAAGAAAAAGCTTGGTACTACAGTGAAGACTCTTTCCAATAACTAGTCAGACTCATAATAGAAATTTATTGTAATGGAACCGTACATACTCAGGATTTTAACCATTGCGACGGGACTTTTTTTCTTGGGTATTGTATTTTTCGCCATCAAAAATGGAGCGGTCTCTTTAGGTAGTGAACACGAGATTGATTTCAAAAGAAAAAAAATCCAGTCGGATTTAGCTCAACGGTGATACTCTACTTCTTTTTTGCAATAGGGTGTTTTTTCCTCTCTTTTAAATTATGAGCTGCAGGATGTAAGCCGATTCTTGACAATAGTGAGGATGGGTCGATAGTTAGATTATCGCGTTTGAGCTAGAGGAAAAAAACGGCTTTTTCCTTGGCGTGCAGGCTTCCTAAGGAGATTGCATGGGAGAGGTCCGGTTCAAATCCCGAGTTTTGGAAGCATTGTTCTCGCGAGTTTTCTTTCCCGCCAAAAGAGACCGGGACGAATTGAATATGGTCACCGTCCCCTTGCTCATCCTATCTTCCATTGCCTTCCTTTGTTCGGGAGTTATGTCAGGAAGGGGCAAATCCCGTGAGTTTACATAAGCAAACCGCCCTATCATAAGTAACAAAAGAACCCCAAAAACATACCAACCCTTGTCCAGTCTCTTCAAAAAACCCATCACCCAATCCAACCAATTATTCAAGGCATCGTCAAGAATTGGCTTGGGGTTGGATTACCGGGAAGAAATGAATAGCACGAATTTTTCATTTCGTTTCAATCTATTACTCTATGGTAAAAAAGTTGCCCTACTAAGCAGCTTCATAGCTCTCCAAATTAGTTTTGGATTTTTTTTAGAGGCTTCACCCATTACTCAGATCGTTGCTTTCTCCACCATACCCTCGCTAGAATTGCGAGGCCGAAAGCTACCCACAATATCCACATAAATTCGTCTGGAACATACCAAAGACACAGAGACAACAGAATGAATAAGATAATTTGAGCAATCATCCCAAATCCCTAATAAAATCACCTATCCCAACCAAGAAGAAACGAGTCCGAATAATCATGGCAAACTCACGCGTATGGACTACCTTGTGAAGAAAAATCGAAAATTAGCTCGACATGGAGTTTATGGGATTGGTCCATGAAGGAAGTCATTTCATACTTACATTTATGGTGCCAGACTGACCTTCAATCCGAACAGGGATTCCTGTAAGACCCTTAACGCCAACGATTCGCACATCGACTACTTTCGTAAGTGTTTGCGTTGGTTGACTGGTTGATGCCACGGAATCTGTGGACCCAAGTTTTACCTCAGTCCACTTTCCAGTCGTGTAGTTCATTTCATATTGTTTACCGCCATCCCATCTGTAGTGCGGTTTTTGACTATCAGATTGCCCAACAAGTGCACAAAGCAAAACGCCAATAATTACGCCATAAATAAAGTGAAAGGAGGGTTTAAATGTTTTAATTTTCATCCCCACACCCAACCACCTCCGCAGGGCATCGTCAAGTCCCTGAGTTTTTTCGAATTTGTGCTCAAAATCGCAATTGTGAAAATTTTTATCCGGGTATGAATCGATAATAGGATCGAGCGGGGATTGTTCGGGGACCCCCTCCCCCCCATACTTGTTGTCAGTTTTTTTACAAAAGTATATCTCCAGTTACAAATTCCTTCAAAATTCATTATCCTCGAAAACCAAGGATAAAAACGCTCAATGCATCAAAAATACTGACACCTAGACCCTTTTACTATGCTTTGCAAAAGAGTGCCCAAGGGGGGACTTGAACCCCCACGACCTTGCGGTCAACGGATTTTAAGTCCGCTGCGTCTACCAATTCCGCCACTCGGGCAAACCAAATTATTTATTACTCAACTTTGGGAATTGAATCGAGAAAATTGTAACTCCACCTGGAAACCATGATTAGATGTTTTGATCAAAACAGACAGTTCTCTATTAATATTATTCATTTATAAGGTTTTAAGACCAAAAATTCATGAAATTCTTGCATAGATTGAATTCGGTTGTTTTCCAACTTTCATAAGTGAAAAAGACATCAGCGTAGATGATGATGGATCAAAACTCGTGGGGATCAAATTGAATTGAGGGAGGAAATTTGACCTTCACCTTGTCGGTGGTTCCGAAATGGTTCAATAACTGGTCAGAACCGAAGGAACATCACCTGAAAAACTGGGGAGTGCGATTCAGTCTGCCTCTGATGAGTTAACTGATGTGTAGACCAAGGAGGAAGCCACTCCATATACTATAATCTAAATGTCAGGCTTCTGTTTGCAACTGCCCAGCCTCTGATCGGGTGAGTCGCCTCCAGGAAGTAATCATTAGAAAAAGGCCGAGCAGAAACATGGCAGCCGAGGTACTCCCAAGCAAAGTGGAAATTCCAAATTTCTGGACCATCAGGGCGAGAGCGGTCATCGGCATAACGATCATCACCACTGCTGGCAACAGGGCAAACCCATAGCCCACTCTGGATGCTTTTAAAAAGACTACAAAGGTAAGCAACGCAAGGGCGGCGAGTAATTGATTGGTGGCCCCAAAGAGGGGCCAGATGGCTTTCCATGCGGGTTGCAGGGTACCATCGGTTCCGGGAAATTGTTGGAAAACAAGTAGGCAGGGCAAGGCAAGGGCCGCCGCAGTACCGAGAAATCGGCTGGCTTCATTCCTCCAGGAAAATAATTCCTCAATCAGAAATCGGGTCAATCGGGTACAGGTGTCCAAAGTGGTCAATAAAAAGGTACTGATCGCAAGCATGGCAAACTCAGCTCCCAATTCAATGGGTATTCCAACCGCCGCAAAAAATTTGGCCGCCCCGGCCGCAAAGATACCCACGGGAGTGCCTCCCGCTTCCCGCTCGCTCATGGTGAGCACGGCCACACAGCCCATGGCAAAAACGGCCAATATACCCTCTACCAACATCCCTCCGTAACTGATTCGACGCACATCACTCTCCTTTTTGATCTGCTTGGAAGTGGTGCCACTCGATACGATACTGTGAAATCCACTGCATGCACCACAGGCCACCGTAATAAAGAGAAAGGGCATGAGCATCCCCAGCTTATCTGATTCCCAGCCAGAAAATGCAGGCATTTGGATGGTCTCCCCAGACAACAACATCCCCACCAGTCCAACCCCTAATATTGCATAGAGAAAACCGGCACTTAGAAAATCACGCGGTTGGAGGAGGAGTCCAACGGGAAGAACAGCGGCGACAAAGCAATACCCGAGGGTTAGCCATATCCATAATGATTTATCCAACTCCACCATCGGAAAGAAATGACCCAGGGCCAGCCCGGCAAAGGTCAGGGGGAAAAAGATCAAGGCAAGCTGTCCAAGGGTAAACTTTCCACTCCGCATGAGAAACCCAAAGGTAACCGCCACCCCAATAAACCAACCCGATGCCGTGGCCACCGCCGGTTGTTTGGCAAAGGTATTGGCAGTGAGATCAAGAAATACAATGATCACATAGACCAGAGCGAGTAAAACAAAAATCATGAATAATTTCCCGGCCCCCTCACCCACCAGTCCACGCATGGTATCCCCAATCGAACGGCCCCCGTTGCGAACAGACATCAGGGTGCTGCCAAAATCATGAACGCCACCCACAAGGATCGCCCCTACTAAGATCCATACCCAGGTGGGCCCCCAACCGAAATACATCGTCGCCAAAATCGGACCGACGATCGGCCCGGCCCCCGCAATCGAAGAAAAATGATGCCCAAACAGGACGGAAGCCCGGGTCGGGGAATAGTCCACCCCGTCTTCTTTTTCCACTGCGGGAGTGGCCGTGGTGTCATCGAGCCTACACCGATTGGTGAGAAATTTCCCGTAAAACCGATAAGCAAGAAAACAGAGTGCACAACTGGATAGGAGAATCAAGACGAGCATGTATCATGAGTATGAAAAGATTCCAGCCTATGGCAAGAGTTCTAAATCAAGAAACTTTCAGGGAAACAATGAAAGAAATGATAGACATGTGCTAATACACTTGTACACTATTTAAAAATAATTTCACACATATACACCCATTTCATCTTTTACGAAAATTCTTAGTCATTTTATCATTATGAGAACGAATAGATTCAACATCCTATCCACTTTCATTTTCGGACTGCTTACCTATGGGGTGACCCATGGGGGCGAGCAGGATAATTGGTACCTGGCCAAGGAATGGAGTCTGAGTTCTGCAACTGGCGTTGCCTATTATGAGAATAATGCCACGGGAATCGGAAAAATCTATGTCGTTTGCGAAAACGGTAATCGGGATATTAAAGTCTATGACCTTAACGGATCCCTGGCTCGTTCAATTACAATTGCCAGTAACCGGTACTACCCAAGGGATCTTGTACTCGATGAAAATGGAACCATCTACATAGCCGAACGGTATGCTGTTACATGCCTCGACAACAATGGTTCATTTCGTTGGCGAAAAGGTAGGAACGCTACTATCTCTAATTACGGATCATCCGGATCTGGAGATGGCGAGTTTAATAACTCCTGGGGCATCACCGTTGGTACGGACAAAAACATATATATCAGTGACTACAGCAATAATCGTATACAGGTTTTGGACAAAAACGGTAGCTTTATCCGTAAATTTGGAACTTATGGAAGTGCTCCCGGGCAATTGAGATATCCTTTTGATATCATTTCCTTACAGGGCGGGACTATTGTGGTGGGCGACAGCTATTACTTACATTTCTTCGAGCAAGATGGTACTTTCATCAAGCGGGTTAATACATCGTCAGCTAGACAATATGTTTCTTTAGCAAATGATGGTTCTCTTTTCTCGTATCAAAGGTTGCGGGATCAGGATGGAAACCAAATTGCCTACCTAAACAATATCAATTACAACTCTCGCACCTGCTTTACCCCTGAGGGTGATCTGATTGTCAGCTACAACAACAAGGTTCAAATCTGGAAGCGGGCATACCGGACCAAGGGCTTACCCACAAGGAATGTGATTCCACAACCGGCTATCCGTTCAATTTCTCAACGCTCGGGCACGAACACCATAGACATCGATTTTGAAATCGTGGATCCTGACGATACCAATGCCACGGTCGGAATTCTGGCGGCCAAGAATGGTCAGTTTACCAGTCCCGGATCGTGGATTATACCCACGGCATGGGTGGATGGCACCGGATCAAAAATTGGAACACCCGTCCCCACAAACCAGGTCCACCGGGTATCATGGAATGTAAAAGGAGACTGGCCTGAACAGACAGGCACCCTGAAGTTTGAGGTTTTTTGTAAGGATGCTCGCCGGTCTTCGCCCGTAGATCTTCATTTCCTCTCGCTTCCCCTGCCCGATGGGAATGTAACCATCAGCCGTTCACCCATCAAGGACAGCGACTTCGCGAACTACTTTAAATATTTACTCGTCACCGGATCTTCTGCCGTCACTCTCGCCAATGACAAGATTAAGGACACCAACGGTACCGTTCTTTTGGAAACCAACCTGCAGGTTTCACCTGCGGGCAAGGATGCCTTCATGAATGCCATTGGGCACCGTTGGGCCAAGCAGGCAGAACTAAGCCTGGCGAAGGAGGCATCCACGCCCGGTGGAATCAATGCCTGGACGCCAACCGGGCAGATCATGCCCCGTAATTTGCCCAATAAAGTAAATGAGTTTGGCTTTGACACCGGAAATCACGGGTCACGGGCATGGTGGGTGGTCAAGGCGAGCACTCTACCCATTCCAAATTTTTCGGTCACACCTTTTGACATTAATGGTTCTCAGAATCAATACTTCGGAAGAAGGGTGGCCATCGCTGGAGACCGGGTGGTCATCGGATTTGGCGATTCCAATCAAAGAAAGCTTTATCACTACGATGCCAACGATACCAACGGGAGCCTGCAATATCTCAATCAAATCGTTCCTAATTCCACATCCAACAGTCAGGCAAACCATTTTGGTCAAGCCTTTGCCTTGGACGGAAATAGCTTAATTGTTGGGGCGAAAGATGCCTATGTGAACAACATAAGCGGTGCGGGTGCGATTTATCTTTTTGACTTCAATGACAGTAGCCCAATGCAGGTAGCGAGAATTACCGCATCGGATGCAACAAGTTACGACTACCTTGGCGATTCCGTGGATATGTCCGGCGGCCTGATTGTAGGGGGTGCATACGGAGTGGATATTGCCGGGAACAGCAACAGCGGAGCCGCCTACCTGTTTAAACGGGAAGCAAACGGTACCATTACTGAACTGGGTAAACTTACCCATGAAGATCCTAACAGTAATGATTATTTCGGCCGTTCCGTAGCCATCGAAAACAACATTATCGCTATAGGTGCTCATGAAGATGATGTATTGGTTTCTGGATCTAATCTAAGCAATGCCGGTTCCGTGACTCTATTCAAAGCGGATGGGGCGGGTAATATTACCCGTACGGCCACACTCACTGCACCCTCGCCAGATAGTCATGACTACTTTGGAAAGGCCATCTCCATGGCCGGAAATTTTTTAGCAGTTGGCGAGTATGGAAGAACCAATGTTTACAGCGGAGCAGGTAGGGTTTACCTTTACAAGGTAAATGCAAATGGCACTACTTTGCTTACAGCAATCATCAACTCCCCTAATCCATCTTCATATGGTTACTTTGGATACTCTGTCGACCTTAGTGGGGACAGATTGGTGGTGGGTGCATACAATGAAAATTCGGAAATAGCCAGTAATTCTGGATTAGCCTACATCTACAAAGTGAAACCGGATGGTAGCGTCAGCCTGCTGGAAGTCCTGACTCATCCAAATGCTAAGGATTCAGATCGAATGGGTATTTCCGTAGGCACATCGGGCCGATTCACGATTGTGGGAGCTGATTATTTTGATCCTCCGCCCGACAAATGGAGTGCCGGGGGGGCCGTTCTGTTCCGTTCTAGTTTCTAACTTTAAACGAGCCCTTCATAAAGGAGACTTGTTGATGTTCAACATCCTGATGAAAAAAGCATTGGCCATTACTGGTGGCATGCTTTGCACCCTCAGCTTGTTAAATGGTGCCCTGGTTCAGGTGCAACAGGTTTCCTCCCCTGCAGGTCATTTGGATAATACTCAGGTGGTGGAGACCGGCACCTCATTGCAAACGGTACAACCTAACCTCAGTTCCAATGGATATTTTTTCGGATATTGGTCGAATGGAAATAACCGGCTTGCGGATACAGGCGGTCGGTCCGTAACCCAGGCAACGGTTACGATCAGTGAAGCAACCACCCTGACGGCCCATTACTTCCTATCCACTCAGGATTCAGATAATGATGGAATCATGGACTGGTATGAATACAGGAACTTTGGAGATCTCAATTCATCCTCATCAGATGATAATGATGGGGACGGATTTACCAATGGACAGGAAAATGAATTGGGGCAGGAGTCCACCATTCGGGATCAGGTGGAGGATGGGGGAATTTCTTCACGAATATCGTGGGGTTTTGTCTATGCGGACACCTCCATGGTCCACTACACAATCAAGAGTAATCCGATTGGTTTTATCAGCGGACAGGACGCCTATGTGGAAGTAAATGCATCCGTGAGCACCAATAATCTCCATGGGCAAAGCAATGGTTATCATTTTGCCTACTGGTCAGTCAATGGCGTGCGACAGGCGGGATCCACCGGAGTTGCCCTGAGTCAGGTAAGTCAGATTCTTAGTACCGAGACCGCCATTGTAGCCCACTACATTCCAAGCACCGAGGATACAGACGGAGACGGGGTGATGGACTGGTTTGAATATAACCAGTTTGGTAACTTGTCGGTCGGGCCCAACAGTGACAATGATGGGGATGGATTTACCAACCAGCAGGAAAGTGAACTCGGGCAGGAAGCCACCATCCCTGATCAGGTGGAAGATGGCGGAATTTCATCCAGGGTATCCAGTGATTTTGTCTATGCAGACACCTCCATGGTAAAATACATAATCAAGAGTGATCCCGTAGGATTCGTCAACACGGTGGAAGGATATGTGGAAATCAATGCCTCCGTGAGTACCGGTAATCTTCATGGATCCAGTAATGGATATCATTTTGGATATTGGACCGTAAACGGGCAGAGAAAATTCGGTCCCACGGGCGTGGCTCTCAGTCAGGTGAACGCTAACCCGGCAGTCGAAACATCTATCGTGGCCCACTATTTTCCATCCACACAGGATACCGACGGGGATGGCGTGATGGACTGGTATGAATTTAACCAGTTTGGAGATCTCAGGTTTGGTCCAACCAATGATAATGATGGAGATGGGTTTAATAATGATCAGGAAAATGGGCTTGGGCAGGAGGCCACAATTTTTGATCTAGTAGAGGATGGGGGGATTTCCTCACGGATTTCTACGAGTGTCCTCTATTTTAAACAGGTCAACCAGGCACCCCACGATCTCGTTCTTTCCAATCAGGTAGTATATCTGAACAAATCCGCTTCCGAACTGGTGGGTATTTTAGTTCCCCATGATGCGGATGATCCGAATGCTCTAAGAACTTATGGAATTAATCTGACCGATGGGAACGGATCTACGGACAACCACCGTTTCACGATTAATAACCGTGAATTGAAATCCACTCAAATCTTCACCAGTGAAAGAAACTTTAGTATTCGCATAAGATTGGCAGATGATGATAACGCCTCACTGGAAAAGAATTTCACCATTCAAGCAATCCATGACCCCAATAAAGACGATGACCATGATGGACTGACTTATGCCCAGGAACAGGCTCTCGGTACCAGTGATCAAAATCCCGACTCCGATGGGGATGGATTCAGTGACCTCGTGGAGTCAAATTACGGATCTAATCCAACCAGTGCCAAATCAACCGCCAATTCACCCCCCACGGACTTGAGTAATTCGACCCCGGCAAGCTTCTTTGAAAATCAACCTATTGGAACACTGATTACTGACTTCAATGCAACCGACCCTGATGTTAATGCCGCCCTCACCTACTCGATTTCCGGCTCAAAAGCCCATCTCTTCAATATCGATCAAAACGGCACGCTCTTCACCAATGCGATCTTTGACTTTGAAACCAACGCATCCGTTTACAACCTCTCAGTCCGGGTTACCGATGAACATAATGCCTCCCAGCAAATTTCTAAGAATATTATTCTTAAAGACCTCAACGAATCTCCAATGTTACTTTCTCTTTCCAGCAACACCCTCCTTGAAAACCAACCTGCTGGAACTGTCGTAGGCGAGTTCAATGCGACGGATCCGGATACCAATGCCACTCTTTTGTTCTCGTTGGTGGATGGGAACGGATCAAGCGGCAATGCATACTTCACCTTGGACAGCAATGGCACCCTGACTTCGGCAGTTATCTTTGATTACGAAAACAATGAATCCAATTACAGCATCCGGGTACGGGTGGCAGACGAACATAATGCATCACTTGAAAAGACTTTCACCATAAATCTGATTGATCAGAATGAACAACCCGTCATCACTCATATTGGAGATGACAATCTAAGCGGGGCACTCTTTCAGGATATTAGGATTAATGAAAATAGCGGTCTATATATCAAAGTTAATGCCACAGATCCAGATGGTGATATACTGAGCTTCTTTAAAACTGCGGGAGGGGATCGTGCCCTTTTTGATGTGAACACCACTTCAGGATTATTTTCCTACAGTTTGCCGAAATTTGATTTTGAAGACCCGAAGGATGAAAATGCCGACAACATTTATATTGTCTGGATAAGGACTACCGACGGTAAAGGAGGATATGACGAGAAACGGTTAAGAATACTTGTAAACAACGTGATTGAAGATAATGACGGCGATGGCGAGGAGGATCATTACGACTTGGATGATGACAATGATGGATTCTCGGATGCTGAGGAAATGGCGAAAGGGACTAATCCATTTGATCGCCAGTCGGTGCCCAATGCCCCACCCTCCTCGCTCTTGCTTTCCAAACTCGGATTTTTTGAAAACCTGCCGGCTGGCACCGTGATTGGAGAGTTTAATGCGACCGATCCGGACGCTAATTCCACGCTGACCATATCCTTCGTGGACGGAAATGGATCGGACGGTCATCATTTATTCATTATCGATGGAAATCACAGTCTCCGCACGACCCGGGCTTTCGATTACGAGAAGGATGATCGAAACTATTCGATACATGTTGGAGTGGCCGATGAGCATAATCTTTCAATGGATCGAGTTTTTTCCATATCCCTGTTAAATGTTATTGAAGATTTCGATGTGGATGGCATCGAAGATTTTTACGACTTCGATGATGACAATGATGGATTTCCTGACTTATACGAAATCAACTATGGATCCAATCCGAGGGATCTAAATTCAACCGCCAACCTGGCTCCCAACCTTCTGAACCTAACCCGTTCGGCGGTGGAATGGAATGCAACTGCCGGTACCCGAGCAGGACAATTTATGATCAATGATCCGGATGTAAACGCATCGCTATCTCTGCAATTTGTGGATACCAATGATACGGATCATGACTTGTTCACGATTGATGATAATTACACCTTAATCACTACTCAAACCATACCATACGAGCGAACACTCCCTGCCCTCCTAATCCATGTAATGCTGTCCGACGAATGGAATGCATCTCTCGTAAAAACTTTTGAAATCGTGGTCACGGCAAAACCTCATACCATAGACAGTAATCACTCGATAAATGGAAACACGACTCTATATGACAGTAATCTCACGACGGATGGAACCCAAACTTTTTCAGCCTGGTGGGGAGTTGAGCAACCGGAAGGGCAAGGTTGGGTTAGTGAAAGCTGGCTGGGTACCTTTAGACCCTATGAACAGGGATGGCTCTATCACTTACAACTCGGTTGGCTGTATGTATCCCCCACCGTAGACAATTCCTTATGGCTGTGGTCGCCTGATCGTCGCTGGTTATGGACACGCAAGGATGTATTCCCCTTTATGTACCATTGGGAAGATGAAAACTGGTTATATTTCCTCTTACGATCGGACGGTACTTTCCATACTTTCAATTACGCTACTGATTCTTACGAATAACTTGCCTATTTTGTGCTGGCAATGTAGTGGGTTGAACATTCTTTCTCGGTGAAACTACTCTCCCCAGCTTTTTTCTCAACGCTCACTTTAATAAGCATCACCTATTTGCAAGGACAGGATCAAGGTGCGGACGGTTGGGAATTTGTAAGGGAAAGAAAAGAAGTAAAAGTTTACCGCCAAGAGGTGGGTGACTTGACTGCATTTAAAGGGGTGGGTATGATCGAAGGCACCCCGGAAAAACTGGTTGGGATTATTCACAACCCCAACCGCTGGAAATTTTGGGTTAAAGACCTGAATGAAGGCAAACTGATTGAAAAAAAAACAGATTTTCACTTTGTTTTCAAACAGGAGATCAATGCAGTCTGGCCGATAAAAAACCGCGAAGTGGTCTTTGAATCTAGGATTCTAAGACAAGGCCCATCCCAGATACTTCTGGAAATGAAATCGGTGAATCATCCATCCGCCCTCCTTGAAAAAGGGAATGTCCGGGCAAAAATAGCCTTTACCCGCTACCGGATTGATCCTTTGGATGGAAATCGAATGCAAGTAACTTTTGAGAACCTTTCGGATCCACGGGGCCGGATTCCAAACTTCATGGTAGACTGGGCATCCAAGTCTTATCCAGTGAGCATCATTGAGGGATTACGGGAAGAAATGCGTAATCCCGTTCAAGAAAAAGCCCTTCTTCCCGAATAGAAAGAAGGGCTTAATAAAATCCCTGGTGGAATTAGGACTTTTTGTTTTGCAAAAGGTTCAATTTTCCAAATCCGAACACATTATTTCGTAGACCAAGGAAGTTTTCCACTAACTAAATGAGGGAGGTATTCTTCGATATTTGAGGAGAGTTTGCCAAAACCATAGTGGATCGGCCTCCATTTCTTCATTTCTAATTTGATCAAATTTACGAACTAAGGATTCCGCCCGCTTGGATGACAGGATGGATATTGAATCCGCCATCCCACACTGATTTTTGTCCCATTTCATGTATTGAAACATGTTTAGTTCCTTTCGTTTGTGTTTTTGTTGTGTAGTTTAAATCTCCCCGCAGAGATTTGGTATCGTGAATATGGTAAGTTGGATGCCCAATCACAATCATTTGTTCAAGGGGACAGGAGATTGTTACAAAAAGGTGATAGCAAGATTGAATAGAATCTTGCCAAGTCATTTTAAGGACGAATAAAGTATATAATCCCTTTAATTTCCATAATCACACCCACGCTCATGAAATTGATATTTGCAAATTTTCTTTTTATTTTTTTGGCAATTTTGGCTTCTGCTAAAAAAACACCCAATGTGGTAATCATGTTCATGGACGACATGGGCTATGCTGATATCGGTGCATTTGGTGCCAAAGCCTACCCTACCCCAAACCTTGATCGGATGGCCAAGCAGGGAAGAAAGTTTACTGATTTCTATGTCACTCAGGCGGTCTGCTCGGCATCCCGGGCAGGGCTTTTAACCGGCTGTTATAATGTAAGAATCGGGATCAATGGAGCCCTGGGGCCCAAGTCTGCATATGGTTTAAACCCGAGTGAGATAACCATCGCGGAAATTTGTAAGCAAAAAGGATACGCTACGGCGTGTTACGGAAAATGGCACTTGGGACATCATCAGAAATTTTTGCCGATGCAACATGGTTTTGATGATTATTTCGGTCTTCCCTATTCCAATGATATGTGGCCCTATCACCCGGGTGTGCTTCATCTGCCCATGGAAGAGAGGCTCAAGAGATGGCCCCACCTGCCACTGGTCGAAGGTAATGAAGTGATTAACCCCGAAGTTACCGGAAAGGATCAGGAGGAACTTACTAAGGAATACACCCAACGGGCGGTCGACTTCATTGAAAAAAATAAAGGAAAACCTTTTTTTGTCTATCTTCCGCACAGCATGGTACATGTGCCACTTTATGTTTCGGATAAATTCAAGGGAAAAAGTGGAGCAGGTTTATTTGGGGATGTGATGATGGAGGTCGACTGGTCAGTCGGAGAAATCATGAAAGTTCTCCGCAAGCATGATCTGCACAAGAATACCCTGTTTATCTTTACCTCGGACAACGGTCCATGGTTAAACTATGGGGATCATGCCGGGTCAGCAGCACCATTACGAGAGGGCAAAGGGACCATGTTTGAGGGTGGTTGCCGAGAACCAACGCTTGCCTGGTGGCCGGGGACCATTCCAGCCAATTCTGAGTGCAAGGAGCCTGCGATGACGATTGATTTACTGCCAACGATAGCTGAACTCATCGATGCTGATTTACCCAACCACCGTATTGATGGAAAGAATATTTGGCCCCTTTTTATTGGCCATGAAAAGTCTCCCCACGAAGCATATTATTTTTACTACGGCAACCAGCTACAGGCCGTGAGACAGGGAAAGTGGAAACTTCATTTCCCCCATGGCTTCCGGACAATGGCCGGTAAACCCGGAGGGACGGGCGGGATTCCAACCAACTATTCCCAGGCAAAAATTGGTTTGTCCCTGTTCGACCTTCATTCCGATATTGGAGAATCGACCGATATTAAGGATGAATTTCCAAAAATTACCAGCCGCTTAAAGTCGCTGGGAGAAAAATTTAACCGAGAACTGCAAAATTCAAAACGGCCGGCCGGCAAAATATAACTCACCACGGGTTAACTTCCTGACAAAAGCCGTGGGTAGAATGATCTTTTCTTTCTTTTCAATGCTTGTCCTGCTGGGATGCTCTCAAAATCCCGATGACATCATCAGTCAATGGAAAGGTAAAGGCTGGTCCTTTGTGGCAACGCATGGAAAGAAAGGAGAAGTAAAAAGGACTGGCGTGTTACAAAGTGACAGGGCTCAGGCTGTGGAAGCTGCATGGGTCGAGCATGGAAAAAGGAAAACTAAATTATATCCACAAAGTTCGCACCATTATGCAGTCCTACGGTTCATCAAGAATGACCAGGATGAATTCGTGGTTGTGATGAAAAAAAGAAAATAAAAAAGGCGATGGATTCCTCCACCGCCTTTTGAAAGAATTTTAAAACCTAAGTTACGCAAGAGCTTCCTTGGTGGTTTTGATAATTGCGGCTGCGATTTTGTAAGGATCGCCGTTTGATGCCGGACGACGGTCCTCCAAACGACCTTTCCATCCGTCTTGGATGGTGCCAACCGGAATACGAATGGAAGCACCACGATCAGAAACCCCATAACTGAATTTGTCAATGGATTGTGTCTCGTGTAGTCCGGTCAAACGTTGATCATTATCCGCTCCATAAACACTGATGTGACGCTCGATGTTTTTCCCGAATTCTTCACAGATTTTCTTGAACAACTCTTCACCGCCTTCATCACGCATGGCTCCGTTCGAGAAGTTCGCGTGCATACCGGAACCATTCCAGTCCCCTTTTACCGGCTTAGGATGAAGATCGATGGCGATATCATAGGTTTCAGCGGTGCGTTCGAGAAGATAACGGGCGAGCCAAATTTGATCTCCAGCACTGGCAGCACCTTTGGCAAAAATTTGGTATTCCCACTGCCCCATCATTACCTCTGCATTGATACCCTCAACATTAAGGCCAGCCTCAAGACAAATGTGTAAGTGCTCGTCCACCAAGTCTCGTCCTTTGGTGTTTCGGGCACCCGCTGAAGTGTAGTAGGGACCTTGTGGGCCAGGGTATCCCCCTTTGGGAAAACCCAACGGTAAATCGGTTTCTAAGTCGATGAGGGTGTATTCCTGCTCAAACCCAAACCAAAAATCATCATCATCGTCATCAATGGTCGCCCGTCCGTTGGATTCATGCGGAGTACCGTCCGGGTTAAGAACTTCGCACATGACCAACCATCCGTTACCGCCAAAACGGTCCGGGTCAGGGATAACATGAACGGGCTGCAAGAGACAATCAGAGGAACCGCCTTCAGCCTGTTCAGTGGATGATCCGTCGAAAGACCATTGCTTAGCGTCTTCAAGCTTACCGCTGAAATCTTCAGCGATCATCGTTTTACCACGAAGGCTTTGGGTGGGTTTGTACCCATCAAGCCAAATATATTCTAACTTATGTTTACTCATAGTTTGTGTTATAGATTACTGACAAAAAGTCATTAAGAGGTAATCTGAGTATATAAGCACACGGAGTGCCAAGTTCTTTGAAGAAGATAAAGTGGGAAAAAAATCTGCTACCGATCGGCTAGTTGACTTGGGGGTCATCAGGAGCGTCGGCAAGCAATTTTAAATCATCCCCCAAACCACCGACTAATTTTTTCCACATTTTGCTCCGCTGATTCATTTCTGAAAACAAATCATGATCTAAGGAAGATACAATCCACGAATTTTGATCAAGTTCATTTTCTAATTGACCAGGGGACCAACCGGAATGTCCCAAGAAGCAGGCAATCTTTATTTTCTTATTATCTGTTCTTAGAGATTCCGCTTTTTCAAGATCGATGCCAAAATACAACTTAAAAGAAGTGGGAGAATCTAACCATTCCCACGCAGCGACAATAAGTTTATCTTTCTCCACCGGTCCGCCTTCAAAAACCGGGGTTTGGCCAAAGGAACCTACTTCAAATTGGTTATCCAATTGGGCAAGTGTCTGCCCTAGGGGGCGGTTAAGGATTACTCCAACTGTTCCCATGTCATTGGAATGGGCAGAGAGAAAAACAATGGTTTTCGCAAAGTTCGGGTCTCGCAGATTTGGATGGGAAAGCAAGATGCTCCCCGATAGACACTGTTTTGTTTGGTATCTTCCGGTTAAATTCACGAGGTAAAATTATACTTTTCTAATGTAAAGAAAAATATGCAAGCAAAACTCTCAAAAAGAAACACGAATTGATAATTAGTAATTTTATCAAATACAACTTGTTTGAAAAATAAAATTTTACGCCTCTACAACCTCTTCCGTTACGACTTCTTTTTTGCTTCGTGACTGGTTTTTGGTTTTATTTTCCTTTACGAGAATAATTTCTCCTGGGGATTCTGGTGGAGCAGTCGCTTCGGCATCTCCCCATTGTTCCTCATAGAGAGCTTTTAAATGAGTGAAAACCTCAATAATTGATTCATCCTCTTCGATTTCGAAGAGTTTTAAAATAAGTTCCTTATTATTATTGAGTTGTAAACGCTTACCAAGTGTCTCCATGCCTCGATAACTGTTAATAACCTCACGGGCTTCTTCCTGCTTAGCCAATATTCTTTTTGCTTCTCTGTATGTAATGTTCATCCGACTTCCCTTGTTTGTGTATTTATACTCCGGGTAAAACAATTGGGCATCCTCACCTCTGTGTTCCCGTACGTAAGTAGATAGGAAATATGAGGAAAACGTTCGATAAAAAAGCTAAAAATGTGAATATGTTATTAACTGGAATCCAAACACTTTAGTTTTTAAAGTAGTGTTTCAGATCTACTTTTCCTGAAAAACAACCAAGTTCAGGCTCAGTAATTTTGAACTTATTTTAAGTTTCATTGACTCAGCTTTTTTCAAATTAATTCCGATTTTCAAACGGTTGTTTTCTTAAATAAGGGTAAGTACCAACCCTTTTCGTGCAAAGTTATTCGATTCACCCATAATTAGAGTTCCAGGAATATTCGGGTATATATCTCTACTCCACGATTCAGATTCTGAATCGAGTAATAAAATAAGCTTGGAACCATTTTTGCCCATTTGATCCTTTGCTTCTTTCAGCGATAGAATATTTTTTACTTCAACACTGAAATTCTTAAGCTTAAATTCAGTTGTTCGCATCACATTTGATAATCGATCAGTAATTTTGTTTATATCTTTCCCGACGACTAACATTTCTACATTCAAGTGAGAAGCGGGAAGATCAACTTCTTGCCAACGAACATGGTTCAATGCACTTAAAATCAATGCGGCTTTCAAATTGGTGATATGATTGGAATCATGATCTGCCCACATTTTTTTGGATCCGAGCCAGACGAACAGAAAAACAGCAAGTAGTGAAATTAGCCTATCCCACTTTACAGCAGAAAACACTTGCCATGTAGATCTGAATACCGTTTTTCTCACTCTTAAAAATCGGTGCTCATATACAAAAGGAACCTCCTCTTAATGCGGGTGAGTTCCACTTCTAAATCTGTATTCATATTCTCCGGATAATCAGGATACAGTAAATCCTGTCCGAAAAGTCCGACTCGCGATCCCTTCCTGACTTGCAGGATCAGGCAAAGGTTTAATCTCATGTAGTTGCCGATAGGCAATATATTTCATGAAGATGGTAAAATTCGATCACCGGTAAAGTAAAGATTGTGTATCAGTGTCAAATCATTCTTTGCATGAATCACTGAGGTGAGGGAAGCCATTGATTCATGGAAATCGGTCTGCCTTTCTCCTTCCTTCTCTCCGAGGGAATAAGAGTAAGATCCATGCAATTCCCAAAAATCATTGTGAATGTAATTGAAGGTTAGCTCACCTCCGGCCGAAGTATAATCAAATGCTTCATATGTAGGGAATCCACTAAAAACGGCATCCTTGGGTTGTAGAAGAACAGAGAGAGTTGCCAAAGAAATTTTTCTGTTGGAGAACCACTGAAGTTACGCATGATCAGAAAATCGTCATAAGCGTTACCACGCGTTACAAACATTCTCCCCACCCCTCGAAAAGAATCAACTCATTGTAGATGACCTCCATTGAAAAAATCATCTGGACGGGTTGCCGCAATCGAAGCTTGGTTACGCCAATATTCCTCATCGTAGCCGAGCACTCCCTGAACTGGTTGTTCAGTCAGTTTATCTAAATCCAGCTTGAGAAGTCTTTTTAATTCAGCCTTTTCTAAATTGGTTAATTCAAGCGCAAAACCAAAAAAGGATGCAAAAAACAGTGAAAATGCTGCTAAGAGATGCTTTTTAGGTCCAAAAGAATCATCAATCTAGAGATTGAAAGACAGGCTAGATAAATAGTTTTGTTCTCTTAAGAAACTACCTCAATCATGGACTTCAAAATCGTGTTCCATGTCGATGGATTTTCTAAAGTTTCATTGGAAAACATACATCCATCCCAGCAAATATGCTTGATCCCACGACTCTCAAAATCTTTGAGCCAATACTGGGAACATCGGGTTATGTCCAACTTGCCATTTGGATCATCCGCGGGGCAATGCTTACCGGTTTTATCGTGTGAACCTGCACCATGAACTTCGCCGTCATTTTGGGCGACATGAAAATCGATTGTCCAAGGCCGCAACTTGTCGGTCATTTTTTCGTAGGCAGGCCAGAATTCTTCGTCCGCATAACCATCGTGTAAAAGAGCATGCTCAGGTGCATTGTATCCCATGAGGTAAAGATAAGTGTGAGCCAAATCTGCCTGAAAACCAAGGGCATCCGGCATTCCGACTCCCTCCAGAATATCAAGCATATCCTTCCAACTGTGCATGCCAGCCCAGCAGATTTCTCCCTCAGCTGCCAAACGCTCACCATGATCGGCGGCGATTATGGCAGCCTCCTTAAATGTCGACACTATGCTAGCAGTGTTGGTGCTTGAATCTTCTCTCCATTTCTCAACCCCGAATTCGGCGGAATCAATACGAATGACACCTCCCTTACGGGCACCATGTTCATTGAAAACTTTGGCGATACGGCAAGCCATTTTGACCGCGTCAAGAAACTTTCCCTTTTGTTCATCGGTACCCATCGCAGAATCACCGACTGTTCCTGGCCAGACCGGTGCGACCAAGGAACCAATATCAAACCCCTTATTTATAATCAGATCGGCGATTGACTTTAGTTCGTCATCATTTGCTTCTGGGTTGGTGTGAGGAAGAAACAAGAAATAATCGATTCCGTCAAACTTTCGACCGTTGACCTCCGCTGCTGCGGTAAGATCAAGCATACGCTCCAAACTTATAGGTGGTTCTTGACCATCGTCATCACCTTTGCCCACCAGACCGGGCCACATTGCATTATGAAGTTTGAGAGAAGAAAAGCTCATGATTATTTGTAGGGGTAAAAATTAGGACAATTATTAGAATCGAAAACGAAAGGGTTCTGACAAGAAAAAACTTTGTAAAATTTGTTCAAACACTTGCATTACTTATCATTTTCCATCTTAATTAAAATTCATACATTATGAAAATTAAATCCCTTACATTCCCTCTATTACTTACAATTCTTTTTGCTCATTCTCTTTTATCCAAGCCTGCGAGCGGGCCAAGTGCAGGTTTGGAAGAACTTTTCCCCGGTACCCTGCTTGATTCAGAAGGCAAGGAGGTTTCAAAGGATGCACTGGCAGGTAAAACAGTAGGAATTTATTTCTCAGCCCATTGGTGTCCTCCATGCAGGTCATTCACACCCAACTTGGTAAAATTCCGCGATAAAAACCAAAAGGATTTCGAAGTGGTCTTTGTAAGTTCGGACTCTTCTCCCAAGGAGCAATTGGATTATATGAAAGAAGCGGATATGAAATGGTATACCCTTCCTCACCGCTCGGATGAAGCCAATGCCCTAGCGAAAAAGTTCGAAGTCCGGGGAATCCCCTCCCTTGTCATTGTCTCCGAGGAAGGAAAGACCATTACCAAAAATGGCAGGGGTGATGTTTCCAATAATCCCAAAGGTGCGTTGAAGAGTTGGCAAAAAAAATCATAAGCAATCTGTTCACTACTGTTCTCTAAATCACTTTTCAATTTTTCATCAAATACTAGCTACTTTCGAGTAATTAGTATTTTTTTGCTCCTTTCTTTACCGATATTTGGTAACGCTCCAAAAAAGTGGGATCTTTCTTTTTTATTTCTGCAAGAAGGAGAGATCATTGATGTAAAAATTCCTGCAGGTTCAAGACAAGTGCGAGTTTTGTTCAAACATGAGGAATCACAGGAATGGAAAGTTTGGCAAACCAGTCATATTCCGGAGAATGCAAATGGTTCGATCTACTTTCGCGTTCCGCATAATATGCAAAGGAGTAGAGTTCGATTCGAATGGAATAGATATGACCCTTTGCCCTACTCTTTTTACACTGGCATAAGTGATTTCAGCAACCGGGCAACTGATCCTGCAGAGAGAAATAATTTTCTGGCAAGAACTGAATTGACGTTAGACTCATTGACTGAAGATGAAAGTAGTGAAGTCAAGGAATCTGACATCTGGAAAATAATTGGAAACACACTTTATTTTTTTAACCAAAGACGAGGGCTTCAAATTCTCGAGCTGAGTAATCCTACCGCACCCAAATTTATTGCCAGATACAGGCTGCCCGCATCTGGCGAACAAATGTATGTGAGTGAAGATGGTGAGTTTATTTTCCTTTTTGTAACTCCGCCCCACCAGGCATGGCCGTACCATTCCAACTTGCAGATCTTGCAGTTCAAGAATGACATCATCCGTAAAGTCACCGACATAAAATTAGCCGGCGACTACCGTGATAGCAGAGTGGTCGGAGAGACACTTCATATCGTATGCGAAAAATGGGAGAATGAAACTACCTCCTGGAATGGATGGAATTTTAATTACTCTACGGTTCTTGCCTCCTTTGATTTAGAAGACCCAAAAGAAGTCGAAAAAATAAGCGAAATCATCCTGGCGGGAAGCCCACAGGTTACCTACGCGACCAATCAACATCTGGTGGTCGTGACTCGTGACCCAAAGGATTATTACAACGGCCACCTGGCTCGGGTTTTTGACTTGAACGACTTTTCAAAAGTACCTCAGGAACTTTCAATCATTCAAGCTGGAGGCAAGATACTCGATAAATTTAAAATCAGGATTAGCGGGGATACGATTACCCTGATCTCACAAGCCAATCTAAACAGTAATTGGAATAGTCGGTACTCCCTCCTGGAGAATTTCAATATCAAGACAGGTGAGCTACTGGGTTTACTTGAATTAGCTGAAAGGGAAACTCTTTATGCGACAAGATTCGATGGGAATTACGCGTACCTTGTTACCTTTCTGCGGGTCGATCCGCTATTCATTGTGGATCTGCGGGACCCCTCGAACCCAACCCTTCTTTCTGAATTAATCGTGCCCGGATGGTCAGAATACTTGGAGGTAATGGATGATCAATTGTTTGCCGTGGGAGTGGAAAACAGCCAGGTTACTGCCTCACTTTTCGATATCTCGGATAAATCAAATCCATTCCTCTCTCAGCGGTTCTACATGGGGGATGAGAATGAATATTCCTGGAGTGAGGCGAACTACGATGAAAAAGCAATTGGCAAGGTGGCATCGGAAGGTCTCTTTTTTATTCCTTACCAAACTTGGGCGGAAGGAAACCAGCTTAATAAACTACAAATCCTGAAGCATGAAAACGGTCGATTGGAAAAGGGAGGTCAGATAGATCATCGGATTGTAGCGAGAAGATCGTTTACGGATGCCACTGGGCACTATCTATTCTCGATTTCAGGGGAAGAGCTTGTGGTCAGCAACATCCTCGACACAAAGAATGCCTTTGAAGTTAGACGACTGCCCCTAGCCTGGACGACCCAGCGGACGCATATATTCGGGGTAAACAGCCTGCAAATCGAAAGTGCACCCACAAACAATTGGGGTTGGGGCTATATCTCACAAGAGCAAAATGTCACACTCCGGCTTACTCCAACAACGGATTTCGATGAACTCCTTTATCAAATCGATGCCGGAGTTGGTAATTTGCTGGGCAGCCTTACTGATGGCAACCTCGCTCACCTGGCAATTCATAATCAAGGGAAATTAATTTATAAAATCTTCGAGGTGGATGAAGAGAAAATTAAACTTTTGGCTGAGTCTGAAACGAAGACAACGAATTCTCCCTCCCCCACGACCGTTGAAGGTTTCCTGCTCGAAAATAATCAGATCTGCTGGGCAGCCAAAGCTACTTCAGGAACCGATATTTCCCCTTTTCTTCGGGTATCAACCGGATTTGCATCAGATTTCTACTACCCATACCCCTACAACTCTACTTCCGTACTTGATATTCAAATTTTTTCCTTCGAAACGGGGCTAACCAACGCCACCATTGATTTGGAAAGCAATACCAGTTTATTAATCGATGGATCGCAAATGAATGGCCCCTTTAAAGTAGGCAATAAACTTTTGTACGGGGCCAGCAAAACAGAGGACCATTATGTTAATGACCAAATCATGGCATCAGAGCATGATTCGAGTCTCTACCAGATAGACATTTCCGACAGGCAAAGTCCCATGATTGATGCCGCCATTCCCGCACCCGGGGTTTTAACTGGAGCACAACCCAACCAAGGGGCGGATGGAACAGGCTATCTCTATTTTGAAAATCAGGATGTTCAGTTGGGGAATTATCGCCCCACCCCTCTCCTGTTAGAAAATTCCATAAATTTAAAAGAGTTTGGAAGATCCATGACCGTTTGTGCCTATGATGGTTCCAACCTTTATTTTTTGGATGAACTGGACCTCTCACAAACAACCGGTCCCATTGCAATTGATAACGATTTCATATATATTGCACACTCGCGAAGAAATGAGAAAGGAGTGGATGCCTTCCGGGTCCAGGAAAATGGATCTCTTCTGCGAATCGATAGTCTCTTTGCTTCCCACTATATTCAGGAGCTGCTTACCGAAGAAACCATTCTTCTCGGGAAAAGCATAGCAGGTATTCATACCAGCCAGCAGTTATTGGAATGGCCTACGCATACCCTGTCAGGAAACTTTTATTTAAACTTAAAAAACTTTACTGCAACTTCCACGGGGCTTGCTATTTCAAGTGGAAAGTATGGTGTAGAATGGATTCCAACCCCTGCCAGCGATTCACGACCGAGTAATCCATTCAACTTTATCCCACCTTCGGAAGACGCAGTCGTTACTCAGGTCCTGGTCCCCTATTACAACCCAACTACTGGAGCGAGCTGGACAAGTGAAACCGGGGGTTGGACGGCACCAGATGGATGGATAAAAGGGACCCGAGAGGAATTTGAAGAAAACCAAAAAAGTAATTCCCGAAGATCAGGATCATTCAATAACTGGCAGGAATTGAATACCGAAAACATCCAAGTTTTTGAAATTGGAGACGAGCCCATTTTCTTTGATCCCAACGCGACTAAGGCATGGAAATACAGACCCAACACCCCCATCGACCTTGAGGTAGAAGAACTGGATGGCAAGTGGAAGAATCAAACTTGGTTTGGTAATTTCTACGACCTTTCCTTTCCCTGGATTTATCACACTGAACTACAATGGCTATATTTCAGCGAATCAAACAATGGCAGCTTTTGGCTCTGGTCAAAAGAACTCGGTTGGGTTTGGACGAATGCCTCTGCGTTCCCCCATTGTTTTTCAAATTCAAAGGAAGGATGGTTGTTCCTTGATTTAAAAGATAGAAATTCCCTTAGGTATTATGACTTTAAGTCGGAAGGTTGGATCAAATTCGACTAAGTACGAGTTGAGCTTGAGAATAGCAGACTTTGATCAGTGCAATTGAGATTGCCGTCTATGAGCCCTCGATTATCGTAGGAAATCAGAAATAGATATGCCTTAACCAAGATTGTCTATTATGTATTATTCCTCTTTGATTATTATAAAGATCAACTACTAGATAGATCTTAACTTCGCCGTTTCTACGGATACCCATTCAATGCCCGAACTACCAAAAAGTTTCCTCCAAATTTCTCCGCATGATAATCTTCTGGTCGCCCTACAGGATTTAGAAGCAGGAACCAACATCAATTGGGATGGAACTTTGTTCAAACTAACTGAGTACATTCCGGCTAAACATAAATTTGCCCCAGTCGAATTAGCAAGCGGAGAACAGGTTCGGCTTTATGGGGTCTTGGTGGGTGAAACCATTCAAAAAATTTCACAGGGTGAAAGAATTCGCCAGTCAAATGTGGTCCACCGGGCAGAGGATTATCGGTCAAGTGAAGGTCAATTCAGTTGGGAGGCCCCGCCCATTTCAAATTGGGAAAATCGCACATTTAATGGCTATGCACGATCGGACGGTTCCGTCGGTACCGCCAGCTACTGGTTGGTCGTCCCCATGGTCTTCTGTGAAAATGGTAATATTGAAACCCTCAAATCATCGATGCTTCGGGCTTTGGGTTTATCAAAACGGAATCAATACGAGGTTTTCTCCCAATCACTTGCTGATGCGTACAGTCGAGGCGAAAACCCGGATTCAGTCGCTTTGCCCGAAAGAACCAATCATGAATGTTCCCCCATATTTCCAAACATAGATGGTATCAAATTTCTCACTCACGGGCTTGGGTGCGGAGAGACACGCGGTATATCCGAGGAACTCTGTGCCCTCCTTGCCGGGTATGCATGCAATCCCAATGTCAGTGGTATTACCGTCCTGAGCCTGGGCTGCCAGCACGCCCAAGTCTCGATCCTTGAAGATGAAATTGCCAAGCGATGCGCCAACTTCGACAAGCCACTCCTTGTTTTCGAGCAACAGAAATACCCCTCTGAACGGGAAATGATGGAGCAGGCCATTCGCCGGACATATGCAGGTTTAGCTCAAATCAATAAATTGAAAAGAACTCCTGCACCCCTTTCCAAGCTTTGCCTGGGCATGGAATGCGGGGCATCCGATGGATTTTCCGGAATATCGGCTAATCCGGTGATGGGTCATACGGCAGATTTACTTACTGCGATGGGAGGGCGTGTAATTCTTTCTGAATTCCCCGAACTTTGCGGGGTGGAGCAGGAAATTGTCAACCGGTGTGCAAATCCAAAGATTGGAAATCGCTTTATTGAGATCATGCGTAACTATGAACTCCGGGTAAAAGAAGCAGGTTCCGGTTTTCACATGAATCCATCTCCTGGGAATGTAAAGGACGGGTTGATAACCGACGCGATGAAATCTGCAGGAGCCGCCCGTAAGGGAGGAACATCCCCAGTGGTTGATGTATTGGACTTTCCAGGCTGGGTCACGAAGGACGGGCTGAGTCTCCTTTGCACGGCTGGTAATGATGTGGAATCAACCACTGCACTCGCAGGGGCTGGTGCTAACCTAATCCTTTTTTCGACCGGTCTTGGCACACCAACGGGGAATCCGGTTGCTCCCGTGATTAAAATTTCAAGTAATTCCAAAACAGCTAAGTCTTTCTATGAATACATCGATTTTGACACAGGTCCCGTTATCGATGGGAGCGAAACCGTGGAGTCGACCGGAGAAAAATTACTTAACGAATTGATTGAATACGCCTCGGGAAACAAGAAAACCAAATCAACGATTCAAGGAAGGGATGACTTCTTACCTTGGAAACGTGGAATGTCTCTCTAGGGATCGTTATTAATGAGCAAATTTAAAGATAATACAGCCATTGTCACGGGAGGAGGAAAAGGAATCGGGCAAGCCATCGCCAGGCGATTTGCCGAAGAAGGAGCCAAGGTTGCCATTTGGGAAGCAGATGAGATTGCCGGCGAAGAAACCACTCAGGAGATCCTGGCCAACGGACACGAAGCCCATTTTCTTAAGTGTGATATCACTGATGAAGGAAGCATCCAGAATGCACTGTCAGAAGTGTTAGAAAAATTTGGAACACCCGATATTTTGATCAACAATGCAGGCATTGCCAATGTGGGAACCGCCACCACCACATCCGTTGAAGATTTTGATAAAGTGATGGAAGTGAATGCCAAGGGTATGTTTTTATGTCTACGGAACATCGTCCCAACAATGATGGAAAAAAAATCGGGCGTGATTCTAAATCTTGCCTCCATTGCCTCCCGCTTGGGAGTTGCCGATCGCTTTGCCTATTCTGCCAGCAAGGGTGCCGTCCTGGCCATGACGCTCAGTGTTGCCCGTGATTATGTCGATTACGGAATCCGCTGTAATTGTGTTTGCCCGGGCCGGGTACATACACCTTTTGTCGATGGCTTTCTCAAAAAATACTATCCGGACGAAGAAGAAAGGAAGCAAAAATTTGAGGAACTCTCAAAATACCAGCCCATTGGCAGAATGGGAGAACCCCATGAAATTGCCAACATTGCCTCTTTTTTGTGCTCCTCTGATGCCTCTTTCATCACTGGAGGAGTGTATGATATTGACGGTGGGGTAATGAGTCTAAAATAAACAACCAATCATGAAACTTATTCGTAAAGGACAACTTGGAGAAGAAGCACCGGGACTCATTTTAAAAGATGGCCGGGAGGTGGAAACTTCTACATTTGGCGAAGATTATGACGAGGTATTTTTTGAAACCGATGGTCTGCAACGCCTTGAGGAGTGGGTGATGGAAAATGAAAACGACCTGCCTGTCTTTCCCGAGGGAGAGCGTTACGGAGCACCCATTGCTCGGCCCAGTAAGATTGTATGCATCGGACTGAATTTTGATGATCATGCCGCGGAGTCCGGAATGGAAATACCAGAGGAACCTGTTTTGTTCTTTAAGGCAAGCAGTGCCCTTTGTGGCCCCAATGATGAACTGGTTCTTCCCCGTGATGGCAATAAAACCGACTGGGAAGTCGAGCTTGCTTTTGTCGTTGGAAAAAGAGCCAGCTATGTTGATGAGAAAGATGCAATGGATTACTTGGCAGGCTATGCCCTGCATAACGACTATAGCGAGCGTGCCTTCCAACTGGAAAGATGTGGTCAGTGGGTCAAGGGAAAAAGTTGTGACACCTTCGCACCATTTGGTCCGTTCCTCGCTACTCCCGATGAAATTGAAGATGTAAACAATTTGGAAATGTGGCTAAAAGTGAATGGTGAGATCATGCAGTCTAGTAATACATCCAACTTGCATTACAAGATTCCTTTTCTGCTAAGTTATGTGAGTCAGTTCATGACTTTATTACCCGGAGATATCATTTCAACAGGGACTCCTCCAGGTGTTGGGTTGGGCATGGATCCTCCAGTCTATTTAAAAGCCGGAGATTTTGTGGAGCTTGGTATTGATCAACTGGGGTCCTCCTCCCAAAAGGTCGTCGCCTCAAAGTGAATCTCGAAGTCGAGGGGAAGGTTGCGGTTGTTACCGGCGGGGCCAAGGGAATTGGAGCCGCCATCGTGAAATCCTTTTTTGCAGAAGGAGCCACCATTGTCATCCTTGATCGGAATCCAGATATCGCTAATTCCTTGATCGAAAAGCTTGGGGCTAATCAGGAAAAAGTCTTTTGCATCCCCACCGAATTAACCGAAGAATCAGCTTGCAAGGAAGCGATCCAAAAAACCATCGAAACAACCGGTCGACTCGACTACCTAATACACAACGCCGGCACTAATGATGGCGTCGGCTTGGATTCACCCACCGAAGACTTCTTTAACAGCCTGCGTAAAAACCTCGTTCATGTATTTGCCCTGACCCATTATTCACTGGATGAACTGGTGCACAATCAAGGAGCAGTCATCAACATTGGATCCAAAGTGGCTGAGACTGGCCAGGGTGGCACATCCGGGTATGCGGCTTCAAAAGGGGCAATGAATGCCCTGACCCGCGAGTGGGCACTCGACTTGGCAGATAAAGGAGTACGAGTGAATGCTGTAATTCCTGCAGAAGTCATGACACCGATGTACCGACGCTGGCTCGATACCCTGGAAAATTCGCAAAAAACACTTTCTTCCATCGAGGATAATATTCCTTTCGGAAAACGGATGACCACTGATCGCGAGATTGCGGATGCGGTTGTGTTTCTTGCCTCCCCCCGATCCTCTCACACCACGGGTCAAATTTTTTATCCTGACGGAGGATACACCCACCTCGACCGATCATACGGAAAGATCCAATTAGACTAATTTTCTCAAAATATTAATCATGTTTGATATCTGTATCATCGGTGGCGGGATTGTTGGCCTGGCCACGGCTTATCAAATTTCAAAAAAACATCCAAAACTGAAACTGGCGGTTTTGGAAAAAGAAACCTCCCTGGCCAAGCATCAGACGGGACACAATTCCGGCGTTCTTCACACGGGTATTTATTACAAGCCTGGTTCCCTCAAAGCGATGAATTGCCGAAACGGCAAGCAAGCGATGGAACAATTTTGCCAGGAACAGGGAATTGATCACGAGCTATGCGGAAAAATAATTGTTGCCCTGAATGATGAGGAAGTGCCCCGTATGAAAAATATTTACCAGCGGGGCCAGGAAAATGGGGTAAATTGTAAAATTATTTCCCGCGAGGAAATGTTGGAGATCGAACCTCGTGTGGCCGGAGTGCAAGCCATCCATGTACCCGAATGTGGAATTGTAAATTACAAACAGGTCTGTCTGCGCCTTGGAGAAATAATCCAGGAGAAAGAAGAAAATAAGATCTTTCTTGGTCACCAGGTTACCAAAATCAGAAACCTTACAACCAGTCTTGTTGTTGAGACAGACAAACAGCAAATTGAGTGTAAACATTTGATCAATTGTGGCGGCCTTCATTCCGACAAACTGACCAAGCTTGGTGGTCAAAAACCTCCGGCAAAAATCATTCCCTTTAAAGGGGAATACTTCGAGTTGAAGAAAAACGCCAAGCATCTCTGCAAAAACCTGATCTACCCAGTGCCGGATCCTGCCTTCCCCTTTCTTGGTGTTCATTTCACCCGCATGATTGACGGTACGGTCGAATGTGGGCCCAACGCTATCCTCGCCTTTGGTCGCGAGGCTTATGGTAAATTTGATTTAAATCTCAAGGATCTCCTGGAATCCATCACCTATCCCGGCTTTCAAAAAATGGCGATTAAACACTGGAAAATGGGATGGGGAGAAATGTGGCGTTCCTACAATAAGGGGGCTTTTGTCAAAGCTCTTCGCCGGCTAATCCCCGAAATTGAAGCAAGCCACCTTGTTTCAGCACCCGCTGGCATTCGGGCCCAGGCAGTTTCGCCCAGAGGTGCTCTGGTGGATGATTTCTTAATTGAGGATAATAATCGAGTCATCAATGTTTGCAATGCCCCTTCCCCCGCTGCCACCGCATCCCTGAACATTGGATCAACCATAATGGCTCAACTTGAAGCTCGAATATAATCCAAACTTATTAATAAGAAGACTTTTGGATTTGTTTTGGATCGCCCTCCCCTTTTCGGTTGCCCCGCATCCTGTAAATAATCAATTTCCACTACTTTATGAGATTAAAAACAACCTTCTCTTTAAATTTAATGTCTGTGACACTGCTTCTTGGTCAGGCTGATAAAATGAACGCAGATGCCCCAGTTCTTGATGAAATTGGAATTCAAGGTTCTCCGTTGGGTGAGCTTGATCTTTCCAGAGCCACCATTCTCGGGGGAAATGCAATTGAATCCAATAAGGTATCGTCAGTATCTGATCTTTCGGGCTTAGCTCCAAGTCTTTACATCAACTCTAATGGTATTCAATCATACGGAGATGTAATTACTCTTCGAGGAATAGGTAACACCCAACTTTTCGGTGACCCGGGTGTTGGTTTGTATATTGACGGAGTCGCACAAGGAAACACAGCCACTTATTCTTCTTCTCTCTTCGACTTAGAAAGCATTGACGTGCTCAAGGGTTACCAAGGACATCGCTTTGGTAAAAACACCCCCGGCGGATTAATTAATATTAAATCAAGAAAAGCTGGTGACTCCCATCGCTCAAAGATCAGAGCATCCTATGCCACATTTAAAACTCAGAATTACCGCATTCTTGCGGACGGTCCAACCGGAGATAATTCCTCCTATTATTTCGGCCTCAATCGGGCCGAAAGTGATGGCTTTGCCGATAATCTTAATCCTCTAGGGAATGATGCAACTTCAGAAAGTTGGAATGGTCGTTTAGGTTTTGACTTCACTACTGAAGATGGATTTGAAATTGGAATAGGTGGAAGCTGGGAGGAATTTATATTGGGTGCCCAACCCCTGGTTCCAAGAGTATCTTCCGGAAATGACAAAAGAGTTGCATTTTATGATAGGAACTCAGGAGAAAATGAAATTGCAGAAATAAACTCCAATTCTCAATTCCTTAAGCTTTCTGTACCTACAGAATCCGGAAAAATAACATCGGTTACTTCTCGCATTAATTGGTGCATCGATCCTTCATTGGTTGATTTGACATTCGGTGATGCTCAGTTGGCAAATGCGGATGTCGCTGCATTTGATTTTATTAGTTCTACATCCAAAATCATAGAGGATCAAGAGCGGGTTGCAGAAGAGTTAATTTTCGCATCTGATCAAGATGCAGATTGGATATGGCAACTTGGAGTGTACTTCGCAAATGACGAAATTGACGGAAAAGCGGAAAGAACTTTTCCAAATCCCGGAGGATGGCAAGAAAATCAGCTTACTTCCTACACTAATGAACTGGATTCTTTTGCTTCTTTTGGATCTTTAAACCGTTCTATCACTGACCAAACTTCTATTGAACTAGGAATTCGTTACGATACTGTTGACCGTGCGTTCACCCGAAATAAGGTTGTAACTTCGAATGTCGGTCATAACTGGTCTAATCCAAGTAATGGTACATATGAGGAAGATTTCTTTTCTCCATCCATTGGAATCACACATAATGTGAAACATAATGCTTCAATTTTCGCCAAAATTTCCCAGTCCTTTAAACCAGGCGGCTTTTCTCCATATGTTGACACCAACTCAACTACACTAATGGGCATTTCCAACCAACAATTCAAGGAAGAGAAAAACCTTGCTTATGAAATTGGTATGAATCTTACCAGTGAAGATAAGCTCTGGAATTTCAATTTTGCCGTTTTTTGGAATGAGGTTAAAGATTACCAGTTTGAAAAGCCTACGGGTACTACTGATTACTTTGTTGATAATGCTGAGGAAGTAGAGATTTTTGGATTTGAAGTAGAGATTACTGGTAAACCAACAGATCATTTATTAGTAAATCTCGGATATGGGCTGACTGATGGAGAAATTAAAAAACATTCAAGTTCTTCAATAGTACAAACTAATACCGCACCATTTTTCTCAATTTTGAATTCTGATTTTGCTGGAGCAGACATTCCTTATTCGCCAGAGCAAACTTTTAGTGCTTCACTTGATTATCTATGGACTGATAAACTAACCATCAATGTCGGTGTCAGAAATATTGGCAAGATTCATTACCTTGATCAAACTGCTACCGATACCGTCAACGATTCCTACACTTTGCTCAATGCATCGGTTTCTTATTTGTATAACAACTGGGAGCTAAATGTTTTCGGAACAAACTTAACTGATGAAGAATACTACAGTTCACTCGTCAGCAGTTTAACCGGGTCACCAGGCATTGTAGGTTCTCCACGCGTGATTGGTCTGAGCATATCCAAGGAATTCTAGCTTCGTGCCTTTTCAGGTTGGGTTCATTGGGATGTTCCTCATTCAATCTTACGCACCCAAAAATTGAATGGCGGAACCACAGAGAAAAATGATCAGACCGGTCGCCGCATGCATGTAGTTTTCAAACTTCATAAAAAGAGAGAAACGAGAGATCCCGTAGTAAAAAAACATTACGCACAAAAGCATGGTTAGCACCGTGGTTCCGCAAAATGCCGACACCACCAATATCGAAGAGAAAATCTCCGTATTTTCAGAGCCCAAAGACATCAACGGGATAAGAGGTTCACAGGGCCCAAGGATAAAAAATATAAACAGGGCAAAGGGAGTACACCTGGAAAAACTGGTTGTCTGTGCTTCCATCTGCGTTGCTACTTTATTTAATCGGCTTCTACGAATTGCCCATCTTACCCCCCAAACAAAATAGACGGCACCAAATAGCAAAAGGAACCAACCGGCGAAATCTCCACGAATGGTTTGAACGGTCTCCATACTAAAAAAGGCCAAGCCAAGAAGGAAAACCAAGGAACCTACGAGAATGGTACCCAATACATGACTGAAACCGCAAAATGCAGTGTAGGTTGCGGTCTTGGGCCCACTCCAGCCATTTGTTTTGGCCATGGCTACGAGTGGCAGGTAATGATCCGGGCCAAGAATGGTGTGGATAAACCCAACGGATGCGGCACTACCGGCAATAAGCAGGGTTTCAGGAATCATGGTCAAAAGTGAATTGTTTCATTAGTACCGTCGGAAACTTGTGGGTAATCGACCAATCGCCTGATAAAGGATCACCCTGATTTCTCTCGTTGCTTTTCTAAATTCATAGGGATCCCCGGCCAAAACTTTCACCATCCATCCCGCCTTGTGGTGCATGGTAGTCGATCCAACAATTAGATTTTCGTTTTTCATATTGTGAATTTCCTGACGGCCAGGAAGCTCATTCGATACCTTTGGAGAAACCAAATAAAAGCATCCGTAAAATGGGGTAGGAAACGAATTCCTCCAAGGATTAACTGAGTCGTTTTCCGGCTCCAAGGTAAATGATTCCAGGAGAACGAGTTGCTTATTTTTTTGAATTCTCAAACGGTTGGAAAATTTCTTAAATAAAAAGAATTCACCATGGGCAATCCGACCTGGGAGCATTTTCTCCACAAACAAGACTCCGGCCTCTTCGCCAACCTCCACCAATGTCCTTTGCTCAAGGGAGGTCGATTTTTGCAGAATTAATGAACCTGGATTGAATTCCAAAAAAGAATCATCCTGAACCCTGAACTTTTGATCTACCTTTGCCACACCGGATCGCATGCAGTGAGATCGAGTAGCACCGGGAGTGGTCACCACCATGGAAGCACTCTCTGACACCTCTATATCACATACCATACGATCACCTGACAACAGACCGGCCGTTGGGCAGGATAAATTGATTAATAATGAACCCGTGTCTTCATCAAAATAAGGCTTACTTAGATGAACGGGTGGTGAAAACCTTTGGCTCGAAAGATAGGGTAAGCCGTCTTCATTGGTACGGCATCCGAGATGCACACCACCATGGATCCCAAGGGGTTTCATACAATGAATATCATAATTTTTAGAATAAAAATTCCTTGGTTAACCAGTCCACAACACCATCCAAACCTTTATGTGTCTTGAGATCCGTAAAGATGAAAGGGCGCTCTTCCCTCATTTTTTTCGCATCCCTGTCCATAACCTTGAGATCAGCACCGACCAGGGGTGCCAGATCTGTTTTGTTGATGATGAGAAGATCAGAGTACCGAATGGCCGGTCCACCTTTTCGGGGAATTTTATCGCCCTCTGCTACATCAATGACAAAAATAAAAGCATCCACTAGTTCAGGAGAAAATGTGGCGGATAGATTATCTCCCCCACTTTCGAGAAGCACTAATTTTGCATCCGGGTGTCGTTCCTGTAACTGCTCGATCGCCACCGCATTCATGGTGGTATCATCCCGGATTGCGGTGTGTGGACATCCACCCGTTTCCACCCCCATTATCCGATCCTCCGGCAACGCCTGATTCCGTGCCAGGAACTGGGCATCTTCCACGGTGTAGATATCATTGGTGATCGCAACCATGGAATATTGATCCCTGAGCACTTCACACAAACGCAATGTGAGCATGGTTTTACCGGAACCGACGGGTCCCCCAATCCCGACTCGGACCGGACGGCTGAATTCACTATTATTTGTTTCAGTCATGATATAAATAGTCTGGAAAAGGCGAGTTCATGACGGGCGGATGCCAAATCGAGCATAGGATTAAAAAAACCGGCTTTCTCCCTGTTCACCTTTTGAGAATTGGAAAGTAATCTACGAATATTTTCCGCATCGAGACAGCGATGAATGATTTTTTGGCAGGCTAATTCGCCCAGTCTCAACAATTTAATCGATGTGGAACAAAAATTTGAAACTGTTTGGTATATCCAGGCAACCAGAGAGGAGGTCAATGGAGCTCCCTGTACATTCCGAAGAAGTGCGTTGGCTGTAATTTGCTGGCATGGATCTCCCTTCTCCTGAAGTAATTGTTTAAACTTTTCAGATATGGGGCACTGATAAATCTCAAGAATCATTCTCAATAATTGGGCTCCCTGCGAACTTCCTGCTTCGCGAACTTCACGGGTCAACTTCCACGCTGAAATTTCTTCATTAATCTTTACCAATTCGTCTAAATCATTCTTCTCAACCGCTTCCAGAGAATATCTTATGTAGGGAAGTTCGAGTTTTTCCAAGCTCGGCAAGATTTGTTGGATAAGAAAATCTTCCAAGTCTTCCTTTGACTGAACTTTGTTGAGTGCGACCATTTCCTCCAGTCCATAGGAATGAGCGTAGCCTCCACTGGGAAAAAGCGTATCCGTGGTTTGAATTAAACCTCCCAGCCATTCAAAATCTTTTGGATCTGTCATGGATTATATGTCTAATAAATCGAATTCTACCATCAAAACATGGATACAAATCCCTACCACATATTAAAATATTTAAGTAATTTCCCGTTGCCGTGATGGTGAGAGGTAACAGCCACAAGGGGCTGAAATACTTCCGTTGATTCCTGAAAAGGAATTTGATTACGCTCAAGCATAAGCCGTACTGCCAGGTCTCCCTCCACCATTAAATAGGAATCCTTAAATTGAGCCGGAAAATGTAAGTTCCCCACCTGCCATGCGAGGTGGGCAGCTTCTTTTTGATTGGAATAGGGTACCCGGAAAACGGCCTCAGGTTTTTGATCGATCACATAATTTCGATCTTCTTCCATATGGAAGCAAACTCCATTCCTGAGTGGGGTTTCCAAGTCGAAGCCGAAGTCAGTTCCATCTTGAGCCTGACCGCGCCACCTTCTTTTGGCAAGCACCCTTCTTTCAACGGATAGGGAAATTCCGTCCTCGCATTCCCCATACGTATTCGGAGATAGCTTCTTAATGATTATCATTATCAGAAGAGGAAATATCTTTGAGCCAAGGGAACCACTTCAGCCGGCTCACAATGTAATTCCTCTCCATCTGCTTTGACGATATAGGTTTCCGGATCGACTTCTATCTTGGGTAACGAATCATTTAAAATCAGATCTTTTTTCCCAATATCACGGGTGTTGCGAACAGGGATGATGGCTTTTTGCAAACCGAGTTCCTCTAAGGATTGATTTTCTGATGATGCCTCGCTTACGAAAGTAACGGATGTGGTCGTTCTCGCTTTCCCGAAAGAGCCAAATTGCGGACGGTAATGCATGGGCTGGGGTGTCGGAATGGAAGCATTGGGATCCCCCATGTTCGCGTAGGCGATCAATCCACCTTTAAGAACCAGTTCCGGTTTAACCCCAAAAAACGCAGGTTTAAACAATACCAAATCGGCCAGCTTACCCACACTAATGGATCCGATTTCATCAGACATACCGTGAACAATGGCCGGATTGATGGTATATTTGGCAAGATAACGGAGAGCACGAAAATTGTCGGCTCCTCCATGGGTTGAAGATTCCAGCTTACCAAATTGTCTTTTCATCTTATCCGCTGTCTGCCAGGTCCGGCAGAGCACTTCCCCCACCCGGCCCATTGCCTGGCTATCACTGGCCATTACCGAAAAAGCTCCTCGATCGTGAAGAATGTCTTCTGCCGCGATCGTGGAAGGTCTTATTCTGGACTCGGCGAATGCCACATCTTCGGGAATTTTCGAATCGAGATGATGACAAACCATCAACATATCCAAGTGCTCATCAATGGTATTCACGGTGAATGGTCGGGTCGGGTTGGTTGATGATGGAAGCACATTTGGCTCCCCGCACACCTTGATAATATCGGGTGCATGTCCTCCGCCCGCCCCCTCTGTGTGAAAGGTATGAATGGCCCGTCCTTTAATTGCAGCGACTGAATCCTCGACAAAGCCTGCCTCGTTCAAGGTATCCGTATGAATCGCAACCTGCACATCCATTTCGTCGGCAACGGTTAAACAAGTATCAATTGTAGCCGGGGTGGTTCCCCAGTCCTCGTGCAATTTTAACCCAATGGCTCCGGCTCTTACCTGTTCACGTAATGCTTCCGGATTGGAGGAGTTTCCTTTCCCTAAAAATCCAAGGTTCATCGGAAAATCATCCGCAGCCTGTAACATCTTACCAATATTCCAAGCTCCAGGCGTACAAGTTGTGGCATTGGTTCCGGTAGCGGGACCCGTTCCTCCTCCGGTCATGGTGGTAACTCCGCTGGCAAGAGCTTCCTCGATTTGCTGTGGACAGATAAAATGTATGTGAGAGTCATAACCACCCGCGGTCAATATCATCCCTTCACCTGCAATCACCTCCGTTCCGGCACCCACAACCATCTTGGGATCAATTCCATCCTGAATGAGAGGATTCCCCCCATGACCGATTCCGGCTATTCTGCCATTCTTCACGCCCACATCCGCTTTGATCACGCCCAGGAGCGGATCCATAATGGTTGCATTGGTGACGATTAGATCAAGGCAATCACCGTCCAAGGCAAGTGGAGACTGACCCATCCCGTCGCGAATGACCTTGCCTCCGCCAAATTTAATCTCATTTCCATAGCCTCCATTTTCTGCGATTAAATCTTTTTCGACTTCAATCAGAAGCTCGGTATCTCCCAATCGTACCTGATCCCCAACGGTGGGTCCGTACATTTCAGCATATTGTTTGCGTGTAAGTTGTAGGCTCATGAGTCCACACTCCCTTCCGTTAAATTATTCAGGCCGTAAACTTCCCGCTTTCCTGCCAGGGCCACCAATTCGACCTCTTTTGAATCTCCTGGCTCAAAACGGGCAGCGGTTCCGGCTGGCACATTTAATCGAAAACCGCGAGCCAGATCACGGTCGAATTCAAGAGCCCGGTTCACCTCGAAAAAATGGATATGACTTCCAACCTGAATCGGACGGTCCCCCAGATTACTCACCTTGAGCAAAATGGTTTCGAGGTGTTCATTGGCATTTATAAATTCCTTTGCCTTGCAGGTAATGATTTCTCCGGGCTTCATCTTATCGGGTTATGAACGGTTACTAATTTAGTCCCATCAGGGAAAGTTGCTTCCACCTGCACCTCGTGAATCATCTCAGGAATTCCTTCCATCACTTCATTTTTCTTTAAAATGGTGGAGCCATAGCTCATTAAATCTGCCACACTTTTGCCATCCCTGGCCCCTTCCATGACTTCATAAGTGATAAGGGCAACGGATTCCGGGTAATTCAAGAGAACTCCCCGGTCTTTTCTCCGGCGGGCTAGGTCAGCCGCGACCACAATCATTAATTTATCTTTTTCTCTAGGTGTGAGGTGCATTTTCTGTCTATACGCTTAAGTGCTTATGAATCGTAGAAGAGTCAAGCTCATCAACCGATCCTTGGGCCACAAAACGGCCACGATTCATGACCGCAAAGCTGTCTGAATACTTACGAACGAAATCCACATATTGCTCAACCAGTAAAATAGTCATACCCTGTTCGTCGACCAATTTTCGAATAACCTCTCCAATCATGGTTATGACATTTGGCTGGATTCCTTCGGTGGGTTCATCGAGGACAAGGAAATTCGGCCTTGTAACCAAGGCCCGTCCGATTGCAAGCTGTTGTTGCTGGCCCCCGGACAGATCACCTCCGCGCCGTTTTCTCATCTGATGGAGGACCGGGAAAGTTTCAAAGACTGATGAGGGAATTGATTTCTCAGCTGACCCGGCAGCTTCCAAAGCGACCAGCAAATTTTCCTCCACAGTAAGAAGTGGAAAAATTTGGCGACCCTGCGGGACATAGCCAATGCCATTGCATGCCCGTTCATGTGCTTCTAATTTAGTCGCATCCGAGCCA
>CACMQL010000005.1 GCA_902615835.1 uncultured Verrucomicrobiota bacterium
AGAGGGTGTTCCTCCCATTTGCATATCCTTGCGTGTAAGCGAACCCTTTTGATTCGATGATGGATGAGAAACCAAGACCAACCTCCAATTCCCAAAGTTTCTGCGGTACTTTTTTTTCCCAGGTTTTCTTTAGATTATCTTCATAACTCTTAAATGTGCCCTCCATACCACCAAATCCTGGCCAATCGTCAGAAAAAACTGGAAGCATTGCCCAGAAGAATATCAAGAAACATTTGCTAATCTGCATCTGTCTTTTTCAAAGACAAAGTATCCAAAAATTCAACCGATTAATTATCAGATTAACTATGGTTTCATGAAAATTGCATCGTCCAAAAAGTATGTTTGTTAAAAACCTTAAATCCCAACAAAGGATACTTCTAGTTCATCACCAAAAAACTCGTGGAGATGGGAATTGAGTGCACCCAAACCTGACCTTCTGGCAGACAAGGCAACCACGAGATAATCTGTTCCATCAGGTAGCGAAATCGCGGTATCAAGCCTTTCCCAAGTAGATTGATCATTGTCGCTGAATAGGGATTGCTCAGAAGAGTCAAGTTGTATGATAGAATCCTCTTCGAGTGTGGATAAAGCATGGAGTGATAAAATAAATTCGGTCGATTCACTCAGTTCAGAAAAGCCCTGGTTGATGTGGATAACAGCATCAACAGCTTTGTAGTTCCCAGACTTGCGTTTCACATCATACACCCGAAGCGTTTCTACAATTTCGGCGGTACGAGAAACCGGATCTATCTCCATCGAACCCAGCTTGATCATTTCTCCGTCAACCATCGGCAATACACCACTAGAAGAAGGGGTGGACAGCATGGATTCAGAACTCATCATAGTGAGACCATTTTCATGTCCGAATGTAAATTTGGACGCGTCCAAATTCTTGGAGGTAATCCCTCTCGAATACTCCGCTGCCATTTGGAGTATTTTTCCTCGTGAATCAGGATTAACCGATAAAGGATTACGATTGATTTGTAGAAAATTAGCAGTTAACTCCTCGGCAACTTGATCAATGGAAGGAGCAATGCGGACTTCGGTGGGGGAGGGAGGTTGTGTGAGAAAATTGTGCAGCAACCATGCAGAAAACAAGCAAACAAATACAGCTGCGAGTGAAAAGGCATAATTCAAAATAGGGAAATGGATGATTTTCGGCTCCAAACGGTCGATATTTTCATTTTCTTCCCAATGAAAGAGTGATTCCAGTAAGATCGTCTTACAGTATCTTCTTTGTAAATTCGGATTTTGATCGAGAAGGGCGGACAATTGGTTTGCTTCAATCTCAGTAATGGTCAAGTCCAGTGCTTTGCTGACAAGCTTGTCAAAGTGCTGAGTGTTTGTTTTCATAATGGAGGTACATCTATATTTAGCACTTCTATCTATGATGTTACGTAAAAGATTAAGATTTTTTAAAATCCATTTCGGCTTCCACTAGAACTAATTTATCGGTTACACATTCAAATAGTTTTTGTCGAATCCGATATAGGGTAGATGAAATCGCACCCATTGGCCGATTAACTTTTTCTGAAATATCTCTGATACTTTTTTCATCCTTGAATCTAAGCTTGGCAATAAATCTCATTTTCAGTGGTAAGAGATCGTAGCATAACGACAGAACTTTTTGCACTGCCTGCACTCTTCTTGTGTCAAACTCTTCTGCCGCAACATCTTCCACTATATCAGTTGAAAAGCATAATTTACTGCGTTTCTTCTTGGTAATGTGCTTCATTACCTGATATCTAGCTATATTAAAAGCCCATCCTTGAAAATGACCTTCCGGGTTATACTCGCTGGCCTTTTGACAAAGTATTAGATTGGTCTCCTGTAATATATCTTCGGCTTCCGTCCGATTTGGTAAAAGGGACAGAATGAAAGCATACAAAGATTTTTGTATGGCAGTAACCATCTGAGAATACTCTATGGGTACAGAAGTCATCTCACTTTACAAAAACACTATTCAGCTATTATGTTAAGCGGAATTACATGTGTAACTGAATTTGATAATACTGACATATGAGAGTACACCCATTAATCTGCATTCTTGTAATTTCATTATCCATAGTAGTCTTCTACTATCTAACTTACCGAAGTGAAATCAACTCAGAATTCAGCATGGTGACAAAAGTTGTTAAAATAGATGCCGACAGGAATGTGGGTGATCTATTTATACAAAAAGATAACGAGGATGATAGCTGGGAAACTCTCAAAATAACTATAAAATACAGTAAAGAAATCGGTCTGCTGCGTACATTTAATGATAAAATAATAAACAGTAAAAAATTTTCCTTTTTTTTACTTGAATTTCTCAACCGTAGCCTTCAAGCCAAAAATGTAATTCTTTCACAAAATAATTTTGGCTCGAAGGATTTTAACTCTACTACTTTTTTATCCACCTTATTTTATACAAAGTATGAGCAAGAAAATCATAACAATCATTCCATCGTTATTAAAGGAAGAACGAAAAAAGCCGCTAAAATTCTTCAAATTGCTGTAAGTAAAGCTCTCAACAAATTTTATGAAAATTCTGAAGACTCAATTCTTTCAATTTCTGAAGTAAAATTACTCAAAGAAAAAATTGAGCTTTTTGAAAATAAATCCGTCGAATTAGCTGCAAGAATCAATTCAATAAAGCAAAATCAAAACGACAATTTTGCCGCAATATCTGTTACATCGGAAATCAATATCCTAGAGGACGAATTAAGTCATTTACAAAACACGCTTGAAGATATTCGGTCAACGAATTCCCTAAAGCTGAGCGAAGGTTTATTGACGAATGAATTTCTTAAAGGTTTTGGTAGAATTGAAGAGTATGTTACTTTAATTCAACAACTCAAAAGAGCTTTAAATACCAATTCCAATTCACCCGCTTCTGAAGAAATTCGTTCAAATAAAAGCAAACTTACTACTCTTTTACTTAAAGAATTTGACAAATCTATTGCGGAACTCACCGAAAAAATTCTAACCAAACAACAACGGATTATCCATCTTACCCAGAAAAGCATGAAAAGCTCTTCTCCACTTTCTAGCCATGTTTCGATCATTCCTGAAATATCATTATACGACAAGGTCAATGCGTCCTTACAAAAGATGAAGAAAGAATACTACGAGAAAGTTAAGTTTTGGAATGATTCTAAGGAGTTTCTGACCTTTCATTCAGACTGATGATTATTTATAATATGTGTAAGTAACCTATATAATGCCAAGGCTTTCTCATTTGTATCAAGATAGTAAGGCGGGAGTAAATGTTGCCTTACTTGCAATTCCCCAAGGCATGGCTTACGCACTGATTGCTGGTTTACCCCTCCACTTTGGTCTCCTTGCTTCTGGAGTATCAGCTCTGGTTGGCGGTATCTTTGGTGGCGGAAAGTTCATCACACTAGGACCCACCAACGCCACGGCAGTACTTCTTCTTGGCGTCTTTCTCCAACTAAAAATGGTATCAACAAATGGTGAAGTCACCCATAGTGCTCTTTTGGTTTTACCAAGCATTTTAGTATGCACGGGAATATGGCTAATTCTTGCAAGCTTTTTTCGAATATCATTTCTGATAAAATTTATTTCTAGAACGGTTATTACAGGTTACATAACCGCCGCTTCATTTTTGATCATTATCAATCAAATGGATACTGTTTTCGGCTTACAAGATCCTCTTCCACTTGGGACCAATTTTTTTGAGTCTATATTTTTCATAATTAAAGCTTTTCATTCTTTTTCTATTTCTTCTCTTTTACTCAGTATAATTACATTATTTTTCTTTTTAATTTTAAAAAAGCAATTTAATAACTTGCCTAATATTGCTATAAGCTTGATCTTAGGCTCCTTCATTGGACAATTTCTAATCTTTCAGGATTATAAAGTGTTATGCTTGAAGCCATTTTCTGTAAATATTTTTCCCTTGTCTGGTCCTGATTTTTCAATGTTTGTTATTCATTGGCAAGTTATTTTACAATCCTCTTTTGCCATTGCTTTACTTTGTTTGATTGAAGGTCTATCAATTGGGAAATCGCTTGCCTCCAGAAATGGAAAACGGATTCAAAGTGATAGGGAGTCGTTTTCTTTTGGGATAGCAAACCTGAGCTGTGGTTTCTTCTCAGGTATGCCAGCCTCCGGGTCTCTTACTCGGTCTAGTTTAAATGTAAACTCGGGAGCAAAGTCTGGATTTTCAAATATTTTTACTGGTTTTTTGGTCCTGCTCGGATACTTTTTTTTAGGTGATGCAGTTCAATGGATACCAGTCTCCGTGCTTTCGACCCTAGTTGTAATTATCGGGTTTTCTCTGATCAAGAAAAATCAATTGGTAACTGCGATCAAATCTTCGCGCTCGGATGCCTTAACTTTTGTTGTAACTTTTACCTTGGGACTAGTCTTCTCTTTGCAAATTGCAATATTTGTTGGGGTGGTAACTTCACTGTTCCTTTTCCTTAAAAAAGTCGCTGAACCAGAAATGACCGAACATGGTTACAATGCGGATGGTGAACTCACTTACATCGTTAGCAAAACAAAATCTTCACAACCAGAAGTTTCCATAGTGCATGTTGAAGGGGAGCTCTTTTTCGCTGCCGCTGATTTGTTTTACGAACAAATAAGGCGGGTTGGCGAAAATAGAAACATAAAGGTACTGGTTCTCAAACTTCTTAATGCACATCACCTGGACGCTACATCTGTGCTTGCTCTGGAAGAATTGCTTGATTACTACAAGGAAAAAAAATGCCATGTTTTGCTTTGCGAAGTAAGAAAGGATGCTATCAAAATTCTTAAGAATTCCGGAGTATTGAGTCGAATTAATCGTAAAAATATTTTTCCGCACATCCGTTCAAACCCTACACTTTCAACCGCTAAGGCGATAAAGCGTGCCAAGTACTTGCTTAGCCATCACGAGGCGAAAGTAACGATCTATTCGAACGAGAAAAGGGGGAAATAAATTTTAAGAACTACCTTTCCAAGAATGGATCAGTTGTGTCGTCATCGAATTGCTCAAGAAAAACATCCTCTTCCGGTTTGTCTAGGTTCTTTATTTCGCTTTCCAGATCTGAAATTTTTGCAAGCAACTGGTTGGCTACATTTAAATCGGCACGATGGTTGGCTTCGTAAAGTTCTTTTCTAAGACTATCGAGTTCGGCTTCCAAATTTTGTTCCTTTTCAGCACGCCGCATCTGCTCTCTGGTTTCTTCTCTAGCTTCAACAAAACGGGTGTGGTTAAATTGGAGCAAAGCATTCATTTCCTCAGACAAGTCATCCTGCTCTTTCTTTAATTTAGAAATTTCAACGATGGTCTTATCTCTTGTAAGATCAGGCAAATTAGGTTGATAAAGAGATTCTTCCAGTTCATGAATTTCTTTCTTTATCTGTTTTATCTTATCTTTCAGGTGCTCCTTTTTCTCAGCATAATTCATTTTGGGGGCAATGACTTCTTTCGCCTCCAGAAATGTGGTATGTCCACCCTCTTCGATTGATTGCATCTCCTTGTAAAGCAGTTCTATCTGCCCTTGACAGGCCTCGATATCACCAGTCAAATTTTCACCGTTTTTTAACCTTCTCCTCAACTCTTTTAAGAGTTGCCTCTGTTCACGAAGTTCTTTTCTTACCGATGATCTAGACTCACGGTCTTTCTGTTTAGATGATGGAACAACTGGTGAATTGTCGGGTGTCTTTTCTTCAACATTTTCTATTTGCTCTTGCTTGTCCATTGCAACAATTGATCAAATTTAAATAGATTGCGTAAGTAACGAATTCGAAGTAAAATAATAAACTTACGAAACTTTTATCGAACTGCAAGGTTGAATCAGCCAGATAATTTGAAAAATTTTTCCGTATTGACTTTAATTAATTCCTCAAGGGTGTGCAATTTTTCATCAAAATAGGAGTTTAGAAATATAAGGATTTCCCTAAGCCTAAAAGGTTCATTTTTAGATTTTCTATTGGGTTCCGGACATAAATAAGGGCTGTCTGTTTCTAACATTAGCTTTTCAATACCTTGGTATCTTATAGCATCTAAGATTGGTTCATTATCTGCAAAAGTAATATTTCCTGTAAAAGATGCCCGTCCACCCCTATCCCCTAATTTTTGAATTTGAGGTTTTCCTTCCGAAAAGCAATGAAACACGACCCTTTGCCAATCCAAGCCACTTTGGTCAATTAGGCTTACACAATCCTCAAAAGAATTCCTCGAATGGATGATAATCGGACAACACAGGGAACTCGCAAATTCCAACTGGTTTGAAAAGCATTTTTTTTGTTGATTAACTATTTCTGCCGCTTTGATTTTGTCCTTAGGCAAATGAAAGTAATCTAGACCGATTTCTCCAAAAGCAACGGGTTGAGTCGACTCATCCCAATATTCGGGAATTTTTTCAACATCTTTGGACCAATTTCTCCCGACATAACACGGGTGCAAACCAACCGAATAAAAAATGTCTCGATTACTATGAGCCAAAGATTGATAAGACTTCCAGTCATCGAGGTTTGTTCCAACCGTAATAAATCGATTTACCCCGGCACTTCTTGCCCGAGACAATACCCCATCCAAAGACTTTTTTTGCACAAAGGATTGAAGGTGACAGTGGCTATCAATTAAAGACATCTCGACATTCTAAAAATTTAAATCAATTATGGAAACTACCTCTATAAAAGTTGATCTACAAAAATTCATGGAAAATATTATCATTATAGGCACAGGTTGTGCCGGCTTCACAGCAGGGATTTACGCTGCTCGAGCAAATCTTAATCCCCTTATTCTGGAGGGCAAGCAACCAGGTGGACAGTTAACCACCACCTCGGAAGTGGAAAACTTTCCCGGCTTCCCGGAAGGAATTGATGGATTCATGCTCATGGATAACTTACGCAAACAAGCCCTCAAATTTGGGGCAAGAATCAAACATGCATTGGTAGACTCAGTTATTTTCAGAGATGAGAAAAAAACACTTAGATTGGGTGATGAGTTCATTGAAACAAAGGCAGTAATTATTGCCACAGGAGCGGCACCTAGGCTTCTCGGAATACCTGGTGAAAAGGAAATGTATGGAGGTAAAGGAGTTACCACTTGTGCGACATGCGATGGTGCGTTTTACCGAAACATGGATGTTGTCGTTGTTGGAGGGGGGGACTCGGCATGTGAAGAAGCGTTATTTTTAACCCGTTTTTGCTCATCAGTCACCATTCTGCACCGACGGGGCGAATTTCGAGCATCAAAGATTATGGCTCAACGAGTGTTGGAGCATCCGAAAATAAAAGTCTTATGGGAAACAAAGCCAGAAAAAATTATTCCCGATGAAGATGGTAAAGCCAAAAGTGTAATGATTTCGAGCACGAGAGACGGAAAAACTTCAGAAGTCCTCTGCAAGGGAATTTTTGTAGCGATTGGTCACATTCCAAACACAGAATGCTTTAAAGATGAATTGGATCTGGATGAAAACGGATATTTGATACCGCAAAAAGGAAGCAGCGTACTAACTAAAATACCAGGAGTTTACATTGCAGGAGATTGTGCAGATCATGTCTACAGACAGGCTATCACTGCCTCAGGCATGGGTTGCCAAGCTGCGATTGAAGCGGAGCGATGGCTCGCAGAGTAAATTAAATAACCGAAATGGCCGACAGAAAATTCTCTGGAAATTTAGTAAGACACCTTGAGAAAAACGCCACCGAAATTCCCAGTGATATAGCGATTATTTCTACAGGCGGATCACCTTTCAAAAAAACCTTTAATCAATTGCATGAAGATGTAATTTTGTGTAGCATATTTTTTAAAAAAAAAGGTGTACAAAGAAATGACCGTGTACTACTCATGGTCAAACCAGGTTACGAACTAATAATATGTTGTTTTGCTCTTTTATTTATTGGTGCAATACCAATTATTATAGATCCCGGAATGGGATTAAAATCACTATTAAAGTGTATTAAACGAAGCAAGCCACAAACTCTTATTGCAAGTGATATAGGTATCTGGATTTCCACACTCTTTCGGACAACCTTTTCTAGTCTAAGATTAAAAATTCGCATAACCAAAAATCTTTTGGGAGAGGCAAAAAGGAAATTTATAATCAATCCAACGCAAATGCATTATTCCCAAGATAAAGACTTGGCTGCAATTGTTTTTACATCCGGGTCAACCGGTTCACCCAAAGGAGTTCGATATCTTCATAGAAACTTCAATGCACAGATCCAAACTTTAGAAAGAGAATTTGGAATACAAAAAGGAGAAGTCGACATGGTAACACTTCCCATTTTCTCGCTTTTTAATCCTGCATTGGGTGTTACCTCTGTAATCCCAGAAATGAACCCTAGGAAGCCTGCAAAAGCCAATGCCGAAAAACTCGTACAAACAATCTTGGACCATCAGGTTACATCCGCTTTTTGTTCGCCTGTTATTGGAAAAAAAATCAGTGATTATTGCCAGAAACACGGCGTTCGCTTAAAAAGCGTCCAACGTATCATGCTAGCTGGTGCACCAGTTACACCGAAGGTCGTTCATAGATTAGCAAGCTATCTTCCGTCGGGGAAAATCTTCATTCCGTATGGAGCAACGGAAGCACTTCCGGTCAGTTACTCCAATCATAATCAAATTTCCCGACTTAGTCAGTCCATAATAAATGGAGAAGGATCATGCCTTGGAAAGCCAATTAATAATATATCTATTCAACTCATGCCAGTAAAAAAATCTCCCATTCCTAACCAAGATGAAGACGAGATTATTCCTATGACTAAAAAATTTGAAACTGGGGAAATATGTGTTTCAGGAATTTGCGTAACCGACGGATATGACCAAATGCCAGGTGCCACCAGAGATGCGCGTTTTAAATTTAATTCCAAAACATATCATCGAATGGGTGACTTGGGATATTGGGATGACGAAGGCAATCTGCGCTTCCTGGGCAGGAAAGCGGAATGTGTCCAAACGAAATTTGGCCCACTTGAAACAGAGAAATGTGAACCCATCATAAATAATCTTAGTGGGGTGCATAGATGTGCCCTGATCGGGATTGGAACGGAAAGAATACAAGAGCCATGCTTGGTGGTTGAGGCATCCAATGTCAAATCGAATATAACGAATCTTTCAAAACAAATTTATTCGATCATTGAAGAGAATTTTGTACAGTTTGGAATGCGAAGGCTTTTCTTTCAGCGAAGGCTTCCTGTTGATGCTAGACATAACGCCAAAATTCATCGCCTTGCCCTATCTCAAAAATGGTCAAAAAAGGTATTAAAGGATCAGACAATTGGCATTAAAAAGTGAAAATTATAGTAACAGGTGGCCTCGGCTTCTTAGGAAGTAAAATTTCCAAAAAACTATCTGAACTTGGTCATGAGGTTGAAACCTTGAGCCGTACAAATTCTGTAAATGAGAAAAATCAAATTAAACACCACCAAGTAGATCTCTCTCAAAAAATTGATGATACCAGAATATTTGAAGGGGTTGACTGTATTTTTCACACTGCAGCAAAAGCTGGTATTGATGGAAAGTATAACGATTTTTATGCAGCTAATTTCTTCGCGACGAAAAATCTTTTAGAAGTAGCTAAAACCAGTGGTGTCAAATTTTTCATTTACACAAGTTCACCAAGTGTCGTTTTCTCCGGCAATGCAATAAAAGACGGAAAAGAAGATATGCCGTACATTTCTTCGCGTATATCCCCTTATTCTTACACTAAATCAATCGCTGAAAAGAATGTGCTCTCATCGAATAGCGAAACTTTTGCTTCAGTTGCCCTCCGGCCACACTTAATTTGGGGAGAGAATGACCCACATCTCTTACCTAAAGTAATTTGCCGACACCGCAGCGGAAAACTGAAAATTGTTGGTGACGGCTTAAACCAAGTGGATTTAACTCATGTTGACAATGTAGTGCATGCCCACATCTTGGCCCTCAAATGTCTCATAACGGGAAAACCAATTGGTGGTCATGCCTATTTCATCTCACAAAACGAACCAGTGCAATTATGGTCTTGGCTTAACTTTATTTTTACAGAGCTTGATCTTCATCCAGTCAAAGAGAAAATTAGTCTTAAGAAAGCATATTCCATTGGACTTGCCGCAGAACTGTTGTGGAAAATTTTCCCCATGAAGTCAGATTTGCCAATGACTCGTTTTGTTGCCTGCCAATTAGCGCATGATCATTGGTTTTCAAGCGACGCTGCCAAGCGGGATCTTGGATATGAGCCCATTCTTTCGATGAAAGAAGCACTGGATAAAACAATGCCTTGGCTAAAGAGTCTTTGAAATCATCTTCCTGCGGTTAATTTCCATGAGTACTCCAGCAGTTGCGCAATTCAAGTTTAAGGAACTCCCGTGGCCCTGCATAGGAATCGAGACCATCGCATCCGCATTCGTTTCCCAAAACTGGCCCAGTCCCTTCTTTTCACTGCCCATAAGCAGTGCGGTTTTCGGGCAGAAATTATACTCATAAATCGATTTTTGTGCCCGTGAACTTGTACCTACAACCAAAAAGCCCTTTTTATGAATCCAATCCATAACCTCCGCTTTTGTTCCCCAAGATACCTTCAAACTGGCAAATAATCCCATCGAAGACCTAATTACATTCGGATTATAAAAGTCTACATTTGGGTCCGATAATAGAACAGACTCAACTCCCATGGCTTCTGCAGTTCTGAGAATGGCACCTAAATTTCCTGGTTTTTCAATTTCATCCAGAATAAGAACCAAGTCATGATTTTTTATTTCATGATTTTTTAAGTTAATTTCCCAAGTTTTGGCAACCCCGACCAATTTACTCGTCTGCCCCCGGTAGGAAATCTTCCTCATCGGTTCTTCGGCCAGTTCAAAACAGGCAACCTGCTTCCTAGTTTGTATTTCTAGGATTGATCCTACTTCTTCTTCAGAGTTCTGAAGAAAATAAAGTTCTTTCAAAGAGCGTCCTGCTGCGTTCAGGGCTTCGATCTCCCTTTTTCCCTCCACCAGAAATAATCCCGTATCTTTTCGGTAGTTACTGGATTTTCTGAGACGAACCAAATGTTTAATCTTCTGATTCGAAGGGCTTTCTATTCTTATCTGCAAGGTTGTAAAAAAACGATTTTGCCTGAAAATAGCGAGTCCGTTAAAAGAATTCATCATGAATAATTCCCCAAAAGGATTTACACCACACCCCTACCCCTATCACCACCTGCTTGATTTAGAAATTGAGTCTTTAACTAACTTGGGTCTTGGCTTGGGCAGAGACAAAGGCTGGGTTATTCAAGTGCCCTATGTTTTACCTGGTGAGAAAATCCAAGCTCGGATTTACCGTAACCATAAAAATTACTCATCCGCAGACTGTGTATTTGTGTACCAAAGATCTCCGGACCGGGTTGAGCCGGTGTGCGATCTTTTTGGGGAGTGCGGTGGTTGTCAGTACCAACATATGGATTATGCAAGCCAGTTAAAATGGAAGCGGAAACAGGTCGAAAATTCTTTTGCACGGATCGGAAGAATTGAATTTCCAGTTAACCGACCAATCCCATCTCCTCAGAAATATGGCTACCGTTCCAAGCTTACTCCTCATTACGAAAGACCTCATCCTTCACATTTTTTTAAAGTGGGGTTTTTAAAACAAGGGACCCGCAGGTCCTTGATTGATATTCACCAGTGCCCGATAGCCACTAAAGAAATTAACCAGGTCTTGCCGTTGGCGAGAAAAAACCTGGAAGGAAGAAAATTCGGACTAAAAAAAGGGGGCACCTTACTTTTGCGAGACACCAACGGACATATAACCACAGATCCAAATGAATTGGTGCAGGAAAGAGTTGGCGACCTTACTTTTCAGTTTCGGGCAGGAGATTTTTTTCAAAATAATCCCTCTATACTTCCTGAGCTAGTAAATTATGTAATCAAACAATCTCAGCCCCAGAAGACATCTTTTTTAATAGATGCCTACTGTGGAAGCGGCATTTTTGGAATATCTGCCTCACCCCACTTTAAAAAAGTAATTGGAATTGAAATTAGTCGTGAAGGATTTCATGGAGCACAAGCGAATGCCAAACTAAATAGGATGGTGAATGCGGAATTTATTTTAGGAGATGCATTTTCTATTTTTGATGCGATCGACTCAACTTTTCGACCATGCACACTGCTTGTAGACCCCCCACGAAGAGGATGTGATCAAAACTTTCTCTCCCAAGCCTTATCCTTTAGCCCGGATTTCATTGTCTATATTTCCTGCGATCCTGCCACGCAAGCCCGTGATGCAAAAGTTTTAGTGGAGGGCGGTTATTCTGTTTTGGAAATTCAGCCTTTTGATCTTTTCCCCCAAACTCGTCATATTGAATCCGTGATGACCTTAGAAAAGGTTCCTTAACTGCGGATTCTCTTTTTCTTCCAATCAAGAGAGGAAAATTGCTGGTGCAATTTTTCCATCTGGTTAGAAAATTTTGAGGTCCAGTTTGCCCGCTCAATTTTCTCCTCGACCATATCTGCGAGGCAATGTGTGAGGCTTTCTTGAAATTTTTGTTTATTGAGCGCCCATGTCTTATCCATAAGAATGGTTCCTTGTAGTAACAGACCCTTTCTGGATTTTTTCATCGCCGCACCAGCTACCTTTTTTGAAAAATCAACATTCATAAGATCCCATCCCACCGGTTCTTGAAAGCAGTCGCCCGGGATCATTTTTTCTTTATTAGTTGGGCAGGGTTGCAAGGTTGTAACTATATGCTGGCGGGCAAATGCCGATGCAATACAAAGGTGAACCTCTTTGTAAAAATCAAGGGGTTGTATGAAGAATGATTGATGAGTCCTGGGAATGACTAGACAATAGGTCCAATCTTTACCGTGCTTCACAATTCCACCACCAGTAGGTCTGCGAATTAATTGATCAACTGAAATACCGGTTATTTCCTCAACCCATTCCCAGTCTTGACCGTATCCAAAGCTTGTTTCCATGGAAGACCACTGATAATGACGAAAGGACGGCGAATCTGCCTGATCGAAAAGTAGCCAGTCTCTCGCCATATTCGTCAGACCGTCTTCTATTGCGTTGGGATAAACGAACATTATTATTTAAATTCGTATAGTATATTTCGACGGGTCATTCGCATTTTCCCTATACCACTTGAAAAGACCGTCAGGAACTTTTAATCCCTCAAGTTGCTCGCTTATGTTCTGTGGTTTTGTTTTGATTTTGCCCATCAAGGGTGATAGCTCAAAGGTAAGTTTGGCTGGGCGTTTCCCCACCCGCTTGAAAGATTCATTGATAGAACCGCGATTGAGTAAGCTTGCTGAAAAACCGAACCTTTCGAGGATTCTTTTTCCCAATTCGAAACGAGATATAACTTCAGTTCCTGCCCAGTGAAACAACCCGGTCAGGTTTGGTCTCTCAAGCAGTTCCACCACAACCGACGCCACATTATCTGCTGAACAGGGTTGCCTGTATTCGTCGTCAAAAAGGGTAAGAGTTTGCCCCTTTTGGATGGATTCAAAAATTCTTTCATGCGGACTACGATTGGCCCGCGGGCTATTTCCATTAATCAGCGTAAGTCGTAAAACGACTACATTTTCATCGATTGCGGAAAGAACTTTTTTTTCGGCCTCCAGCTTTTGATTTCCATATTCGCTTACTGGCTTGGGCAAATCAGTTGAGCGGTAAGGCTCCTCCCGTCCCTCAAAAACCATATCACTCGAAATATGGATAAACCTCGCACCCAGATGAGAGGATATCTCCGCCAGTTTTTGGGCGCCATCAACATTTATTTTTGCTGCACCCCTTGGATCCTGATTTACGGAATCAGGCGAAGAAACAGCCGCACAATTTATAATTGCATCAGGCCATTGGTCGAGAAGCTCGCGCGTAAGTTGCATCTCATCAACCAAACTCAAGCCCCTGAAGGAAGGTAACGGACCTTTATCTGATGGTTTTTGGCAATATTGAATACTTTCAAAACCTCTTCGATTCAATTCTTGATAAACGGACCATCCCAGTAGCCCAGAAGCTCCAAACAGCACAACTCTCACAATTGCCACTATTACAAAAGTGTTTCAAGCGCACAATACGCGAATTCAAGGAAAAGCTTTTCCTTGAAGTATGATTAGCATGAGGATACCTTACTCTTTGCCAATGAATTTTACGCAACTTGCGAATCCCCGCATCCTCGATCAACCTATTTATACCCCTGGGAAACCAATTGAAAAAGTTGCTGAACAATTTGGTTTAGCCGAGCATGAAATCGTAAAACTTGCCTCCAATGAAAACCCTTGGGGTGCCTCACCACATGCTCTGGAAAAAGCAAAGGGTGCACTTGATCAAGTGCATCTATATCCGGATGGGAGTGGTACTTTTCTGTTGGAAAGACTGGCTTCCAAGTTTTCACTCTCAAACGAACACTTTATCCTAGGTAATGGGTCCAATGAAATCATTGAATTACTCGGACATGTCTTTATTGGCGAAAATGATGAAATCATTTTTGGTGAACATGCTTTTGCAGTATACAAGTTGGTAACTCTTTTGATGGGAGGGCAACCCGTGTCCGCCCGCATGCCTAATCTTACGCATAACCTAACCCTGATAAGGGAATCCATTAACTCAAAAACCAAAATCATTTTTCTGCCGAGTCCTAACAACCCAACCGGTACTGCTAATTCCAAGGACGAAATCTACTCGTTTATTGAAACGATGCCTGAACATGTCATTCTCTGCCTAGATGAAGCTTATTCGGAATACCTTGACGACCCTCCCGATATCCGCCCTTTTATCCAGTCAGGCAAGAAAGTGATCGGGCTTCGTACCTTTTCCAAAATCCATGGACTGGCTGGATTAAGGATTGGATATGGATACGGATCAAAGGAAATGATATCTCTTCTTCAAAAGGCTAGACAACCATTCAATGCCAACTCCATCGCCCAAGCCGCTGCGATTGCAGCCCTGGAGGATGAAGACTGGGTTCTTCAGTGTCGGAGAAGAAATGAAAACGGTCTTAGGCAAGTGGAGCAAGGCCTGCAGAACCTCGATCTTGAATATATTCCAAGTCAGGCCAACTTCATCCTTGTCAATCTAGGAAATGGCAGGAAAGCATTTGAGGCCTTGCAACGAAAAGGGGTCATAACCCGGCCCATGCCCGGTGAATTGGCAAGGTATCTTCGCCTTTCCATAGGCACGGAAATTGAAAACGAAAAAGCACTGGCAGCATTGGAGGAAATCGTTCCATTACTTGATCATCCATGATTCCTGGTAGTTTTCCATGGCCGCAGATTTTGGTAATTTGGCTCATTTTTATTTTTTGGGCAATCGCTCTTGGTATATATCGTACTTTGATTGACCGGATTCGCTCCGGTTTGGTTGCCAGCCCCAGTTCTGGAAACCAAATAGACCGTTTGTTGTCAGACAGTTTGCAACTACCCAACCATGAGCGTCCTTTCCATGTGGAAGCATCCACACTTTCTTCCCTGCAAATTTTATTTGGCTTTTTGGTGTTTTCTGTCTTTTCCAATCTTTATGTCGAAGGCCCGGAAAATAAGCCCGGGCTACTGGCATTTTGTTTTGTTGCCTCTCTATCCGTAGAAAGAATTGCCTCCTGGATGCTGCCGAAGAAAATAAGCCAAAGTCCAAACATTGAGTTATATTTAAAGCCCGCTTTTTTCCCAGTGTTTTTAATCAGACTTATCTGCAAACCTTTGTCTCTTCTAATTTTAATTGTGGAAAAAGGTATGGAATCATCCAGTCAAAAGATGGTAATGGAACAGGACGAAGAAAGTGAGGTTGCTGACCATATCCGCGTCGTCGGTCGGGAGGGAGCAAATCTTGATCCGGAAATTCTCGAAATTATGGGAAATACAATCGAAATGAGCCAGCTAAAGGTAAACGATGTCATGATCCCCCGGAATCAGGTTCAAATTCTTGATGTAAATGATTCCTTCTCCACCAACTTAGAAATTGCTAAATCCTGTGGACATACCAGGTTGCCCCTCTGTGACCATGATCTTGATCAATGTCTTGGGATTGTCCATGTAAAGTATGCCTTTCGGGCACTTTCAGAAAAGAGCCAAAATTTTGATTTACGAAAAATAACCAAAGCCCCGGCCCTGCTATCGAGGGAAGAGCCGTTGCCTGCGGCACTCAAGAGGATGATGAAGTTAAAAGTTCATATGGCCTTAGTTCGAGATCAATTTGGAGGAATCGACGGTGTAATCACCCTTGAAGATATTTTGGAGGAGGTTGTAGGCGAGATTCAGGACGAATTTGATTCAGATGAAAAAGCCGTGGAGAAAATCGATGAAAACAAATGGAGAATTTCCGGTCTTGTACCCGTTCATGATCTTCCAGATCAAATTAATCTGTTCGAAGACGAGGATGATACCGCAACAGTTGGGGGAGTGATAACCAAAGAACTTGGAAGAATTCCTGAAAATCAGGAAGTCCATGAAATTGCGGGTTTGCAAATTAAGGTTTTGGAAGCGGATGATACCCGCGTGCTTTCCCTGGAAATCGAATGGCTGGAAAAAGAGGGGACTACTTCCGAGGAAACAGAATAATTTTTTCTTTTATCGTTTTTCCATTTAAACGATGATCCCAGATAAGATCTTGTTGCCATGACTTACAGGCAGGCAGACCAAGTCTCTCATTTATTTTTGCATGAATTTCCGGCATAACGGCCACGAGCAAAGAATTGGCAAGGCGAAGAGCCTCCACCATATTTGAAAGACAGGTCTGCAGGTTTTTTTGGTCACCCTCTTCAGCAGACTTGGCAAGTTTCCATGGAACTCTATCATCCGCGTATTTATTAATTGCCCGAATAAAGCCTGAAACCTGTTCCAGTCCCAGACTGAATTGAAATTCCTCGAAAAATGCCTTCGAAATTTTTTGGGTGCTTTTCCACTTCTTTTGAAGTTCCAATTCTGGTTTTTCAGGCTCGTGATGTTCCGGAACCACTGAATCAAAATAATTTACACACATATGCAGTAGCCTGCTTACTAAATTTCCAAGATCATTTCCCAAGTCTGCCCGGTATCTTGAGTCAAATCTAGAGAGAGAGAATTCGGCATCCTGACCTACTTTCATTTCTCTCATAACAAAAAAGCGGAAAGCATCAGCTCCGTACTCATCGGCCAGTTCCAGGGGATTTATGCTTTCCCCTGTACTCTTGGACATTTTCTCTCCTGAACTGGTCCACCATCCATGGGCTAAAATCTTCTTGGGAAGTTCGAGATTGCACGCTTCAAGCATAATGGGCCAATAGACCGCATGCGGGGGAGCCAGGATATCCTTGCCTATAACATGGAGATCTGCGGGCCAAAGTTTCGTGAATTCTTTCCCTCCATACCCAGCTGCGGTTACATAATTAACCAGTGCATCAAACCAAACATAAGTGACATACTCCTGGTCAAAAGGGAGAGGGATACCCCAAGATAACCGTTCTTTTGGTCGGGAAATACAGAGATCATTGAGAGGTTCCTTAAGAAATTCAATCACTTGGGATTGGCGATGTGCGGGAAGAATAAAATTCTTATTTTCCTTTAAAAATTGAAGCAGCCATTCCTGGTATTTTCCTAGTTTAAAAAAATAATTTTTTTCGGTTATTTCAGTAACCTCGCCAAAAATCTCTGGCCATACCCCGTCCACTTTATCTTTTTCCTGAAGAAATTGTTCGGCTCTCATCGAGTAAAAACCGCTGTATTCTGCCTGATAAATTTCTCCTCTTTCGAACAGGTCTTTCAACAAACTTGTAACAACCTGTTGGTGTCGAGATTCAGTGGTTCTTACATAATCATCATTTGCAATGCCTAAACTGACCAACATTTTTTTAAATTCATCAGCAATCCGGTCACAACGCGCTTGTGGCTCTACCCCTTCCTTTTCTGCTCCTTGTTGGACTTTTTGACCGTGCTCATCCAAGCCGGTTACAAAATGTGTAGGTTGTCCCGTCACTTTTTTCGTCCTGCTGATAACATCCGCTAAAATTTTTTCATATGCGTGCCCCAAATGTGGAGATCCATTGGCATAATCGATTGCAGTGGTTAAATAAAAAGGCTTCATTCAAATTATCTTTAATGGAATAAGGGTAAAAGAACCATCTCATTTACATATTTTCGTTTTACATGGTTGACGTATTGATTATGAAATTTTGAATAGCTAGATTATAGTCCGCATTTGGAACTAACTTAGCTTCGGACCCCCTAATACTGCCTAGATTTTGGCTGATTCAATTTGCATCTTATGAGCGAAGAACAAGATAGCGCTCCTGACCCTAAACAGGTTGAGGGCATGCTCGACTTGGTCGAGAACAAAGCAGGTGTTTTGCTAAACCCAAGCCGGGGAGGTAAAACCACCCCTCATGATCCCTTTGTGCCCAAGGAGCTCGTGCGAAGATTTAAGCTCAAGCGAGGCTCAATTATCCATGCGGATGCCTCCTTTGATCAAAGAAGACCAAATCCCAAAGTACAATATGTGCATTCCGTGGACGGTTTACCAATACATGAACGCAAAAAACTTTTTCGATTCGATCAACTGACCACCATCCAGCCAAAGGAAAAATTAAACCTGGAAACTAGTGATGGACGGATGACCACCCGTGTTCTGGATCTTTTTTGCCCAATTGGAAAAGGACAAAGGGCATTAATAGTCGCACCTCCTAGAGCAGGAAAAACTACGATCCTTCACGACATTGCAAAAGGGATTGAAGAAAATCACCCGGAGTGTCACCTCATGGTGATGCTCATCGATGAACGCCCCGAAGAGGTGACAGATTTTAAACGCACGGTGGATGCAGAAATTTATGCTTCCTCTAATGACGAAGAAGTGAAAAGTCATCTCCGGGTCGCGGAATTGGCCATCGAACGGGCAAAACGACTGGTTGAATCCAAAAAAGATGTCGTCCTTTTAATGGATTCCATAACCAGGTTGTCAAGAGCCTATAACGCCAATTCTGGAAAGAGTGGACGGACCATGACTGGTGGATTGGATGTGCGTGCACTCGAAAAGCCAAGACAAATCTTTTCTTCTGCCAGAAATTCGGAAGAATCAGGCTCCCTGACCATCGTTGCAACTGCCTTGATCGAAACAGGTTCTAAAATGGATGAGTTAATTTTTCAGGAATTCAAAGGCACTGGAAATAGTGAAATTATTCTGGATCGTAAAGTTGCTGAGCTCAGACTTTGGCCTGCAATCAACCTGGCATCTTCAGGAACGAGAAAAGAAGAAGATCTTGTCGATCGAAATATTTTGGAGAAAACATCATTCTTACGTCGGGCCATGTCCCCAATGAAAGTCATTGACGCAGCGGAAACCCTTTTGGAAAGGCTTGCCAAAACTTCTACAAACAAAGAGTTTCTCGAACTTATTCAAACTCCATAACACATTGACAAACCTTCTTTTTCAAGGCACCGTAATCGATTTGCGTTGAATATCCCTTTCGGCCTTTTATGCACAACTTTTCCGAACAATGCTTGGATCTTGCCCGCTCTTTGCTTGGCAACAATCTCAAACATATAAACGAAGACGGCAGCGTTTCCTCTGCTACCGGGGAAGGTTCCCGGGTTGATGAACCAGGGCACGCCGCCTTGGCAATTGGGGAGTTTTTCCGAGCTTCAGGCGAAGTGGAACTGGAGGGGTTCGACCTGTTTGATCTATCTGCCCGGTGTGTTACCCAGCAGGCTTTCACTCCAGATGCCTCAGAAAATGGCCTCGCTTATGCGGCCCTTGGCCTTCTCTCTTTTGGTGCATCCAAAGAAAGAAATTCGGTTTGGGAAAGATTGCAGGATCAAACAAGAGAACAATTAGACACATCCCTGATGTCACGTTCGGACCACAAAGATCATTTTCAAGCTTTCAATGTGGCTAAATCGGTTGCCCGATTCAGTTTTGGCTTAACCAAGAAAGATGATACCGGAAAAGTTATTGATCGTTTTGTGGAACGAATCGAAGCAAACAGCTCAAGTGGTTACTGTAATGATTTTCCAGATGGAACATGCGGCGTTTATGATTTGTACGGTCCCTTGTCGTTTATCTTTATCCGACAGGCTCTTCAGCTGCATGCAAACGTTCACCTTAAGGATCGTAAGCTCCCTAAACTCAGAACCTTTGCAGAAAAATACCTCCGTATGTTGCCCGACATGACCAGGCAGGATGGGCTTGGCTGGAGTTACGGTAGGTCGGTTGGAGCCTATGGCCAGCTTCATTGCATAAGCATGATCCTGCAGTCGATGCGCGACCATTGGGTATCAGCAGAAAAAATGCCCCTCTATTTAGAAACATTGCGAAAACTTTTTCAGTATTTCTTCGTTACCTACCTGGATCAGGAAAAAGGTGATTTGGTTATTCGGGATGACGAAAGGAATACAGTATCAAATCACACCACAAGAATGGCCAATTTTGATGCCGCAAGATATCTCTGCCAATGGTCCAGGCTTGCAAGGGTTATTGGCGGTTCCCTTGGGGTTGCACCTCCTCAGCGGTCCAAGGTAGCAGGACGATTTGTTACTTTTGATAAGTCCCATAAAAAAGAGCATGGCCTTTTTCTTTACCGGGACGAAAACAATGGCCTACAATTTCAACTTCCTTTGATCGGTCCTGGTGCCAAACCCAATTGCGATAATTTGGCATTTCCCCATTGTCCCGGTCTTTTTGATTGGCCGGTAAATCAATATTTACCCGTGATGTTACCCGAGCTAACCTTTGGTGACACCCAGGTGATACCCGCATATTATGGAAAAAACTGTGTTACCGGAGTTGGACTGAGAAAATCATTCTACTTAAGATTTGATCAGCCTGATTTAGTCAAAACCAATGGTGAATATTCCCATGGCTTGGGAAGTTGTCAGGTGCAATGGACATTTGGTGATGGGAAAATCAAGTCAGAATTTAGTTTTAAGGTTAAAAACCAAGCCACGCTGGATAAGATGAAGTTAGCCCTGATTATCGGATCACCTCACACGACTTACCGTCTCGGCACAACCTTGACGCAAGGTTCAGACGGTTTGCGGGCCAATGTAGAAACGGACGATTTCCAAGCAAAATGGAGTTCTTTTGAAACTGTTTCGGACAATCCAGAGTTTCGCGGATATTCCGGAAATATTCATTATGTTCAATTTTTGGTTCGCGACCATCCACTCGTCATGCGTCCAGGCCAGCAATACAAACTTGTTCTCTCCTACCAACCGGATGTTGCGTTTGCAGGCGAGTAAAGCTACCTGCTATTAATTTGAGGATCTAAGCTTCCTTTAATTCAAAAATCTATGCTCTGTTCACGAGTTATCCCCTGTCTCGATGTCGATGGCGGCAGAGTGGTAAAAGGAGTGCAGTTTAAAAAACTTATGGATGCAGGGGATCCGGTGGAAGTTGCCAAAGCCTACCAGGAACAAGGTGCCGATGAATTAGTTTTTTTAGATATCACCGCATCCAGTGATGAAAGACAAACCATGCATGAGGTGGTGGAGGAAACCGTTGCGTCCTGCTTCATGCCGGTAACCGTTGGAGGAGGTATCCGCGAGCTCAAAGACATCCGGCAAATGCTACTGTGCGGAGCGGACAAGATAAGCTTAAATACCGCGGCCATAACAAATCCCGGACTGATCAACCAAGCCTCTTCACAATTCGGAAATCAATGCATTGTCGTAGCCATTGACGCAAAACGGATTCCGGGAAAAGATCAATGGGTTGTTTATACCCACGGGGGGAGAAAAGAAACTTCCTTGGATGCCATTGCATGGGCTGAGGAAGTGGTGAACAGGGGAGCTGGAGAAATTTTGCTTACCAGCATGGATCGAGATGGAACCAAAGATGGTTATGATCTTAAATTAACTCGCACATTGAGTGATGCCGTAGAGGTTCCTGTAATTGCTTCCGGGGGCGTGGGGAAGCCCCAGCACATGGCAGAAGGGATTTTGGAGGGTCATGCCAGTGCGGTTCTGGCTGCCAGCATTTTCCATTTTGGGGAGTTTTCTATAAAAGAAACCAAGAGAGTAATGCAGGAACACGGTGTGACCGTTCGCCTTTAATACTCTGTATCTACAAATCTTTCCAATAATCCAGGGATTCGTCACCCCACTTAGCCAAGTCTTTCTTTCCATTTTTCGTAACGATGTTGCCCTTTTGATCAAGCACCACGAGAAAGGGAATAAACTCCACACCCGTTACCTTGCTTGCATGTTTTGCCTCTTGGGATTGATTTTCCATAGCTAGCCAAGGCATTCCGTATTTTTTCATGTAGTTCGCTTGTGCTTTCGCACTACCATCTCCCCCGACCAAAATTACTTCAAACTCTGATTCATGCTTATTCCTGAATTCTATAAGTTTAGGTGTGAACTTTCTGCAAGGACCGCACCAACTTGCAGAAAAATAAAGGCCCACATATTTTTCTGTAATTTTTTCATAAGGTACTTTTTCACCTGAAAGATTCAGGAATGTTTCTGGAAAAACAATTTGACCATCTGGCAAGTTTTTTTCTTCCCCAACAAGAATGAAACTTATTGAAAGGAAACCAAGCACTATTACAAAAGTAATAGAAGTATTATAATTATTTAACATAGGTATATGATAGATTGCCAAACCCTGCAGTCCAAGGGTTTAAATTCATTAAAGGGAATTTATTCTTCCTGAAGGAGGGTTAAGAAATCATCCAAATAAGCCCGGGCTACTCTCTCCAGTTCGTACTCCTTAGAACGATTCCATGCCGCAATTCCGGTTTCCCTTTTTTGGCATTCCTCGAGGGTAATGACTTTAGCTAAAGCCGCACTTATGGCATCTTCCATGTTTATATTTTTACTCTCGTTCAGACAAAACCCTTCGTTCCCAAAAGAAATAAAATCCGTAAAACATGGAAGCTCGGAAACGACGGGGATACATCCGCAACTCATGGCCTCTAAAACTGCCAAACCAAAAGTCTCGCCATCTTTGGCTTCGGATGGATAAAAAAAGAAGGTCGCTCTCTCCATTTCTTTTTTCAGCTCGTCTCGATCAAAAAGAGGTTCAATGAAATCAACTTTATTATGACCTGTTTTCAAAATACTCCCCAAACGGTCCCTAAATCTTTTCCCTCCTCCACCCTGCTCTTCTTTCCAGGGTCCGACTATTCGAAGAGTCCATCCTCTCGCAATTTCTTTTGGTAATTTTCCCCAAGCTTGCAAAAGAGATTCCACCCCTTTTTCAGGGTGTATCCGACCGGCGTATAAAATTACTTTTTCCTTATGATTAAGATTTTCTTTTTGAGACGGCTGCCAAGTCAAGGGGTAGGGTAAGGTCTTTACTTTACATGCTTGTGCAGGTATCTGTCCTTTGGAAATATCTTCAATAGATTTACTTGGCACCTGGAAACGACTGGCTTTTTGATATAGCCTAAGCTGCCCCTTTGGATACCGACCGACATGAACATACAACTTACCACAGTTTTCTTTTGGAAATAGGATCGGCGCCCAAAAAGCATGAGTTACCAAAATGTCAGCACTGGCCATGACTTTCCTTGCTCGCAATACATAAGGAAACTCAAGCAACTTCAATAAATAACGATTAGATACTGCATTGGCACCCCGGACTCTTGTATATTTTACATCTCCGACCGTCTCTTCATTTGGTAAATCCGGAGCCATGCTAGAGACATGTGTTACTTCATGCCCTCTCCTGGCAAATTCTCTACCCAGAGAATGCCAAGCTGCTTCAATCGCTCCGCCTTTACTGGGAGGCACGGGGAGAAACGCACCCTGCAAAATATTAATTTTCATGAATCGGTGCTGCTAGTCGCTTCCTCAAAAAGCCCAATAATTTTCTCGGCCGTTTTGGAAATATGCAGTTTATCACGAAAACACTTTCTTGCATTTTGAGACTTTCCTTGTGTGCTTCCCCTAACCCAATGATCCACCAGTTGGTCAATACCCCTTTGCGTATTATCTTCGACCATGCCTGCGTCATATTCCAAAATTTCATGATACAGGTTTACTTTATTTGAGATAAGAACTGGGGTACCCACCGAACATGCTTCCGCCACCACCATACCGTAGTTTTCCTGATGGGACGGAAGGATCAAACAATCAGCTGCCCGTAAGGCACCCCACTTCAAATCGCCCTCCAGCATATCTGTCCAAAGAACTTGCTTCTCTATGTGCTTAAAATCTTTACGAAGCGTTTTATAAAAAGCGTCATCTTCAGAAATCGGTGCGGCGATTACTAGTAAATCATTCGTATTTTTTTGTCTGGCAAAAGCTTTCAATAGAAGATCCAGCCCTTTCTTAGGATGGATACGACCCATATACAAAAGAAACTTTTTCCCTCTAGTTTGGGGAAATTTAGTGTTAAAATTAGATACCTGATTTCTGTCATTTCCGGGAGGATCTCCAACTCCGAGACCGGTGACAATTTCCCTGCACCGATATGGCCAGAATGTTTTTTGTGCGAGCTTTCTTTCCTCTTCGGTGGTGAAGCAGACTGCGTGAGCATGCTCCAAAATTTTCCCCTGTTTCCACCACCAGTAAAGTTGCTTTTTGATATGCTTAAGCGGGTAAGCTTTTTTAAACCACGGATCCAGCATACCATGAGGAAAGATGATGTAAGGTATCTGTTTTTTTTTCCAGTTGTTGTATGCTGAAACTCCTGGCCATTGCCATAGTCCGTGAGCAATTATAACACCACCGGAAACTTCGGGGTTAGTTTTTTCTGATGTTTGAGAACTGATGCCTAAATTAAAAAAAGCTTCTGATAAATCGTGGGTTGATTTTGCAACTCCCCCTGTTTGTAAACTGGTAGAGTGAACCAACTGATGTATATTCAACGCAAAGAGGAATTATTCGTAGACAAAATCTCTTTGACTTTGAGGGTTCCAAAAAGTTTTCCCTTCCGAGAGGAGTGTTTTGCCAACTGGCTCGTAAATATAATACCCTACCCATCTAGAGTTTTCTTGCTCATAAAGCCATAAAAGCCAATCGGGCTTGCGATTGCTCCATATTTCTTCCGTGGTCCAAAACCACCCAAGTCCTGTTATATATAACCATACTTCATCCTCCTTAGGACCATGGACATAAATCCAACCTAAATCCGAATGATAGATCCAAGGAAAGTTGTCGTCATTAAAATATCCCAACCATTCTAAGAATTTCCAACTTGGGGATGCTTCCAATGTCTGAGCATTTCTGGTTATGGATACTCCTCCGAAACGATCGAAATAACGGGAATCTCTCATAAGTTGAGATATGATTTGCTCGGTGCTCTGACCGTGAAATTGAAGAATAAGGTCATCTGAAATTACCCCTGAGTTTTCCTGCCAAAAACTTGAAATCAAAGCGGCTGTTTTGAAATAATCTCTTTTGGGGGCTGCCCCCCAAATCATATCCATATTATTTATTGTTTCTTCAGCTATCATGTTTACCACAAACAACACGGCTGGTTCCCCATTCCTAAAGGTAGGAGGCACTTGTTGAGTATTTTGATTGTTTGTATTTCCAAGTAAGGAAGCAAAAGGATTTATATTACCTCCTCCGCCACGCCCACCGGTGTTTCCTCCACCAAAACCGAAGTTGGAATACATGGACAACTGTTGCATCATCATTAACTGTTGGTCTCTCTGGGCTTCCTGCGAATTGGGATCGAAGACAGAAATTCTATAGGAACCTTGTGTTTCCTGCTGAATAGTGGGGTTCTTGCCGTATTTATTTTGGTAGATGATGCGGACAAAATCTCGGCGGTTCTTTTCATAATTGGTAAAGCGGTCAGGTGAATTAGAAGGCGGAGTGAGAGGCGGTACTTTTCCATGAATATCCGTGTATTCGCTTGACGATAACATGTCATCCACAAAGGAGCCCATACTGAAGGCACTGCTAGGAAAATCGGATGGATCCTGATCATTTGTCAGGAACAAATTCTCTTGGCGCAGGGAAAAACCGTCTCCATCTTCGTCGATGCTTCCATCTTGTCCGTAATTGGGAATTGCGGAATAAGTGTCCATGATTTCACGTATTTTTAAGTAATCAGGATACTGGCCAATCATAATTTGGTATCCGGCAATTGCATCTATCATATTCTGAAATATCTCTCGCTCGGAGAGGTATGACGCCCAGCGTAGAAAATCATCGTTTTCGAAAAGATAGGTGGACTGAGCTTCCATGTTTTCGGTTATTGCGGTATTAACCTCCTGTTCGTTAGCACTTTTTCCAAGTAAATCTTTGTATGTTTGATTAACCGTCGCTTTGGGGTCACCTCCAAGATTAGGTTCAGTCACCTTTATTGTGACAACATCTGACAAAACAGTAGGCGTGAAGGCTTGACCGTTCACTAAGTTGTCTTCCATAACAATCGCCCCCAATATCTCGATTTGTCGAGAGTCACCCGCAAGGTTTTGATCGCACACCCAATCTGCGAGGAAAATCCCAGTTCCCCAAGCCGTCTCCTGAGCAACACATATAAATTCTCCGTTGCCCAAAACATTCATTTGCCTCGGAGTAAGGTTTAAATTGGGGTTTGTAATGCTAGAATCTCTTCCGAGTAGACTTTCTACATTGCTCCCTGTGATATCTATTCTGATCTTAATGCTTTGTTCATGGGCATACTCAGCATTATTAACCGGCACTTTAATGGTTGCTTCCGGGAGTAGAACACTGGACTGAACATTTCCGGTCTCGGATAATGCAATTCTATTCTCATCCTTGTCGACTCCCACAGCAAGAACTTCCCATTCTCGGTTGACCTGAGTGATCGTTGCGTCCGAGTAGGGCTTAAATTTAAAATAATAAGGCTTTTCTCGGTCAATGTAGGCAAGTTTACCATTTAAGAAAAACTCAACTCGATTCATTCCTCCGTCGGGATCATCGTAGTTGGCCAGAACCACGAGTTCAGATCCAATAGTTGTGGAGCCATGTCTGGTAAGGTCAGGATAGATCATGGTCGATCCGTCAGGCAAAAGACCAATTTTTGGCAGGACTTCCAATCTTTCAGTGTAAAGGGTTTGTGAACCGTTAAAATTTTCAGCAATTACAGCAATGGTGTAATTTCCTTCTGAAGTAGGTTCAAAAGAGCTTGAGAATGGCCATGTCGTATCACGTTCAATTAAAATGGCATTCACATAAAAAGACACCGCTGTGAATTCATCATCATTTACATTTGATTCAAGATGGAGCGGAATAAGAGAACCGGAACGGTAAACATTCACCACTTGTAGCTCTGACCAAACGCTCAGAAGATTTTTATCAATATCACTTAACAACCCCTTTAAATGCAATTCGTCTTCATTGGTTATACTGAAGACCTGATAGTTTTGCGTGGTAGTCTGCACCCCATTAGAAAATCTCACAAATTGTCCCGGAGAGAGTTGTTGCAAAAATATTGTGCTTAATCCTTTGATTACGGTGAATAGCTCGGCTTGGTTATTGGAGGCATTTCTCCTTTGGGAAAAAGAGGTTTCAATCATTGACACTTCTTCATAAAATTGGACCTCCCCGGTAACACTCGGGAAAATTGAGCCTAAGGTTGGTTCTTGGGAATTTATTTGGGTATCAAATCCCACCAATGTTTTTTCGATCTGTGACACGGCAACATTCCCCTCATTATCCCTTGCACTGACAAAAATGTTGTAGGCTCCAGATTCCATTGGGTCCCAAATCCAGAAATAAGGCGGTTGCGTGAAAGTTTGCTCTACCACGCCATTAATTACAAATAAAACCTCTTCGACCACCCCTCTTCCACTGATTGAATCGGAAAAATCTGAAACGGTGGCACTCAGAAAGAGGCTTTGTTCTTCACTGTAAGATTCATTTACCGGATCTAAATTGATTACCGGTATGTTATTATCTCCCGGTGAAATCTTCACCACAATTGCAGGTGAAAATGTTTCATTACCACTAGTGTCTATAGCACTAGCTGTCACAAAATTAACATCTTGCAGGAAAGGCGGGTTAAAATCCGCAATATAATAGCTGCTATCCTTTGGCTTACTCTTGTCATAAGGGATCACATCTCCATATTTGTAGCCGTTAAGGTAGAACTGCACACCAACCAGTGAACCGTCAGCATGATTCGCACTTGCCACAAATCTAGTCGAAGAAAACTTGCTTATGGTAATGTCTCCCAGAGGATAAATAACATTGATGGTCGGTGCTGAAGTTGCATTTTCAACCACCTTCATGTTAATTGTCTCGGTAGAAAACTTTTGCACCCCAAAATTATCGATAACCATCGGTAATAGTGTGTAATTACCCTCGCTCTGGGGGATAAATTCGAAACTAAATATTCCATTCTGGTGGAGGGTTGAGTTCTCATCGTATTGCACAAAATATTCGCCATCCGTTGTAGTTAGCATCTCTCCATTTGAGAACAGATAAACTTTTTCTGGATATCCATCGGCATCCGAATAAGCAGCCAAATTAATGGTTGAAGCTTCTCCGCGCTTAAAGGTCACGATTGATGGAGTTCCATTGTCTGTTCTTGGTATAGGAAATATGGATGGGGGGTCTTTTTCCGAGGAAGCCACCAGTGTAATGGTTTTATGCTTAAATTCTTCAATGTTGGTAAGACTGGGATGGTGGGTGCCTGACTCATTACCCATTTTATCTCTGGCAACAAACGCTAGATAATGATCGCCCTGGTTATACCCCCTGAAATCAGCAACATAAGTGAAACGGCCATTACCGTAATCTTCACCGAAACCCACCGATTCCTGATCTATAAAGAACTCGACCTCTTTGATTCCATACTCAGAAGTTGCTAAAACACTGAACATCGAATCCGAACCAATTTGCATCTCTGTTGAGATGTCACCGGAAAATCTAGATATAATTCCACTACCATAAAACTCTTCAATTCCAAGAACGGCAGGCTCGGTAAAGAAAATATTTCCATCGAAATCTTTAACCGCAAAAGAAACATTCATTCTTCTTGGGTTATCAGCAATTAGCTGAAATGTGTAGGGTGAGTTGTATCTAACATCGTTCACCAACCCGTCTACAACCAACGAGATATTTTCAATATTCTCAGAATTAACGGAAGGGGTGGCCGTTAGGTAAATAGGTGCCCGGGTGAAGCCTCCACTCAGGGTCGCTTTATGATAAATTCCTTCTATGTCAAAATTAATGTCTTCGACTCGGCTGGTGCCAAAATTTGCGGGAGCTAGGGGCAATCTATCTAAAGTGATTGTTTGCCCATCAGGATCATCTATGTCTAATGGCGGATTGAAAAGAGGTGCTATTACATAACCCTCCCCTGACATGGGGGTGCCATCAAATCTCTTTTTCAGGGAATAAAAAGTTTGAGTACCACTAGTAATCCCAATGTTGGCATAGATGGAAGATGCATTGAATTGAGCAATCCCGGTTTGATTGGATTCTTCATCAACCAAAAGTCTTTCAACTTGAGATGCGGTAATCTCAGAGTCTGCTTCCAAAGTTTGCAGGAAAGGAGTCACTACAACTTCGGGCACCCAGATTCGCCAAGGCCTGTCATACCATCGGGTTGTTACTTGGGCAGGGGTACCAATCCGAACGACCCTTCTAACCGGAGTAATTTCAAGCGTTAAATTAGCACTACTGTAGCCAACCCCCCCATCATTCACGAATATATTTGGATTAAGTCTGCCATTTTCATCAATTTCAGCCACTAACACAGCACCGGACCCATCTCCAGATATGCGAATTTCAGGAGTGCCGACGAATGTGTGATCCAAAGAATCTTGTAAGGTTAATGACTTGATTGTTCCATCCTGAATAACCGATGAAATCTGAGAATCTTTAAATCTTAAACTTTTCAATTCTGCGGGAACGCTCGCCTTGGAGACTTCGCTTCCGTCGGTTACAGTGAAAGTTTTCGGCACCGTTGCAACAATGTTTCCGCTATTATCTCTTCCCTCCGCATGCACGGTGAATTGACCGGTTTGGTTGGCTTGATGGTAATAAATATAATTAACATCTGATTGCAAAATACCCTGAGTTCGAAGAATTTCTTCCCCCAGCATTTCTCCATTTAAATAAAATTTGATTCCTTCAAAACTTGCATCCAAATCACGACCGGTTGCAGAAAAAATTAAATGGGAAGTATCCGTGATATTCTGAAAGGGAAGATCATTAAGGGAAATATCGGGAGATAATTCCTTGTAGTCGGACACTTCAATTTCGACAATTTCACTCAGAGCTACAGGTGTTCGAGTGCCGGAATTAAAAAATACCACCTGAAGCCTGTGCTTTCCAACTGATGTAAAGCCAGGGCCCATGGAAAATGTAAAGCGGTGACTTAAGTACTCTCCATCCAGGGGATCGAGTGGATTTTGCACGCCATGATGATTCATGGCTCCAATCATTTCTCCGTCTAGCATGACTAAGGCATAAGTCTTACCAATTACTTCGGAAGAAACATTCAAATCCACAATTAAGGGAATAAAAGAAAGAGGAGAGAAAGGGGTACTGTGGCTGGACTTCGGGAAACGGATGATTATGTCTTCGGTCTTTACATTGTTTGACGCTGGAAAAATATTTAGAGTTTGAGATTGCTTGCCTAAGGAATTTGTAAAACCTTTATCAAATGTTCCAGCCTGATTGCCTTGAAAATCTCTGGCGATGAAGGAGATGGTATGTTGTCCACTGGAAATACCGGTTAGATCAAGATATTTACTAAATTCATTGCTTCCATAATTGGGAAACGCCTTACCTTGAGATTTTCCGTCGATAAAAAATTCAACCTCAGCTATGCCAAACTCTGAAATTGCTTCGCCAGAAACAAAAATCGTCGAATTGACAATGGCACTGGTGGAATTGCTATCCGAGTTAAAGGATGCAGTTATGCCTCCTCCGCTAAAAGAATCTACCTTTACATAATTGGGCTGACTCATCACCACATTTCCTGAAAAATCTCTAGCAGCGGCATACACCGTATAAATTTTGGCTTCATCGGGGATCCAGCTAAAGGTAAAAGGCTCCTGGGTGACCAGACCCTCTTCTTGTCCGTCCACAACTAGGATCAAGGATTCGAGTTCTTGGGGATTTGATACCGTAAAATTAAAATGAATGGGTGATTGATTGAATCCCCCAACCAGAAAAACATCTTGAATGGGAGGATTGATTCCAGTAGTCAAGATAGGAAAAGTTGCTGGGTCAATGGTTCCGTCTGCAAGTAATGGAGCTCTTGGTATTTGAACGAATCCACTGTAAGGAGGTATCACTATTCTTGGACTAGTAATGTACCCAAATCCTGTTTTTAAAGTTTGGTCAGCATTTCTTGAAATCACTATTGAATCTGGATTACTTGCCAATTCTAGTTCGGCAGGGACACCCTCTCCAATCGATCTTATCACAGGAACAATTCTTAAAGATGTGTTGTTTTCATCATACCCAAGGCCACCGCTGATTAGTGTGAGTCCTTTAACCATGCCATAGGTGATGGAGGATTGATTCTGATCGACCACTGCGGTTATCGTTGCACCAGATCCATTACCTAAAATTTCAACATCAGGTGGACTGACGAAATTACTTCCCACAGGTATGGCGAGGTCTATGGAAGTAATTTCACCTGAGCCTGTGTCGGTCAGTTTTAGCTGGATTTGGGATGGGTCCAAGGACAGGCTGGTGGGCCCATCGATAAATGATACGCTAAGATTCGGAGTTCCTGAAGAAACGGAAATACTCTCCACTGTGGAAGAAACATAATTCCCGGCAGCATCCCTTCCAATCGCGAAAATACTTTTTACGCCCGTACTGTTAAAGCTGAGGGCAGAGGCAAAGCTATTGAGGAGGGCGGAGGATCTTGCATCCCTTAAAATTTCGTCTCCATACGGAAGTCCGTCCACATAGTATTGCACCCCAACTATGGCGTCATCCTCATCCGTTCCCGTTATCGAAATTGGAATACTTGAGCTAATCGTAGCAGAATCAAAAAGAAGGGCATCCAGTCCAACCACCGGTGGCAAAGAGTTGGTTGAACTATCTATAGAAATTTCGACAGGTGCACTGGCTCCAATCGCAAGACCATCTGAATTAAATGCGATTACCTGATAAGTATGGGTTCCTTGTTTTGGCGCCTGTTGGGCTCCGGTATAGCGATTGGTTCCAATGGTTGGGGCAAATTCATCCAATACGAGGGAAGCATTTCCATCCACCAAAAGTTCCACTCGATCAAGATCATTTCCCGAATAGTTGACCTGTGCCACAATCGGAATCTGGGCATTGGGAGCAAATTTATGAGCTATGGAATTATTCGGATAGAGGAGACTTACACTAAGAATTGGGGTGGGTAGGGTTTTCGTTTTTCTGTCAAAGTGATAAATATCTCTTCCATTGTTATTATCGGTTGGTCGCTGATTGCTGTAATCAAAAGCCAGACCGCCGGCATCGGATGCATCCGAGCTGAAATAAACATGTCTTCCATCCCCGCTAATTGTCGGAAATCGATTACTTGGCATGGTCAGTAATGTGGACGGCCGGTAATTAACCGGGAGTCCAAAGCTGCTTTTACTTATTCGTTCCCTGACTATTTCTCCCGTTGCAAACTCTTCATAAAGATAAATATCATCAGTTTCCTGATCATCAGGAGAGGCAAGCATTTTCCTGCCATTTGCGAGATCCACCACATTTGTTTGTGAGACAATTTCCGAATAGCCATGAATCACAGGAGTAGTGATAAAGACTGGTGTAGCTCTGGTGAACCCGGAACCGCTAAAGAGCATATTGCTCTTCTGCACAATCTTAAATGCAGAACGGCTCGATGTGCTTACTCTTCCCTTCAATGCTGCTATGGAAAATGAATTACCACCGGAAGCGTTATCCTCTATCTGAGGACCATCAAAGATGGGGGTTGGATGATTCCATTGTGTGGAATTCCATTGACTCATTATACCGTCTGTAATTTCAGATCGTATATCTGATAGCGATCCGCTAGTGCCAATTACAAAAGGCGGGTTACTAGAATTGGAAAAAGAGAAGGTCACGGAATGATTTGCATCTGCCACGGTCAGGGTACTTCCTAATAGGCTGGATTTTGAAAGGAGTTCGATTTCGAACTTTTGTTCAAGTTGAATGGCTCCGGTTGAATCAACGTGAATTTTACTGGGATCCATTTTGGCATCAGCTATGCCATCTATGTTTGTATCGATTCCATCCCCTTCCAGCATGATGATTGATTCTCGATCACTGGTCGAAAGCGGATTACCGTATCCAATTCCGTGTTCGATCATCTCCACGCGATGGATTTTTCCACCCCCTACCCTGGCACCTTCCAGTCCGTAAACCTGGTTCATCCTGATGGCTCCTGCCTGAAAACCAGAGCCCCCCCCCGGGGTTGTCGACGGAAATGAAGGTGTTTTCAAGATCATAATCTGATCCGCCTGATATCATGGTAATCGACGATATCCTGCCTAAAGTATCGACCTCATAGCTCGCAATTGCTCCATTACCCGACCCTGTGTAGTCCGTGATTTGCAAAAAGCCGTTATTGTAACCTGTCCCTGACTGCAATATTTCAATTTCTCCGATGCCTCCAATCAGAAAAGCTTTGGCCTTGGCCATTTGCATGGGTCTGTTTTGAAGAACGGCTCCATCTTCTCGGCTAATTTCATGCTCAAGCAAGTTGGATGATTTGGTTGAAAAAACAATACTCATGCCATCCGAACTGATGGCGGGTTCCCTGCTTGGCATATTCCCTCCCACCCCGTCTTGACTCTGGCTAACCCTGATGATGGATGTATGAGGATTCACGGTTCCGGTTCTGTATATCTCCCCTTCAGGATTGACTAAATGTGCCTTCAGAACCGCAACTTGCAGGGGAGAAGGATAAGAAGGATCAGCCACCAAGACTACGGTTGGATTCTGATAGTTTTTCCCGGGACTGACAATTTCTATGGCATCCGGAATTAATTGTCCGTAAGGATCAAGCCCGCCTTCGCGGATTGTCAAAATTGCTCCTTCGCCCACCCCCTGGGTGTCCAGAATCTGAATGGATGGGTTGCCAAAGTATCCGACTCCTCCGCTTTCCACAACAATGTTCGCAATACCAGCCTGCCCGACAAGGTTTGTGGCCTTGGATCTAAAGACCACATAGTTACCATCTCCGCTGATTTGTACCTGATCAGACGGGCCACCCTCCGTCGTTTTATTCATGTCAGTCACGCTCATAAGGGTAATTTTATTGGCATTTGTGCTCCCTTCATCATAGAGGAAAACATCTCTCAGTAAGTTGTTGTCCGTATTCACCAAATTTGTGGCGTCTGAAGAAAATGCGATCTTGTCACCCAGATCACTCACGGATGGCTGATAACTATCCAAATTACCTGCAGTGACCGTGTAAATCTCGTCAACCTGGCCCGACACCCTTTTCCAGAGATGAATTTGTTTGTAATTGCCGGGGGCTATTCCCTTGGTGGTAAGATTACTAGCCCTTGACTCGAAAGCGATGATTGAACCGTCCGAATTGAGGTTTGGATAAAAACTGGCTCCATTTGCTTCCATCCCACTAACCGGGTTGATCAAACGGACCAGCCTGTCCTCATTCACAAAATAGACAAATATATCTTCCACTCCATTCTTATCGGATGGTACAAGATCACTAGCTCGAGAATGAAAAACAATCGTGGTGCCATCCGCACTTATCCTGGGACGCAGGCTGCTACCATTTCCTCCTCCATCTTCAGTCAATGATTTACTTATCAGCAACGCACTCCGGTTGGAAATTCCTTGGTCAAAAACATTGGCCAGGTAAACCTGCTGGTTTCCTTGCTCGTCAGTTAGTTCATATGTTACCCACCTGCCATCGGCACTGGTATCCGGTCTTTGCCTTGGTGGAGATTTTCTCGCATAGGCAAGTTGGAGTCCAAGTTCTTCTCGTGCTTGATTTAAAGTATTAATTTCGTTGAGAATACCAGGTACATTAAATTCCAAGGCCGTGTCTATAATCACATTTATCTGCTCTTCGAGGTCAAACATCTGGTTGATGATCGACGAGGATTCATTATTCTCATCGTAATCAATGATGTTAATTTGACCCTTGTTCTTTGACTTCAGGGTAATGCTCGGGGTGTTGTTGAGCACGAATACCTCAGCCGTCGCACCCGTTTCTAGAATACGTACTAGAAGATAATAGTCCCCCTCCAGGTTGTCAGGCATCTGTTGAATCCAATTAAGGTTGATTGTTTCATTGGGACGCAAATTGGCCCCCAACGCTCCGCCCCCCAAATCGAATTCCCGGAGAATAAAATCTTCGGTATTAAAGCTGTCATCTTCGGAAAGGGCGACGACAACCGTGCAGTTATCTTCTTCACGAACGGGAACATTACCATAATTTCTCAGGGAGAATCCCAGTTTTACGGGGTCAAGGCCCGAGAAGGCACCCGTCTCGCCACTGAAGCTATTCTGAACCACTCTTAGATCCACCGTCCCGGGATTTACGATGAAGGAAAATAGGTGACGATTGTTGGACTCGTCCAGTTCTTCAATTAAATCACCTTGTGGATTTATGAGGATTTCATCCTCTGGAGTATCGGCAATAATTTGTATGGAATAAGTTCCACTTGCATCATCAGGTAGTTGGAGATTGGAGATTTCAAATGGAATTGACGCACCTTGCATAATTGTGGGTTCCGTTACTCCATCGGACCCCGGTAAGAGAATTCTCTCCGTATCCAGACTCAGTGCTTTGGAGATTAAGTTGTTAGACCCAGGTTCGGTCAGGTCACCTGCAAACAGCCTCGCTTCCACTGGGAACCTTACACCTGGCTGGGTCATTGCCTGTCCAACATTGGAAAGGATTCCGTCCACTCGGATTCGGTCGCCTGGTAAAAATGTAGTGTTTAGTTGCCCGGTGAGAGGATCCCGCGAGCGAATTTGAGGATTACTCTCTATAGTTAGATCGGGCACATGAAGATAAATCGAATGGGGGCTGGTGGTATTATTCGTCAAATTTATTTCCAGGGAAGGGCTGGATACGGTTGCCACCAAACTCCATGTGTTGTCGTCGTTGCTGTATGGTGTATTGTCACCCCCAATGAACCATTTTTGAGATTCGGACCAGGGCATTTGAATATTTACCTGTCCAATATTAGTTGAAGTATTATCCAATCTATTTTCTGCAGGAGCCGGATTCGTGAAGCCATCCCAACTTTGGACATGCTTGAAGATGATGTTTCCATAAGGATCGATGAGTTCAAGTGTGGCCGTGACTGTTTCCCCCACCACCGCTGAAGAATTTCCTTCGTGATTTACAATTGCCTGCACAGAAAACACATCGCCAATTTCAACAAAAGTTGGGGGAGTTACCACAAAGCTGATTGATAAATCCGTAGTGTTTTGTCCAAGGGAATGTCTGCAAAGACCGCATATGGCTATCAAAACCAACAGGAAATTTTTAAGAAGAATTGAGGTTTTCGGAATCATCTTATTTTCCATTCATTATTAAAAAATTCATAGACCCGCGTACTGGGGTTATCCATGTCAAATTTTCCCCAACCTGATTTCTGGAAATCCTGAAAATGGATGAAAAAGTAGGGAAAGGTGTTGTTTTCTTTGGTAGACCACCACCAGGTATTGTAATGAGGATCCCAGGCCCAGAATCCACTCCCTTCGGAAAACTCAATATAAAGCCATCCAAGTTTTGCATGAAAAATCCAGTTCTTACTACCGGCGTAAAAATCGCCAAACCATGAAGATTGATACCAATGAGTGGATTGATTGTAAACGGCGTCGAAATTCGAATAATCCATGATGCCCGCTTCTTGTGTGGAAAGTTCCTTGCTCGTACGGTTGGGTCCTGAGGAAGAAGAGGCTTGCTCGCTTTCAAAAAACTCATATTCACGGACACCCGTATCATTCAAATTGAATTTTCCCCATCTGGAATTTTGGTCATCTTGGCCATGTAGAAAAAAGTAAGGGAATAGTTGATCCTGCTTGGTTGACCACCACCAGGATTCGAAATGAGGATCCCAGGCCCAAAAGCCGCTTTTTTCAGAATGCTCAATATAGAGCCAGCCGAGATTTTGATGATAGAGCCAGCCATCGTTACCCGGAAAAAATTCACCAAACCATTCCGATTTATACCATGAAGTACCTGTGTCCAGAACAGCGTCCAAAAGGTAATAATTAGGGGAAGACATTCTTTGAATGGCATCATCTGTGGAAATATTATCGAAATTGTCAGCACTGGTAAGGAGTCCATTCAAAAAGTCAGTCTTACCATTGTTATCATCCAGTTTGAAGATCAGGGTTAGGGCATTGTTTTCACTCAATAATATTTCAACATCAGATGCATCAAGCACCACGAGTTGATAATCCGAGTTTATGCCAAATGCAGAAAGTTGATCGCCGTCAATGTCTAATTGATCTGTTTCATCAACCAGGGAAACCGTCACCAAGTCTCCATCTGCATCAGTGATAATAAGTTGTTCTAAAATTTCGCCCATCTGGAATTCAGTCTTCCCGAGTGCGGTACGGAAATCTATTCCTTCCGGCCCAAAATTGTTTACAGTGGAAATTTCCCCGGCAATTGCCTGTAAAGTATTTAGATCACTGTAATTTTGAAGGGTGTCTAAACTAATAATTCCTTGATTAAACATATCATACCCTGCCAGAACTTCTTCTTCGATGGCAATCTGCTTCTGAGATAATTCCTTTAATATTACACCTGGCGTTACAGATTGGAGTGAGCTATCCGCAAGTAAAAGATTAGAATTTTTCAGGACTTCCGTGTAGGAGGACAAATTTTCACTTTTTACAACCGCTGACGGGTCCAGTTTTCCGATCGAGCCCACAATCAAATTCTCGAGCGTGTCTGACAATTGCATTTCGGTCTCGAGGGAAACCCCGCTGGTCACGAATTCACTTAGTTGTTCAGCCACCTTCGAGGAGATATCTGATGGGTTGGCGTTCAAATTGGTAGACTGCGTGATTGCGGTCACTTGTTTTAATGTATTGGCAACAATGGCATTGGCACGGAGGACGGCTGTCGTATTCATGTCACCGTTTTTGGCCGCTAGGATGGGGTCGTAATTTGTAACATCTATAGACGTTGAATAACCAAAAGAATTCGCCAGTTTACCTTGAGCGTTTGTCTTCGAATGACCATCTTTGATCAGCTGATGTAGAATCGTGGTTAAGGGACTGATAACCGTAGAATTTGCATCTGATACCAGGGAGCTTGTAAATGGCTGGTTGGTGGTTGTGTCCGTTCCGCCGGAAACAAAAATGGAACCCTCCTCCGGGTCGATAACTCGATTTCCGTTTGAATCAATCAACGAAAAATCTTCCTCTAAAAAGAATAAATCGAAGCTTCCGTTTTGATCAGTGGTTCCGGTTACACTTAAGTAGTTTAAACTGGGATCGGTGGGAAAAAATTCCACCGAAGAACCACTTAAATATCCATCAATTGCAACACCCGCAATTTTGTACGCCGACTTTTCAAATGAGATGGTTAACGGTTGATTCTCTACCCTATTGCCTGCAGTGTCGGTAACGGCAAAATAAATCGTCTGATTGGACTCCGTGTTTTCATCCAGAAGATTCATTCCCGTAACCTCTATCTTAGCGGATAAATCCCCATCCACATTGTCGGTTGCAGTCACATAATTGTCGGGCAGTTGAAAAGGCACTCCAAGTAACCAACTAATACTTGCGTCATCCTTATGAAAATGAAGCGTGGGTGGGGAAAGATCTGCCACTCTAATGGTAACATATTCTGTGGTTGATCTACCGAAATCATCCTTCACATACAGGGAAATCGGGTAGTCATTAGACATTAGATAATCGACTGCACCGGTGACTTCTACTTTGGAAGTTATATTTCCGTCAGGATCATCCGTTGCACTGAAAAATCCGGTGGGGTTCCATACCGTTCCCAATGGCCATGGATAGGGATTACTTTGTATGGTGATAACCGGATCAGCATCATCAATTAACTCAATTTTGCGCGACACTGGCTCAGAGATGAGTCCTCCGGAATCGATAGCCAAAAAGCTAAGGTCGTAAGTTCCATAATTTGCATTCGCATTTACCAAAAAACCATTACTTGTCTGAGTTAGGATGCTTAATGCACTCCCGCTGACATAAATGCTCGTTGGCGTTTCCGAATTAGTAGTGAGAAGCGGGCCAGTCCAATTGGAATCTATGTCATCAAGTGCAATCACGGAGGGAAGATAGAGGTCCCCCCTCTTCAAATTAATGACATCGTCATACGCATCAAAGAAGTAAAGGTCGGGAGGATTATCGCGAAAAGTAAGATTGGCTCCTGCCTTATTTTCAGATAACAAACCTGTCCATTCTGCAAGCACTTCATTTTGGTCATGAATACCATTTTTTACGCCCGAATCAATAAACGCACAAACCCGATAATAAAGGCCCGCCTGAAGATTTTTGAAAAGAAAGGATTGTGGAAATTCGCTTGGCTTCAAGCTGTAGGAAACATTCCTGGTGTTTGGCAAACCAAAGGTGGTGCCTGTTTCAATTCCAAGATACAGGTCGCCAGATCGGGGGGTTGAATTATAAATGATTCCATAAATTGCCACCCCGCTATCGCCTGTGCCGCCCAAAAGCGGATTACTATTGAGCACCTGCGTTTCATTGTAGTCTGAGATTCCATCCCCATCAGTATCCACAAGCGTAGGATTCGTCTTGTAGGTCTGTGTTTCATTATAATCCGACAAACCATCCACATCCGTGTCATTTGTGTCAGGGCTTGTCGAGTAGACAAACTCTTGGTTATTCGAAAGTCCATCGCCGTCCATGTCCGATGACCACCACTGGTCAGTTTGAGGGTAAAAACTGTCACGATACTGATTGAGCCATTTTTCCCGCGGAGTGAGAGAATTTCGCCCGGAGGCTAAAATTCGTACTTTGTCTTTCAAAACAACACCACCTCCTGTCGTGTAATTTGCTTCCAGGGTAAGCATGCCCCCGACAATTGGCTTGAGTGCCGCTCCATTGCCTAGAGTGTCCTCGATTACAACCAATTCATTCCCATTATACCCCGTGCCTTTATTCACAATAGAAATGCCTGTAAGATTGCCGTCGGCATTTGTATTTATGGTGCCTCTGAACCCGTCTCCTGCTCCAACCAGGGTAACCGATGATCCGTATACATATTTTGTCCCCGAGTCCAAAATTTTAAAGTCGATAATACCACCACTACGCATCGTTGAAAAAAGTGTTACCTGAGTATCTTGTCCGGTTTGGGTGCTCAAATGAGCAAGCCTGCTGGAATTGGTTTCATAGGAGTCGTTAAAATCAAAGGTGAGATTCCACTGAACATTTGCCAGGTTCGCCCCTAAGTCGATGCCATTCACGTCAAAAACTGTTGCACGAAAAGTCTGGTTGGCGTCCGAGTTTGCCTTGTTGGAGATGGAATAAAGAGGAACTTCAACAAAGTTTGTCCCATTTCCATCGCCCGGGGTAATTGTCAATCTTGGCTGTCCTTTGTTCGGTGAATTTAAACTTCCCCCCCAGGAGGAATGGGCACTCAGGGAGGCGGAGTAATCCTCCTTGAAGTCAATTCCACTTATGCTGGAAGAATAATAGACCGTGAATTCATCATTGGGGTTGAAAGTGGACGAATTTTCATCATCCAAAATCGTAAGATTCAGTGATCCATCTGTGTTGGCGACAGCGACAATGTTGGGCGTGCCGAATCCCGTGTTGGAAAGGCCGGGAAGAATTATCATTTCCGGCTGGTCTCCCTGCTTAAAACCCGTGCCAATCCCTTCCAATACCTTGTTTGCTTGATTTTCCCGTTCAGCCGCATTTAAAGTTCCAAGTGGGCGAGACAAACTGCGTGAATTCACGGACCATTCCAACTTGCTCCTTCCCATCCCTTTGTTATCTGTAATCACATGAAGATTTGGCATACCCGGGACATGGATGATTTGAGACACCATTTCTGGACTGGAAACGGGACGGAAGGTTGATTCCTGAAAGTTTTTGTCTTCGAGAAAAACTGCCACATTGTACATGCCCGGTTCCAGGTTAGGCATCACATAGTATCCATTTTGATCGGTGAAAACCGACATGTTTCTCTCCTGCGGTTCATTTTTTCCCCATGACATACCCGGAACGGGATCGGAAATCTCGATTTTCCCGCCCATTGCCGGAAAGTATGCATTCCCCCGTCCGAATCCATAATAAAAATCATCGGGTATACGGTCGTCCACATACAGATCAAAGTATCTTCCCTTCGTTGAGTTCAAAAAGTTTCCGTTTCCATTTGCCCGAAAAAAGCTACTTGCGTTTTGTTCAACCGTATCGATGAGCGTGCCTGCCTCATCAATGAGATAAAGATTCGGTCTTGCCGAGAAAAGACTCCGCCAGCGCCATTGACTCTGATCGTTGGCTGGTGTTCTATCATAGTAGGTTGCGTTCTTGTCAAAGTTCATTTTGGTAAGCCTGTAGGTGGTGCGTGCCGTTATGTTGGCTTCCTTAAATCCGGAAATACCCGAGCCATTGTAATCAACTTTTATTTGAAAGGAAGATCTGGCTGAATCAAAAAGGCCAAAGTCATCAATCCGGATGGTTTCGATCCTGTCGCCAAATCCATTCGAACTAAGGTTAAAATCTCCATATTGCCACTCGTATCCCGGGCCTCTTTTCACCTCCGGACCATAGTTTCCATCATTATCATCATCGTAGCTCCCGGTCATTATTTTTAAGCTCTCCAAACCATTTGCATCATCCCATGACCATGGTCGCTCAACGAAGCCCATCCCTGCACCGGATGGATTTGTGATATTGTCAGTAGCCAGGTTTTTCCTTTTCGGGTCATCAAAAATGAAACCCGTGTTTAATCCGTCGTTATCAATTAGGGGTATTGCTTCCACACCGGATCCGCTACCCACCACCGCTACTTCATCCCCGATGTACATATCACCCCCGTAATCCACCCGAATTTCGGAAATTTTGCCCCGGTCAGAAACTACCGTAAGATTAGCATCCCATTTTTTCCAATTATCATAAGGAGCACGATAACTGTTGTTGGTCAGGACAAAATTGGCCTTTTTGCCACTGCAAACCCGACTCTTGAAGCCTGCATTGTAGTGAGTGTGTGATGCATTACTTTCTGCATTTTCATTGGGACCACACCGGTTTAGCGTTTCAAAAACTAAAAGCTCGCTGGTATGCGAGTCTTGCCAATTCTCCAAAGTCGATGTTCCATTATAGTCTTCCTCTCCCGGACATTCTTCAGGGGGGAATGCACCGACCTGGGTATGTCCGCAAGGAATCAGTTTTCCCTCCTTGGTTTCTCTCAGATTGGTGCATCTCCAAACTCTTTCATTATGTCCATAGCCCCATGAATAAAAGTAGCCACTCATATGATCACGATGACTCGGCGAAACCGCATGCACTCTTGCCACCGGATCGACATATCCATTACCCGGATCCACCACAATGACCTTTTCTATTTTTCCGTTTTTTACCTTTGGAACCGCATAGGCACGTTGAGAAACGCTGTTCTCTGTCCTGTTCCTGTCCCAAATTTCAATCCATGGATAAATATGGTCATGGACATCCCATAGTGTACTCCTTTCAGTTCCCTTTATACTTGTGCACAGCTGACAGGGTTCGATCCCGGTTATATGTCCGCCACCCAAATTCAATTGAAGCGATGCATTTTTTTCAGAGGAGCTAAGGGTGGAATCAGAGACCAGGAACGCCTTGGGATAATTGTCGGGAACCACATTTTGATAGCCTCTGCCCCCTTGGGTCACGGATAGGTGACGGATTGAGTGGAGCGATAAAAAATCACTCCCATTGACTTCATTTAAGAGGCTTGTGCCATCTCCTTGCAAAAGAACAGCACCTCCACCAAGATCAGGATCGAAAAGGGTGGTGGTGGCATTAAGCTCGGTCAAAAGGTCAATGACGGAACTCCCGGTTTTAAAGCGGATGGTTACATTACCATCAAAGGTGGCACTGCTCGCAAAAGGGGTAACTTCAATTTGTTGGGTGATGGTCTCGTCCTGTTTAAAGTATACTCGTGCATATTGAGAGCTGCGGTTCAGGTCAGCTACGGTGGGACTGCGCAATAGATTGGGATTAAGCAGCCCGATATTGACCGCGTCCTTGCCTATGGTGAGGATAAATCTTTCCCCCAATGTAGCGTTCGCCTCCGCCCCATTTCCTCCCCCTCCGGTGATGACAATTTGAGGATAGGTATGATATCCGTACCCCCCATCGATTACACTTACAGAATTATTACCTTCAGTGATACTTCCATTCACATCGGTCATTCCTTGGGCTATTTGCAGTTGTGCGATTTGAAAGTTAGGTACCAGATTATTGTTTCTTACCCAGGATGAAAGATTACTTCTGCTTGGTGATGCCCCCAGCGTATAGATTTCAAGGGGCATGTAATATCCAAAACCGGAATCCCCTATCTCAAGATGAGAAATAGTTTGGTTGACATCAATCAAGTTGTTCGCAGTTGGATCGTAAAATGGCAATTCAACGGATGTGCCGGACGCGGATAACGGAATGCTTGGCACGAATTCGTGGGACTTTGAAATGGGGTTATCCAGATTTCCGTTGGTCGGTGTTACTTGAATAGTGACCAGATTTTCCAAAATGTAATCATAATCCGTGTCCAGTGCTTGTAAATCAAAGAAATCGAGTCCTCCTTGAGTAGATGAAATGGTAGTTGAGGATTCATTCCTGATGATTATTTTCTGGTCATCTATTACATCGCTCACAATATAACTGGCTGTGCTTTGGAGCTGAGTTCCCAGAGTGTAGAACTGTCCAAAGCTAAGCCTGTCGCCCACACGAACTTCTTGGGTGAAACGGGTTGAGGGATTCCCAAGAATGGTGTCAAAAATAGTGAATTCTCTCATCGTTGTGTTGTCCGGATTTCGTGTCCACAAGCTCATGAGGATGTCTTTATTTTGCCACAAGGTTGGCATTGCTATGGGATTATCAAAGAATGTTCCTCCATAGCTGGTAATTCTCGGGGTAATTTCTTTTCCCACAAGGAAACCCTTTGGCTGAAAATGAGTATTCGTATAACCAAAATTTCCGTCAATTTTCAAAGTGGATGCTAGGTTTAGCGTAATGGGTAGAGTGGGATTAAATGTGGCCTGTCCTGCATGTTCTTCCTCTTGGTTGATAGGCACGCTGATGGTGGTTGGATTTCCAAAAACATCGGTCCCTCCAACGATTTGATTTTGCTTGGGCTGAAATCCCCTGCCGTTTACGTGGGCAACACTGGATGGATCGGTGCCTAAACCGTTGGAAGTAAGCCCTTGGCCAGGGTTGATAATATTTGCGGTATCATCACTTGCCGGGTCTAAAAAGAACAGGCTGTACGCGGTAGCATTCTGATCAGTGGGAGAACCTCCCACTTTGAGGGAAGGTGGCGTTGCGTAACCAAACAACCCTGGTGAGGGCACTGCATTCGTTCCATTATATTCAACATATTCCAGAAATTTGCGGGTAACATTTCGATCATCCGGTAGCTTGATTTGGGTCAAGGTATCCATTTGTTTGGTCCATATAATCTTTTCAACCTGGGTCGCATTCATTTCAGGCGTGCCCACTGCTCTTTGATAAAGACGCCAGGCACTGTTGTTTTGGTCATCTCTCCATGTGGTGTCCGAGTCGGGGCGTGAGAAATGAAAACTGTAAACCAACGACTCATCTTCGACGAAACGCAACTGTCCATGCGAAGATTGTCCAAGGGAATCATTGAGGTCCGCTCGGGTTGCAACTGACTTACCAGTATCAATCAAGTCCTGAGTAAGGTTCCCATCCAATCCATAGGAAAATTCCGCCGTTGGTTGCTCCTTATATCCATTACCACTCGAAGAAAGCTTGACGGTTCCAATCGCATCCACCACTGCTTCCAGCCTGGGAACCAGTTCTCGTCCCTGGTTCAAATTGTATAGAAAGGAGACATCATCCTGCGAAAAATTACTCTCGGCATAGATGTGAATATCATCGAGATTTCCATTCAAGAAAGAGGTCCTATTGCTGTCAAGATGCTTACCGAATGCAAGATGATCCATTCCCTGTACATCGGCTAGGAAACCGGGCTGTGCTCCACTACCACCGGCATATCCCTGGGTTGTTTTAGCCTGCCCATCAATCCAAATATTTTGGGATGTGGCACTGGTTGTGAGAAATATATGATGCCATGCATTGTCGTTGATGGGGTCCTGTGCGTAGTATCTGGTGACTTCGGTTCCATCATTGATCAGGACCGTTTCCAAATTCCCATTCGCATTTACGAGAATCTGAAAATAAGTGTCATTGTCATCACTCTTGGAACCACTTAATATAACTGCGTCTGTGCTTGACGTTTTTATCCAAAACCCCACGGCTCCCGCTGAAAGTGCAGAAAACTCCGATGAAATATGACTCAGGTCAAGATAATCGTCTCCGTCTAATTTTGCCGAACGCCCATGGTCCTCATTATTAAAACTGTCTCCCAGTCTACCAACCCTGCCATTTTGCACGTTGTTGGGCACGGGCACATTTGAATCACTTCCATTCATATTGGGAGTGGACATGTTGAAATCATTACCTATTGGAGCGATGTGTCTCTTATTGCCTGAAAGATCAAGATATTGCCGTCCAGCCAAGACTTTTATTTCCGTTGATGTAAGAGCGGTATCGTAAATATATAATTCGTCAATCACACCATTGAAGGCATTAATTGTGAGATCTGTATCTTTCGTGATTGGACTTTGGGCGGCACCTGTAGTGTATCCATCTACATAAAGCGTATAATTATTATCGTCAACTGCCACAACTGCAAGGTGTCCCCACTGATGCAGAGTTGTGGTTCGAGCTTTTTCGTCATCTTTGAGAAAGTATTTACGTGCCATGCCTGTGCTTTGAGTGGAAGTTACGGGACTGGAAGCGAAAGATAAGCTTATTGGAGCTTCAGGGTCGGGTAATATCCATGCTGCAAAAGTGAAAGGATAAGCGGATGGAATTACTCCTGTAGCAGATGTCGCGTTATTGTCAGTAGCGTGAAGTCTTAAAGCCCTTCCCTTTATCCCCCATGTCGAGCGATTAAGGTCTGATAAGTCTGCATTTGCATTCCATGTGCTTAAACTAAAGGGAGTGCCATTGCCACTAGTCGGCTGGTCTGCAAGGACAGTCCCATTTTCTTCATCGAAGCTCCAATAGTGAATTATATTATTGGGCAGCAGTGGCTTATTCCAGGCAGGAGATGGAGAATATCTGGCATAAGTGGGATCATCATAAAGGGTTTCATGTCGGTCAAAAGTCCACACAGCAAAGGGTATAAAAGGATAATGAAGAACCGCCATGGTGGCATTGGGCTCAAAACCGATCCCTTGATTAGAAATATCTATTGAACGATAATAACGGCTAGGGTTGCTTGTGCTGCTAGAACTAACGGTAGCATTTGCTTCTGTGCCCGTCCCCCAAATGACTAAGTTTGGTATTGGGTCATTCTGTGCAAAGACTTGCCAACGATTGCTCAGGAAACCATTATCGGCATTGGAGGGAGAAATCGTTCCCACTCCATCCACATACGCTACCGCGGTGGCATTTGCGTTGGTGTAATCCTCCCACAGGCTTTCCCGCATTATTTTTACACTTGGCGGATTATTACGGTCATGACCCTGCCCTCCATAGACAATGTAGTTTCCGAATTCATCGGCCTCAACCGGACGGATACGCACGCCGGTAATGTTCGTATCTGCAAGCAAAGATTTGGCGAATGGTCTCGTAATCTGGAATTCCTGATCTTGTTGACCGAGAACATATCCTGAAGTTTCGAGGTCTTGTAGTTCTTTAATGGTGGAGGTTTCCTTGCTAAAATAGGAGGAATGTAATCCGGTTTCGGTGGAATTGACCTCCGGGTTGGTTGTATATCCGTCACCCTGATCATCCACCATGGGCGTAATTTTCATTCTTATTTCAACACGGGGAGCTTCCGTTTCCGGTTGATCAAAAAAAGTCAGACCATATTGTGCTGCCGTATCATCAAAATAAAAACGATGAATTTGTCCCCGATAAAAATTCAATTGTGGGGCTGTTTCCCCGTCAATTTTATAGACCGTGGGTGAGTTTGATCCAGTTGGCAAAAACCAATCCCGTTCACTGCCTTCCATGGAAATGCTATGCTCAATAAGATCCGCTTTTGAAAATGCTACCCTAGCTCCCTGAATGCTTCCATGACCTGAAAAAACCGTTCCCGATACAGATGATGTTTCACTGTGTTGGTAGTCGCCCACATTAAAGACTACATTCTTGGAGGCAATTGCTCCTTTCATGTCAGAAACCACCAACCGGACGACATGCTGCCCCGCGGTCTCAAAGACCTTGGTTACGGATTGCCGGTTGAGATAATATCTTTGATTTTCCTGGACTGCTTTGGGGGATGGGTATTCAATCACAAAGGTAAGCCTTTCAGACTGATTCAAATCGTTCCATTCCCCGGCATATCCATAGGGCCAATCCTCAAGAGCAACGGCAAGACCAACTTGATCTTCGACGCCGTCATTGAAATTATCAGGTTCAACAAAGCCTTTTGATCCCCATTTTTGAAAAGAGAAAGGTTCCCCGTTTTCCCATGTCCAGACACGCTCGGTTTTGCTTCCTCCTATCCAAAAATAGGCTGTCCCATCAACTGCCAGGTTCTGGTTCTCCCCATGTAGAACTTTACCCAAGGATAAAGGAATTGCTCGGCTGTTCATGTCCTTCGAGACCAAAGCATAGATTTCATTAAGTTCTTCTAAGGAAGATATACAGGCTAAATGCCCACCCCTTGATTGGGCGAAGGAAACCGCTTCGTGGTAGGACAGTCTTTGATTTACCCATTCGTAGCGGGCATTACTGTTATTTTCCGGATCCACCTCCATCTTTTCATTGGTAAACCAACCATAAGCATAATCCGTGTTTGAGTTGTTAAACTCGACTGTTATTTCAACTTCTTCTCCGACTTGTGGCATTCTTGTAGAAGTTTCAACTGTGAAATCCTCTACATTGGCGGTATCAGCCGTACCCACATTTACCACTACATCCAAATATTCCATCGGTGAAATCCCTCCCTTGGCGATCGGTGTAATGTGAACATCACTGTCATAGTCTGAAAAAGTATGCCCCAGCATCAAAAAACAGTCCGTAAAATCACCGGGTGTATTGGGAGTCATGTCAAGCAAGCCATGTTCTATTGTGGAATAGTTGTAATCATAGACACTTGAGATGTGGGCATCTGATTTATATCCATTGATTACAGTCAGGCCTTTTTCCTTTGCTGAACGACGATAGGAAATCCAATAGGACTGGAAAGAAATATCTTGAGGATTATTCAAATCCAAATCAGGGTACTGAACGGTTTTGGGAGATAATTTTGATGCATTGACCTCCAGTCCCCTGATTCCACGGGAGGCCCCGATGGACCGGTTTCTCAATTCCGCCTGTCCGAAGCTGTCCATTCCCGTCCCATTTTTAACCATAATTTCACTTGGATTTAGATCCATAAGCTTTTGTCCATTTGTATCGATTATGCTAAGGGTTGGTTCTTCCGAATAGCCCTCTCCCGGAGTGACAATCGTAAGCGTGGGTGAGGATTGGGATAAGTCCAGGGTTGCTTCCGCTCCTTCCCCGGTTCCGCTGATCAATAGGTCGTTTGAATAAAGTTGATTTTGCAGCCAGGCAAGTAATGTATCGTCCATTTTGAGGTGATATTCTCCTTCCCTTAAAGGATACGGCCCATTACCATGATCGTGCCTGTAAATACGAAAGGTGTTAGTTGGTAAGCTCGAATTTCCAGGCATTGAAAGATCTGTTGTTAACAGATCCGCAGCTGAGTCAATTTTCGCCACATCCACTCCTTTTTGTTTTCCTACCGACAGGCCAAATCCCATATTATCTTTCATTTTTACTTTGGCTGGGATGGTGAGGTCTCCTGCACTTACTGGGGCAAGGTTACCCATGATAGAATATGGATTGGCATCTTCCACAATCTCACCGTCATCACTATTCGGCTTTTCACTTCTGGAAACATACAGATTGGCATGATGAAGACCAAAATTATGGCCCAGTTCATGGGCAATGGTTGATGAAAACATTGGGTTTCCGGGTACACCCCCGGGCGCATAGAGAGGATCGTAAATTCCACCATTTTGTTTCCATTTTGCCGGGTACCAAGGATTTGGATTGGGAGACATCACATGAGACCCAGGTGCCCCTATTCTTCCAAGTCCCCAACTGTTGCGTCCATCACCTGCATAAGAGGTAACAATCACCCAGCTTACGCAAATTCTCCCTACATTTATTTTCGCCACCCCGTTGAACACTTTTCCATCGAGTAGTAATGAAACCGGGTTGTTGCTATCAATCGGGTAGTAATACGCACCCGGATCGGTAACCTTGAAACTGGTTACTTGTCCCGCTTCATTGACTATTGCCTTGACTGTAGCCGCTTTAAATTCGGGATCGGGATTTCCATCGTTGTTGAGATTTCCACCTGATATGGTTACCTCAGGTGGTGTGGAAAAGTTTCCTTCAATCATACCGCTTGATGAATTGATGTCTATAGATGACACTCCCATGAAAGCGGGGCCGTAGAAGTCCCATTTTCTGTCAGCCATGGATGCTTTCAATAGTGCATTTACCCCGAGGTCGTCGATTAGATCGTAAGCATTTTCACTGGTTACAAATTCCGTAACATTGCTGTCGTACTGCGTACTCGTGGCGGATGACGGGCTACCAGTGAAAGGAATATAGCTGTATTTGTCATAGTCCAATGTAACAGTCGGTGAAATAACTGCATCCAGATAGAAAGAGCCATCCGAATTACGAAGATAGAATTGTTTGACTTCTTCCATAGCTGCCTCCAATGCGGCCTGAGATACGGGTTCATAGGAATCTTTGGCGGTTCCGGAGAAAATGGGCCTTCCCAGATTATCCAACTTTATTTCTCCTGCACCATCATAGAAGATTCCTTCATCTTTAAAACGGGCAGGGATAACCAAGACTTTCCTGTATCCATCAACGGAAACTATGGAGTTGGTCGGGTCCAACCCATTGTCATATTCGATTATATAAGGCAGCCGCACCGCAGCATTTATTTCATTCCACTTTCCTGTTCCAGATAAAATAGATGCGTAGGAATTGGTTGAATTAGGTTCTTGTACATTCCAGTTGCTGTATCCATCGGAAACATCGTCTCCACTCAACCACTTCCAGTCTCCCTTTTTTGCTTCAATCAATATTTGCTCAGTCAAGTTGGTATCCCTATTCAAGGTCGTACCTGACTGAAGTGGATTGTCTGTCAATCCAAGCCATGCCTGAGCAACATTTGACTGTGAAAGTAAGTTTTGAATGTAGGCATTTTCAGATGCTGATCCGATGCAAACAAGCCTTCCCTTATTCAATGATGCTGTGTTATTGGCTTCTGCCCAAGTTGCTAGCGTTGGTACTAACTCGTACCTTTTTTCAAGGTATTTTGTAACCCCGTTACTGCCAGCTGCGTATGGATATTTAAAAGTCGAAAAAGATCTTGATGCCCGCCTCATGGTCATACTTGATTCATCCTCAAGTCTTGATTCCTTTAGGTCCTCGGAGAGGGCAAATTTGTTTCCGGCTAACTCAATATTATCAGCTGCTGAAATTTCTTTTTCTTGATGAATGGGTTGGCTGGCAATTTCTATGCTTTTCTCGATAGCAACTCCATAACTGGACAGTCTTTCTACTTTGACAAGATTTTCTCTCTCTCCATTTAGGTAAGCATTAAATTCTCTTTCCTTTGTCTTTTGTTTGGTGCTTACCCTGGAAATTGAATGGTCGTTACCCTTACGCCCAAATACACTTTCGAGATCTCCAGGCCCCTCATGCAAAACTTCTCGACTTTTCTGTGTGTCAGTTAGTGGGTTCTGTGTGATTGAAGCTAAGAAATCAGGCTTGAGATCACTTTTTGAATCCTTCATAGCCAAGATTTCAGGTTCGCTCGCGCGCGTGCGAGGAAGCATACTTCCTATTTGATTGAATTGCTTGAACCTGCCTAGATCTTTTCTCTGGCTGTTTTGTGTATTTGCATAAGTTATTTCTTGAACTGAAAATGCCCAGCCATCAATGGCATCCAATTTTTGCTTGGAATCTTTTGGGGGAATTGATTGCGTAGTAGAATCTATCGGTTCTTTTTCAGCCTCACTCGCTAATAAATTAGTCTTGGTCTTAATATTTTGTGAAATAAATTCGTTAGGTTTGGTTCCTTTTGGTGGTTCTTCTTTGGATGAATAAGTGGTAATCCTGTTTGAGGTTTCTGTGAGGATTAGAGCAATAAAAAAGGCGAATGCGAGAAAATATCCGCAAAAACTAATCCCAAAATCCCTGCTTCCACTCAAAGTGGTCTTGAGTTTATTAAATTTCAAGGGGAAGGGCATTCTCGAATATAAGTGAATTACAGATTCATTGCAAAAAAATCATTATTCACCAAGACCATCCCCATCCTTGAAGTTTCTCCTAATGGTACCTGTGGGTGTTAAGATTACGGGATCCTTGAATATAGATTGGGGGCTTATGTTTTGGATAGTTTCTCGGACCGGGGATCCACCCCGGGATACTATGCTTGCACTCACAAAAATGAGTAGATTTCTTTTGTGATAACTTTCAGCAGAGGACTGAAATAATCTTCCCAAAAGAGGAATATTTCCAAGAACCGGAACCTTATCATTAACCGTCTTGACTTCTTCGCGGGTTAATCCACCAATAATTACGGTAGCACCATCAAAGATGGTTACCTGTGTTTGGACTTTCCTAACCGAGAAAATAGGCATTAAAATACCCGAGGGAGCTAGAACCGTAGCCGTAGAAAAACCTGTGCCAATGGTCCCGGAGGGTCCACCATACTCAACAAACCCGTCAAATTCGGTAACCTTTGGTTTTAAATCTAAATTAATCGAATTGTATTTTTCGATGGTTGGGGTGACTTCCAATACCACACCCACTTCGCGAAACCCGGGGTTTTCATCTTCTGGAGCCACGGTATCAAAGGACGGAGTCGCAGATTGAATGGTTATTCCACCCCCTACTCCACCACCAAGGCCTCCCAGTCCTCCGCCACCCCCACCTGCCGCTCCGGGTGCTTGGGCGGGCTGATAGTCCGTTGGGTAGATAAACTCCTGGGCCACAGTTATCGTGGCAAGCTGACCATCCATGACCGTTACGCGGGGAGCACTAAGAAGATCGGTTCCCTGTTTTCTTTTGAGTGCATTAATTAAAATACCTGCCTGAAAGTCAGGGAGGATGGATTGGCCGCCTATTGAAAGACCATTAAAATTTTTCTGAACATCCAACAAGGGTGAAACCCCTGATCCGATCCCTATTTTACCAGGCAAGGTTGGTGTGGGGTTTGGAATAACCCTGTCAGCATCCGGGTTGTCCGGATAACTGATGGTAATGTCACGGGCAATTCCACTGGGTGAATGGGCTTCAGCAAGGGTGCGGGTATTACCTCCCATATTTTTTTCATAGACTGCCTTGGGCCTTCCTCGGGAGTCTAGAACCGGCATTCCAGTGGTTGGATCCACTTCAGGTACGGGATTATCGAAGCTGTATTTCCAGTCAAATGTAATCTCGTCCAAAGCTCCTTCCTGCACTTCCAAAAATTTGGTTTCAATTTCAACCTGCCGGCTGGAGTCTTGGTCTAATTTAGCCAGGATACGCTCGATCAAATCAAGAGATCTTCGATCATGCGTAACAATCATTTGAAAACCGTCAAAGACAAATTTATGGCCTTTGCTATCATCGAAAGGAATTCCTGCTCCCTCAAGAAATGCTTTAATCTTGAGACCCGTATCATCTGCCCCCCCGCCACCTCCTGCGGGTGGTGGGGCAAACGGATCCGCTGCTCCGCCACCCATGCCACCGCCACCACCGCCTGTCATCCGGTTAATGGTGCCTTGAGTAACTTCGTAAAATTCAGTTTCCAAGGGTCTGCCCTTAAAGCTTCCTCCCGTTTTGGAAATAACCACTGCATCTGCTCTTATGTCGTAAGTCCAGCTTACCATTTCCGTTATCCACTGAATCATCTTTCCCAGTTCCATACTATTTAAGGTAATTGTAACTAAGGGAAACGGCTCGTCATCGGGTGGCTGTTTGACGATTATTTGCACTCCCTTCTTCGCAGGATCCTGTTCCGTAAGATCAAATTGCTTAGATTTAAGCATCAATTCTTGCATTGCCTCGTCTAAAGGGGATTCAAAGAAAGGTACTTCGGGGATTTTGATAAGGGAGAGTTTATCCTCCAGTTCAGATGTCTCATTCCGGGCTTCCTGCACATCTTCAATTTGACGGTCAAATACCTTGGGCCGTTCCCATTCCCGTTCAATTTCCTCCAACATTTCCTGCCTTGTTTTTAGGTAACCCAGATAGCTTTCCTGCTGACGCATCATGGAAATACGCTTCAACATGTTTTTGGCCTCCAAGTTATCTGAAAAACGAGTTTCTATCGCCCGGTAAGTTTCTGTGGCTCCGGTAAGATCTCCGTTGATAAACTGAACTTTTGCACGCATCAGGTAGTCCTCGAGTTCGGTTTTTCTATCTTTCCAGTCTGGCGTGTATTCAGTGATATCCCGTCTGTATGGGTCCTGTTGGTCATCACGGATTCTGTCCGCCATTTTATCTGCTCGCTCTAATTCTTTTTCAACTGCCTTTTCGCCTCTTGATTGTTTAAGCCCCGGCCTTCCGAAAGTAAGGGTATCTCCCTGTATATCACGGTCCTGATAAAAGCCTGTTTTGAACTCTTCAAGATGTTTTTTGGCAGCGTCCCAGTCTTTAATCTCTCGAGCATCTTCGGCTTTTTCCAGGTGGATTCTGTTTTTTATGAGGGAGGCTTCGAGAATGATTGGCCAAGTCATGGTACTTGGTTCTAAAAAGTTTTTTATCTTGTAAAGAATTCCGTCTGCCTTTGCATATTCTTTATTTTTAATTTCTTTAGTAGCTTCTTCGAGCATTTCTTCTGCTAACATTGCCTGTTCAATGTTTTTGGCCTGTGCTTTTTGCATCTCTTCGTCGAAATTTATTTCATCACCTTCCCCCAATGTTTCCGTTTCTGCCTTTCTACGAGATTCTTCTATTTCCTTATAATCAAGGACAAGTTTTTGAACATCAGGCACTTTACCCTTCAGCATGGCTTCCCCCATTTGATACCAAATGACCTGTTGTTTGGCCTGATAAAGATCACTTACGAGTGCAATCGTCGCGGTATTGGCAGGTAACAAAGACAAACCTTCGTCGATCTGTTGAATCGCCTGATCATAATTTCCCTGGGCACTATTTCTCCTTGCTCGTAAAAGAAGTCTTTCTGCTTCTTTGGTTGTGGATGCTATTTTAGCACGCTCCTCTTCCATGAGCCTTTCTAAATCAGGCTTGGCGTCGTCATCCGGCAAACCTGATTTTGCTCTTATTTCTGAGAGGTCTTTTTTTGCCTGATCCAGTTCTTCAATCAGTTTACCAACCAAGGATGCGTCCTTGGGGCCATCTTTTGAAAGCACCACTTCTCTCTGGATTTTTCTTTCAGCCAATTCTTGGGCCACATTTTCACGATATTTTTCAAGAAGTTTACTGGCCAAAGAGTACTCTTCCTGAGACATAGCCAACTTCGCCTGTTCGTAATAAATTTTAGTTTCTTCCTTACGAATCTGATTTAAATAAAACTTGTTCTGCTCCGTTTGCTGGATGTTCTGCAAAGCGGCGATGGCGATCCTCTCTGCTTTGTCAAGTTCCTTCGATGCGACTAATCTTCGAATATTGCCTAGCAGGCTGACCAAATTAGTTTGTGAGTTGAAGTTGTAAACAGCCTCACCATCTGAAACAGGACTTGGGGGCGGTGACTGCTCAGGAAAGGCAATGGAAACAGATTTTTCCTGGGACCCTTGTTGCCCAAAAATTTCCACAAAATTGGTGGAAATAACTAATGCAAACGCTAAAACAGAACCATTGGACATTTTCGGATACGAAGGGGCAGAATAATGAATAAATAACTAAGTATTTCTCTCATGAATGTTCGCATATGGTCAACTTAGAAAATTTATGGTGAAACTAGTTCAATCTCCTCAAACTGATTTGGAATCGAGTTCGCTTTTCTTAACTTTACTGATTTTCTATTTATATCGAAATCAAGAATTGTGTAATTTCTGCCGTTGTATGTAATCTCTTTACCGGTGTCGGTTTGAGAAAGAGTAATTTGATATGGATCTTCCTTGCCTATTTTAAAGTATAGTTCCACCTCGAACTGACCTAAAAATACATTTTCCATAATGCTATTTATTTCAAAGGGTTTTAAGCCCAAGGCATGATCCTCAATGAGAGCCCTGCCCACTGGTTTTACTCCGCCATTTTTCTGAGTCACATTTTGTACCGTAAAATATTTGAGTGATAGCAACTTTTCTGAGCTATTGTTATCTACTTCTGTCAATGACGGTCTTCCGGGCTTTGGGTCTTCGATTAACTTGTATGATTTATTAACCTCCAATCTGTTCCTTATCGGGCGACCAAACTCTTCAGTTAATTTACTATCTTCAATGTAGGGAGAGTTTCCAATCCAGCTGGTTAGCCTGAACCGATAAGGCTTTTCTGAAAAGCTTATGATTGAAGCTCCAAAAGGCTCTTTTTCTTCCTCTTCGATTGGGGCTTCTGGTAATGTTGTGGTTAGTTCATTGTCTATTAAATATATAAGTGGAGGAGTAAAAAGCTCGTAAACCGTATTATTTCTATCGGATGAAATTTTCTTCCAATCTGGTCTTTTCCTGCTTTTTGATGAAAAATTTTTATCTGTTATTCTTTGATAAAAATGGGGTTGCTTTGTCCGTAATATGGTTAGATCGGCATTATCATCTAAAACATAAATTGGTGCTCCGATAATTTTTTTTATTGTACGCATCTGCACGGGAGCAACCCGACCATCAATGTCGAGTAAGAGTGGTGTAGTGGAATTACTCCAATTTTGTGAAATTACGACACCCTCTTTAGGTTTAATTTTACCATTTAAAATTTTCCCGTCTTTTAATTGAATTGTAACTTCAGCCTTTCGCTTAAAAATTAACTTGGATATCTCAATTCTACTAAAATTTTCTTCAGATGTTTTATAGAATATAAAATTACCGGGCATCAGATTATTTTTTAATTTCGTCTCCAGGACGACCCCGTTTGAGGATCTTGCCCAAGCGGATTCGCTTTCCTTAGGGTTATGTTCGACACCGAAATCCGTAACTTGAGTTAATTGAAAGCCAAAAACCACACCAAGTACAAGAAGTGCAGTTAACAATAATAACTTATCGTAATGTTTAGCGAACACCTGCTTCATTTAAAATTATCTGTGCTTCCTTTAACAAATTTTGATGACCTGACTTCTCCAGCCAATCATACAAAACTTCAGGATGAGGATCTTCGTGCTTTGCAAGAAGAGAAATAATATCTGTTAGGTCTCGTTTTGATTCAAGAATGTATTCGAGTACCAAATCGATGCGTGAATCAACTTTGCTGACAATGGGCACGAATTTATTTTCAGGTTTAACATTGGTGGCAAAAGGGTCGGGGGAAAAAGTAGATTGGTCGAAATTGTTGGACTGGTTTTCCTCCGCTGGATAAATAAGTATTTCGCGCAATAAGAAAGGGGGACGTAATTTGTTTAATAGTTTTCTTAAGGGAATTGTCTGAGTTTTTAGACTGATTTTAAAAGCATAACTTTCAATTTCTTTAAGATTCCGAAGAAGAAGGGGAGATATTCCAGAAAGATCCAAAGCATCTGAACCAATATTAGCCTTATCAACTTCACCTACAATTTCTCTTTTAATTGATATAATATCAATTGAATGGTTTGCATCAGTACAAACGGACAAATGATCAATCAACTCGTTAATTATTTCCGATTGTGTCCCAAGTTTTCTTGCTTCGGTAACTGAGAAACTAGGCCAAATACCATCATAGGAAGTGAACGAAAATCCAAATGTTTCATCAGGATTTTCCTGTTTTTCAGATTGAAAAATACTGGAGGATGGAGAAGCAGCTGTGGATGAAGGAAGTGTGATAAATGAGTCTCTACACTTTTTTCTCAACCTGGAAAAAAGCCTGGTTATAGCAGCATTTACGGATTCTGCAGATTTTGTCATCCATTTCTTACTGACATTCTCCTTCTCATTTACTAAATAATTGGCAAAATTAGACAGATCTTTCTCTGTAGATGATAAATGAGTTAAGTCAGATTTTATTATATCATAATCTGAAGGAACATATGCGTAGTCAGTTTTATCAGCATTCAAATCCTGTATATCGTTTTCTACTTGATCTATCTTTTTTAGTAGTTCTTCCGTCCGAGATGAAAATTGTAAAGAGAAATAGATTAAAACAAAAAAGGAGATTATCGCAATTATTGTAGTGACAAGAAATAAAGAATTCTGCTTTGCAAAAGATTTCATTTTAAGTCCAAGACTATTTCGTATTCATAATGAGAAAAAAACCGATTAAATAAGTCTCCTTTTCCTTCGATTGAAAATGTTTTTCTTTGAATTTTACTCAAAAGGGGAATTTCACTGAAATAAGCCGTAAGTTTTTCCTTCTTTGTACGGTCTAATTCAATCAATTGATCTCTTATTTCATCTTGCTTTGTCTCTTTATTTAGGCGAACCAAGTACCTTCCAGACAGAGTTAGAATAAAGTTTTCATTCTCTCCTTCCTTGCTTATCCCATATGGCTTATTAAGTGGTTTTGCCAGTGAAAATGAATCTAGCCAAATATCTCCAATCTCTTCATTCGTGATTATGCCTTGAATATAATTAATTACATCTTGAATGACCCAGCATCCCTCAATCTTTCCTTTTAGTGGGGCTTGTGATGTTTGTATTTCTGAAATAAAGTTCTGTGTAAATAACAACTCACTATGAAGGAGTTTTTGCTCCGCAATTTCTTCTTCTAGAATTGATAATTTATTGCTTATCTTATCCTCATATTTACGCAGCTCCGCTTGATAATTGTGGTTTTTTATAATTGAAGGCAAAGGAATAAGACTAATTATAAACAAGGCGAAGGAAATAAAAGGAAGCTTTTGTTTCAAACCCAATGATTTAATTTTGGACTCAGGTAGTAAATTAATGGTGGACGAAGAGCCACCCGCATCAGTTGGATTTTCATTAAATATAGTTCTTGCTAAACCTACTGCTTCGCTAGTCATAAATGGGAGTAAAGGCTTAATTTTATCCTTAATTTCACTTCCTACGGTAACGCTGCTTAGTGGATCAAAATACTCCACTTGTAATTGTTGACTTTCAATTAAATATTGGGCGAGGTTGGGCAATAAGGCTCCCCTCCCAGTAAGGAAAATTTTCTGGGGAGACTTTCCTTTTTTAAGTCGCTTATATGTAACAATCGATCGTGTTATTTCTTGACTCGCACGTGCTAAAAACTGATTACTGGCATTCTGTATCACCTCGATCGAAGGATCATCTTCTGCCAGGAGGATTTCCTGTGAAAAATAACCTTTTTTAAGATTTTCCGCCTTTTCAAAGGTTATACCCAATGCATCAGAGATATTTTGAGAAAGGGCGTTTCCCCCGATAGTGATTGTCCGGATAAGAAAACCGGTTGGGTTGATGAATAATAGGGTGGTCGATTTTGCACCGATATTGATGGTCAAAACTTCAGATCGGTCGTCTGCATCTCCCAACAAACCCCTGATCGCACTGTAATCCAAAACTTGGGCAGGTGTAATTTGCCTGGGAATAAGTCCGAGATTTAGCATTTTTTCCGAAAAATTTTCTGCCATTTCTGGCTTCACGGCAAAGGCAAGCACTTCTTCCTCCACGCCGTCATCATCTATAATCTGATAATCCCATATGAGTTCCGACAAGGGGAAAGGCATTTTTTGAGATAGCTCAAAAGCGACAATTTTTCGTTGTTTTTCCTCATCAACATGAGGTACTCGAATGGTTTTTGTGAGCAACAGGTTACCTGGAAAAATAAACCTGACTTCTCCCTTAAGAGACATTTTTTCAGATAGTTTCTCCAACCCAGTAACCAACGAATCTAGCCATGCATCCTCCTTGGTTAAATCATGATATAGGGTTTCAAGACCTGATGATTTAAGTAGCAACCCTTCCGGGGTTGAGACAAAAATATTTGCGGAAACATGAGAGTTTCCGCAATTGACTATAATTTCGTCCGCTTGTGCCACTAAAATTTACAAATAGTCGTACTGTCTTTGTAAGATTTAATTTCCTGAAGTGGCGGGCAACAGGTAGGCACCTTTCTGAAAATAAGATGGGAATATATGGTGAGCTGGCACCAAGACTCCACTATTTCCAGAGCTCTTTTCCTCTGCCTGTTGTTTAAATTTGAGCAAGGTTACTTCATCGCGATATTTGTCAAATACTATCGAATTTGATAATTCCACAGGAACACCTTCTAAGTGTATTTCTATGGCATAGCCAACGGGGGTTATGTAGCCTGATCCAAACTCATCTTTCTCCGCTACAGCCGCAGGGAACATAAAATTTGCATACTTAGTATTCCTGTCTACCTTTATTGTCTTAAACTCTACTTCTGCCCGATAATACTGATAGAACTGCGAGTCCATCAACTGACTTGACCTAAGGACCTTCTTTTTAAATCCATTACTAAAACATATGTATAGCCTTATTTTCACATCTTCGACAAATTCCGGGTTGAAAGCCTCCTCAATCGTAGTAGGTCTATTCCCCTTGAGATTTTCAATCCTTGGATGAGTGATGATATTAAATGGTACTGATATCTTTAACCAGCTATCTGTCTCGGATGTAATCGTAACTTTATTGGCAATCTTTGCATATTGATCACTTTGTGCATGGAGGCCTACAAAAACGAATTTTAAAAGTAGGCACAGGATTGTAAGAAATGCTATGTTGCTCATTTGGATTTCGGGGTTATGGGTTTTGTAATTCTTATCCTTTCTAAACTTGCTACCGAATAACAAGCAAAATCGCCATGTCTTTCAAGATATCCTGTTTACTTTTTGTTAGGGACCTGGATTCCAGGCTGCTACTTATGCAAAGAAATAAATCCCCGAACAAAGGTCTTTGGAGTCCCCCTGGCGGCAAGCTTGAAATGATATCCGGAGAATCCCCCTTTGAATGTGCAAGGCGAGAGGCCTATGAGGAATTGAAGTTAAATCTGAATGACCATGATCTTCATATGTTTGGCTATGTTTCGGAAAAAAACTATGAAGGGAAAAATCATTGGTTGATGTTTCTATTCGAGATTTTTCCTCGTTTGACCGAATTACCGGAAGAAATTGATGAGGGCCAATTTAAATTCTTCATTCGAGATGAAATTAATAGCCTTGAAATCCCTTCCATGGATCATGAACTGATCTGGCCTTTTTATGATAAGCGATTGGAAGGATTTTGGGGCATCCGGGCTAATTTTGACAAAAGATGTACTAAGATTAAGATTGAAGCTGACCCCAATTCAACGAATAATAGAAATTTCTAATGGAAGGACTTCACCACGATACAAACCTGGAACCCACAACGGCCATTCCTGATGCTAAGCTTGATGGAAAAGAAGATAATATCATTGATGAGCAAGAGTCAGACTTAATTCCTACTGACAAAGATGTGGATTTTGCATTGCTCCCTGTGAACCAAGACTTATCTGATAATGACAAAATTGATTTATATGACCAAATGGTCCGAATCCGCAGGTTTGAGGAGAGGTCCTTGCGAGCTTACCAACAAGGCAAGATAGGTGGCTTTCTTCATCTCTACATTGGACAAGAGGCTGTTGCTGTTGGGTCTGTATCTGTCTTAGGCAAAGATGATCATGTTATTACAGCCTATCGGGACCATGGCCATGCCATAGCCGTGGGCATGAACATGGATGAATGTATGGCCGAACTATATGGAAAAAAAACTGGTTGCTCCAAAGGAAAAGGAGGCTCGATGCATTTTTTCGCTCCCGATAAAAATTTTTGGGGAGGGCATGGAATCGTAGGTGGTCAGACTCCTTTAGGTCTCGGTATTGCCTATGCTCTGAAGAATTTTAACAAGCAGGGTTCTTGTCTCTGCTTTATGGGAGACGGAGCAACCAACCAAGGTCCATTTTACGAATCCCTGAATCTGGCGGCTCTCTGGGAATTGCCTGTCATCTATATTATCGAAAACAACGGATATTCCATGGGAACCGCGGAAGGAAGACACTCTGCTGGAGATCCTCTTGCCCGCAGGGGTGAATCCTTCGATATTTCGTGGAAGGTTGCTCATGGTCACGATTTATACGAAGTAAGAAGTGTAGTACAAGAAGCCGTTGAAAGAGCACACCAAGAATGCAAGCCAACCGTTTTAGAAATAATAACTTACCGCTATCGAGGACATTCCGTTGCTGATCCTGACCAAACTTATCGAACCAAAGAAGAGATCGAGGAGTATAAGACAAATAAAGACCCTCTTAATTTATTTAAGAGAAAACTGATTGAAGAAAATGTGTTATCAGAAGAACGGGCCTTGGAAATAGACAAGTCGGCGAAAGATGAGGCAAACGCCTCTGCTGAGTTTGCATCTGAAAGTCCATTTCCCGATGCAGATGAATTAATGGATGATATTTATTGGGAAACTGATAACCCAGAAAAAAGATCTTCTGAAGGTAGAATTTTCTTCGAGGTACCGTAATTTCATATTATGTCAATTATTTCATACAGAGATGCATTGAACCAAGGTCTTGCTGAAGAACTTCAACGAGATTCTAATGTAGTTCTTATGGGTGAAGAGGTTGCACAGTTCAAAGGTTCCTACAAGGTATCGGAGGGATTGTTGGAAAAGTTTGGACCATCAAGAATAATAGACACCCCAATAAGTGAAGCTGCTTTTTCAGGGCTTGCCGTAGGTGCTTCCATGATGGGCATGAGACCAGTCGTTGAGTTTATGTTTTGGAGCTTCTGCTATGTGGCATTTGATCAAATTTTTAACAATGCTGCCAATGTCAGATATATGTCAGGAGGTTTAATCAATGTTCCAGTGGTTTTCCGGGGACCTGCAAATGGTGGTACGAATGTTGGAGCTACCCATTCACATACGCCAGAAAATTTTGCCGCCAACACCCCTGGCATGAAAGTCGTGTGCCCCGCTACTCCTGCTGACGCCAAGGGCCTTATAAAATCTTCTATTCGTGATAATGATCCCGTTTGTTTTATGGAAAATACCATTCTTTACAACCTTAAGGATGAAGTTCCTGAAGGGGAAGACTTCATCATTCCTCTTGGAAAGGCGAAGATTGTTACCGAAGGAAATGACATTTCTATTATTGCTCATGGAAAAGCTGTTCATACTGCTATCGAAGTAGCGGAAGAACTTTCTGACAAACACAATGTATCGGCAGAAATTTTGGATCTAAGATCCATTCGACCGCTGGATCAAGAAGCCATTATTGCCTCTGTTAAGAAAACGAACCGGGCTCTCTTAGTTGAAGAAAATAAACCTTTTTGCGGAGTGGATGCTCAAATATGTTTTCTAATCCAAGATCAGGCGTTCGATTATCTTGATGCTCCTATCGCTAGGGTTTCTGCTGTTGATGCTCCTCAAGCCTACAGCAAGTCATTAGAAAGTGTACAATTGCCAGGTAGGGAAAAAGTCTTAAAGGCTGCTCTGAACATACTTTAGGTTAAATCATGCCCGTTTCCATCGAAATGCCTAAACTAAGCGACACCATGTCCGTGGGAACTGTCGTTAAATGGCACAAAAATGTGGGAGACAAGGTTGCTAATGGTGATACGCTAGCTGAAATCGAGACAGACAAAGCGACTATGGAGCTAGAGAACTTTGATGACGGTGTACTTCTCAAAATTCTCGTAAAGGAAGGGGAGGAAGCACCAATTGGTAGTCCATTGGCTATTGTTGGGGAAGAAGGCGAGGAGGTTGCAGAAAACGAAGATACTCGCCAGCCCACCCAGGAGCACAGTACAACTTCGCCAAAGGAAGGCTCCATAATAAAAGATATTGAAGATCATGAAATGCTTGACCCGATTGATGATCATCCCGTTGATAATATTGATACTCTTTTAAATTCTGAACCTGAGGAAACTGTTGCTGCACCTTCCAGCAAAACTGAGAAAAGAATTTTTGCCTCACCCCTTGCCAGGAAAATTGCCAGCGACCAAAATATTGATTTATCATCCATCAAAGGAACTGGTCCCTCCGGTAGAATTATTAAAAAAGATATTTTGGGAAATGAAACCACTGCATCGGTTTTAGGAACCCAAGATCAAACCCAAATTAATCCGGCGGTAGATGAGCCTGAGCCATCTGTATCTCCCCCTCCTCAATCCAACAGCCTGCTTGTTTCCAAGACTGTTCCACTTAGTGGAATGCGTTCAGTTATTGCCAAGCGCCTTACTGAATCTAAAACGACCATTCCACACTTTTATCTGCAGAAAGAAATAAATATTGACTCACTTTTGGATGCAAGAGCGGCAATTAATTTAACCTCTGAAATGCAGTCAAAACGTTCCAATTCTGAATTCATTAAAATAAGTGTCAATGACTTGATCCTAAAGGCTTGTGCTGAAGCTATAAAATGGCATCCTGAAATTAATACTAGCTGGGGCAATGACGGGGTGGTTTATCATCATAAAGTTGATGTTGCTTTCGGGGTTGCTGTTGATGGGGGGCTCCTTACTCCGGTAATTCGTAATGCTGAGACTCTTTCGCTTACGGAAATTTCTAAGGAAGCAAAATCACTCATCAATCTGGCAAGGGATAAAAAGCTTGCACCAGATGCTATGTTGGGTTCGACATTTACGGTCACTAACTTGGGAATGTACGGAATTGATTTTTTTAGTGGTATTATCAATCCGCCCAATGCTGCGATCCTTTCTGTTGGCTCTGCGATCGAAAAGCCGATTGTAAATAAAAATGGAATAATTGTTGTTGGGAAAACCCTGACCCTTGGACTAAGCTGTGATCACAGGTTAGTCGACGGAGCCATCGGTGCCGGCTTTCTTTCTACTCTTGCCAACAACCTGGAGAATCCTTCGTGTATGTTTCTTTAGGGGTCTCGGGAAATTTTTTTACTTGCTCTTCGGTTTGCTTCATCGCTCAGGAATGTACCTATTTCCTCAACCTCCTTAATAATCTTTTCTTTTGTTAACTCTAGGTTGCTTGAGTTCGGTGTGCTTTCGCCAAATATGTAAAATTTTATTTTGGGCTCCGTTCCACTGGGTCTAATCGCAATTTTAAAACCATTTTCAAGTGCCAACATCAGGAAGTTTTCCCTAGCAATAGGCATATCCTCTTCATCAAGTAGGTCATCTTGACTGAAATCTTTTATTTTCTTTATCTTAATTCCGTTTATTTGTTGAAACGGGATTTTTCGAAAAGAATCCATGATTCTTATTATCTTTTCGCTTCCTTCTGCCCCCTCAAAAAATAGATTTTCTGTTTTTTCATGGTGAAAGCCATACTTCAGATACAATTTATCAAGGAAATCAATAGGGGTAATTGAGAGAGATTTAAGGTAGGCAAGAACCTCCGCAAATGCCAAAGAGGATGCATTGCCATCTTTGTCTCTAACTAGATCGAGTGGCAAGTAACCGTAGCTTTCTTCCGCCGCCAACGGCACATACTTAGAATATTTTGTTAATACATCAATCCGGGTGAATAAATCGGTTTGGTCGTAATCTAAGCCTATACCTTCCCTCTCTTTGATAGAGATAGTTGCGGCTTTTTCGTATGAGCTTATTTTCTGAGCCATCCATTTGAACCCAGTTGGAGTATTTACAAAATTAATACCATGACCCAAGGCTATTTTCTCTAAGAGTGGCGTGGTGACAAAAGTTTTTAATAAAACAAAACTAGACCTATTTTCAGGCATCAGCAATTGTTTCGACTTTAAGGAAATTAAGCGATACTCGGCTAGAAGGCACGCAACTTGATTACCTGAAAGGCAGACAAAATCTCCCTCTTTCCGAATAGCTACCCCTATTCTGTCACAGTCTGGATCACTTCCTATAATTGCATCTGCTTTTGCTTTTTTGCCTTCTTCGATAGCTGCAGAAAGTGCCTCTTTGTTTTCGGGGTTTGGTGATTTTACAGAGCTAAAATTTGGATCAAATGTGTTTTGCGATTTTACAACTTTCACCTCTACACCATGATCCAATAAACTGGGAATAGTTGCGATTGAACCAGTTCCATGAATCGGAGAGAAGATAATTCTTGGTGAGTTTTCTTTTATCAAGTCAGGTGAAAGAACCGCCTCTTCTAGTGCAGCTGTGTAAGCAAGATCATCTTCCTTCTTTAAAAAGACATATTCTTCGTCACAGGTTAATTCTTCCAGCCATTCCAATATTTCCTCGCAATTAACATCATTAAAACTCGCAATCACTTTATCTGCGTGAGGAGGAACCAATTGACCACCATCGCTAAAATAAGCTTTAAATCCATTGTCGTGGTAGGGGTTATGACTTGCAGTTATAACAACGCCTGCATGGGCGTAACGTTCGCGTACAGTAAAGCTAAGTTGGGGGGTAGAACGAGGACCATTGAATATCATGGCAAATCCACCCATTTTCTTCCATGCTGAGGCAACTAATTTAGAAAATTGTGAGGAAAAGTGGCGTACATCATGGGCTACAACCAAACGTGGTTGTTCCAATGTCCCTTCAGAGGACAATTGATGGGTTGTGTGTTTATATAAAGCCTTAGTCGCCCGTAATATCGTTATTTCATTTAAAGTATTTGTACCAATGGCTGCATGTTTTGGAGTGCAACCCTGGTGACTATCTCCAAGTTCTGCTTTTGTGATAGTTTTTCCGATAGTCCTACCCCTCATTCCTCCTGTGCCCAGAGTAATGTCCCTGAAAAACCTGTCGTTTAGTTCTGTCCAGTTTTCACTTTCAATTAATTCTAGGATGGATTCCTTGGCCCATCTGGGCATATTTTCCAATGATAAAAAGTTCTCACAATTACTTTGGGTAGTGGGCAATATTTTCTTGTTTTTAGTTGCTTCTTCAAAAGCTGAATTAGTCATTTTATTTATTTTCTATTCCCCCTTTCTTTTCATGAATCTTTTCTTCCGGAAATCGATAAAGTCTTTCGCCTTCCTTGCCATATCCCAATTCTTTGCGGGCTATCTCGTCCTGATAGTTTGGGTCTGTACGAAGTTTGTCCAAGAATTTTCTGTGCTTGGTTACTTCAATTCTCAAATCTTCCAGTTCTTTTTCAAGTACCGCCTCTCTGGACTTCCAGTGGTAGTATTCATCCAATGCATCTTTTACCTGAAGCAACAAATAAGCACCCCCAAGCAGACCGAAGAAAGAGATTGTCAGTAAAAGTATTTTTTTTTGGCCCATAACTCTTACGAAAAAATATCATGCAGTCGCAGCAAACCAGATAATTTACCATTCTTTTTTTCAAGGACTGGAAGTATTGATATTTTTGTCGCCCCTCTTTCCATAATTTCCAAGGCTTTTCCGAGGGTATCTTCGTCGTGTATTTGTTGGGGATCAGAAGTCATGATTTCTTCTGCTCTTGTTACATCTATTTCGCAAGAATTATTTAATGCTCTTCTAATGTCTCCCTCCGTGATGATACCTTTTAATTTATCGTCTTCCATAACACACGCTGCCCCCAAAGGAAACTGAGTCATTTTAGAAACAACCTGACGCATGGTGTCTTGAGGTTGCAGGCAGGCTGCTCTGCATAATGGTTGTTGAACATCCTTTACACGCAAAATCAAATTTCTTCCCAACTGTCCTCCAGGGTGGGTTCGGGCATAATCATTTTCGGTAAACTTACGCCTATTCATTAAC
>CACMQL010000006.1 GCA_902615835.1 uncultured Verrucomicrobiota bacterium
ACAGTATGAAACCAATATCTAAAAAAGTACCTGCATTATAAAGAAGCATAATTAAACCCGCCATTGCTACCACATGAAAATTATTTACCTTAACACCTAATAGTTTACTTACCACCCAAATACAAAGCATGAGATATGCTCGAGTGGAAGAAACGGAAAAGTTTACCAGATATAAGTACCCAAGAAGGATAAACATAGTCGTAACCATTGATAAATTACGCGTAGAACCCAAAATTTTAAATACAGAAATAAAAGCTGCGTATAAACAACCCATATGCAGCCCACTTACTGCAAAAAGATGCATAGTACCCGAATTTATGAATATTTTTTTATGATCCGTATCAAGCTCACTTTTTATACCGAAAATAAATGCTTTTAAGAAGGAATCACTTACTTCACTAAAATCTAAATTACGAAAAAACATGGTTGAAAAAGTTTCATTTTTATTTTGATATTTTACTTTATAAGGAAATAAAAGATTTACATCATTCTTGTTATTTGAAAAATGTAATACTCCTTTGACAAATATTATATTTTCTTCTTTATTCATTTTATCATCATAGATCAAATATGTCTCTTTTACATCAGCTTTAAAACTATTATGAATGAATGAAACAGGCTTACAGAAAAAAGATCTATTTGAATTTCCTTTAAGGATTATTGACTTTGTATTAGTACTCAGTTTACAAATAACATAAACTTCTTTCTTTTTGTAAATGTTTTCTGAATATTGTATAGAGTTATTACCGTAAAATATGATCCCAAATAGTAAGATTCCTATCAAAATACATAGAAATTGCTTTTTATATAACAGTAAGCCAAAAAAAGATATTACTATTATCAAAAGTAAGGTTGTGGACTTTTGTTCTAAGTGTAGATCATATTTCCAACTTGAAGATGTTATCAAAACCAGAAATAGAAAAAGTACAGGCAGTTTGAAAATCACAGGCAATCAAATCAATGTTTGCGTAAAGCGATAATGGTCATAGCTTAAAAAAGTGCTTTACGACAGGTCATATATGAGAAGAGGACTATCTCCTAACTTTAGGTGTATTACTGATTACTTAATCCTGTCAATCATTGCCACATTTCTCATACAAACAACTCTGAAAATTTTTGATGGTGAGTTAAGCCTACTTCGGTTAACAGGATTTTCCTTTGAAGGCTTTAAGTCTGGCTTCATTTGGACAATCTTTACATACAGCATTCTGCACGAAGGTGCGTTACACTTAATTTTTAATCTTCTTGGTATACACTTTATTTCTAGGAATGTGGAATTTATAATCTCGTCAAAAAAATATCTGTATCTCTTTTTCGTCAGTAGCATTTGTGGTGCGCTGTTCTGGGTAACCTTTAACAGTGATATGGGGTTATTATTGGGTGCATCGGCATTTGTGATGGCGTGTTTGACATACTTTTGCATGCATAGACCGGATGAACCAATAACTTTCCTGCTATTTTTTGTACTTCCAGTTAAAATTAAACCAAAATTCCTACTTATTGGAGTATTGGGTTTAGAAGTGTATGGTTTTTTGTTCGGAGAACTTCAAAACACATCAAACATAGCTCATTCCGCCCATCTAGGAGGAATGGCAGTTGGTTTATTGTATTCATTAACTTCTTTTGATTTCCTTAATCTTCCAAAGTTTTCTTTCAATTTCAATCGTACTAATTTTCCCACATCAAAGCCAATCCACAAGAGCAAAAACTATACAATAAGAAGTGGTAATGACCTTGATGCACAAATCCAAATTGACAAAATCTTGGACAAGATAAATGAACATGGGTTTGGAAGCTTAAACGAAACCGAAAAGCGAATGCTTGAAAAAGCAAAAACCCTATTCAACGACAAGAGAAAATAACAAATGCACCCCAAAACTCACCGATTAATCTTTATTGTAGTGTTTATCTTCATCTTTATGGCGAAGAATTTAAAAGCTGATTTCAAAGAACTTTACCCCTCAGCACTTATGAAACATGAAACTCAGTGGCTTATTAAGGTGCTCGAACAGGCTCATTATAACAAATTAAAAATACAAGAATTGGATGCCACCTCTTTTATAAATGAATTCGTAAATAAGCTAGACAAACAAAAACTATATTTCACCAAGAAAGAGGTTGAGATTTTTCAGCAACAATATCAGTCGACCATATCAACACATTTACAACAAGGAAATCTCCTGCCTGGGTTTGAAATTTATAACAGTTACAAAAAAAGAGCCATCGAGCGATTAAACTGGGTCTTGGTTGAATTAGAAAAGGAACCTGATCTGTTTATTGAAAAAAATTACACCATCAATCGTGATCAATCAGATTGGGAAGAGAGTAAAAAAACCTTGGATATTGTTTGGAAGGATTTAATTAACTCAGAATTTATACGCGAGGTGATTCAGCAATTGGATCAAAATGTCACAGAAATTTCTGAGGGCAGCAAATTATTTGATAAAACTGTTTCTGAATCTCGCGAGAACCTGAAAAGAAGTTATGAAAGATGGATAAAAAATATTACTGAGTTCGAAGCCTCAGATGTTCAGGAAATTTACCTTACAACACTCACCCACATGTTCGACCCTCACACGATCTTCATGAATATGAAAGAAAAGGAGAAATTTGACCAAGCTATGAACAATGAATTCGTGGGAATAGGTGCGAGGTTACAAGATGAAGACGGATATTGTACGATTAAAGAACTGCTTCCCGGAGGACCTGCAGAAGCATCGCGTGAGCTTGAGCCTAATGATATTATTTTAAAAGTAGCTCAGGCAGAAGGAGAATTTGTCGATGTTATTGACATGAAATTAGCTAAAATTGTCGATCTCATCAAAGGCCCTAAAGATACCTTAGTAAGACTGGAAATTCGGCCTATTAAAGACCCAGGTTCTTCCAAGGAAGTCCGTATTATCCGTGATAAAATAAAACTTACCGAAAATTTAGCAAAAGCTTATGTTAAACAAATAACCATCCACGGAAAGAAAACAAATGTTGGTGTAATAGAACTGCCCTCATTTTACGGTTCTTCAGGCAAAGGACCAAAAGCTACAGACGATGTAGAAGAGTTAATTACCAAACTAAAATCATTCAGCATCAAGGGGCTTATTCTTGATCTTAGAAGGAATGGAGGTGGATATTTGAGCGAAGCAGTAAATCTCGCAGGGTTATTCATTACAAGAGGACCTGTTGTGCAAGTCAAGAATACAGACGGAAAGATTCGTAAGAAATTTGACTTTAATCCTAAGATTAGCTGGAATGGTCCTCTGTTCACCTTAGTCTCGCGATATTCAGCATCCGCATCCGAAATTGTGGCAGGAGCCCTCCAAGATCACAACCGTGCAATCGTTGTAGGAGACGAATCAACTCACGGGAAAGGTACTGTACAATCTATGATACAAATGAATTTGCCTTTCAATCTTTTAGCCAACAGAACCCAGGGAAAAACGAGTGCTGCCAAAATAACTATTCAAAAATACTATCTACCAAGTGGAAAAAGTACACAAATAAATGGTGTGGAAAGTGACATCTCCATGCCTTCAATAAACACCCTATTACCCATCGGAGAATCGGACTTAGAAAAAGCACTTCCAAATGATAAAATCGCAGCCGTAAATTTCAGAAAATCAATTGAGCAATTTTCCTTCAGGGAGGATATGAAATCAAAACTAAATCTTAGAGCAAAAGAAAGAAGAACAAATTCTGAACCCTTTCAGTATCTCCTCGAGAACATCAGCTATTTCAAGGAGAAAAGAGAACAGAAAGAGTTTTCCCTAAACTTAAAAACACGACTCGAAGAAAGAAAAATTGAAAGAGAAAAAGGAGATTCTTTAAAAGAAAAACAGGAAGCCTTCGAAGATCTCTCCTTTCCAAGTAGAAAAATTACTTTATCCGTTGTCGAAGAACAGATTGACCAATCCAGAAAAGCAAGAGGTTTAGATTTAAACAGCACAAAAGATGAAGATGGTTTTGTAATTCCAGAAAACTTCGACCTGCAATTAAATGAATCCTTAAATATTTTAACCGATTATTTGGAGTTTACGCAACCATCCGGTTCTGCTTTACGACAATTTAATACCCCCCAAGATATTTAAGAAATTAGTCTGCCGAAGAAAAATCTTCTTCTTCCGTTTAAATCATTTGCAATAGAGATTTCATTCAGAAAACCTTTAGATACTGAAATAAGTTTTTCACTTTGCCCGTATCCAAATTCCAAGGCTACAAGCCCACCTTCCTTAAGTATTTCTGGCGAAATTTTAATTATGGTTTCTAGGTCCAAAAGACCATCGTTTTCTGATACCAGTGCATCTTTAGGGTCATATTCCTTTACTTCCGGTTCGCAAGTCATCCATTCCTTAAAGGAGAGATATGGCGGATTGGAGACCAGAACATCAAAATTCTTTTGTGAAAATACATCTGAATGCCAATCAAAAATAGAAAGAGTAACATTCTTGCTACATTGATTAAGTGCAAGATTTTCTTCAGCTAAGGTTAGAGCGTTTGCAGACTTATCAATGCCCACGCATTCTGCATAAGGATATTCTTTAGCGAGAGCCACAAGAATGGCACCGCTACCCGTACCCAAATCTAAAATGCGTCCATTAAAATCGTTTGGAAGCTTCTTTACGACAAGTTCCACTAAAAGCTCAGTTTCAAATCTTGGAATCAGGGCACGTGAATCAGATTTTATAGAACAATTATAAAACTCTACGGTACCAAGAATATGTTGTAAAGGCTCTCTCTTAGCTCTTCTTAAAATGGCTTGTCTTATCTGATTAATTAAAAATTGTTCTTCAATATATTTTCGATCTAGATATATGTCTATCTTTTCAACATCTAAAAATTTGGATAGAATCCATTCTGTATCAGTTTTTGAAGATTCAATTCCTTTTTTGGTTAAGAAATCATTTGATTTTTTATACAGTTCCAGAATTGAAAACCGCTTATTCATGATTTCCAATTTCAATATAACTAAGCTTCTTTTGAAGATTCTCTTTTTCCAAAAATGTAATAATATGATCCAGTTCTCCCATCATGGTTTCTTGAAGGGCGTGAGATGTGTAGTTAACCCGGTGATCAGTGATTCTACTTTGTGGAAAATTATATGTTCTTATTCTCTCACTTCGGTCTCCTGTGCCCACTTGGTCTTTCCGATTTTTTGCATACTTTTCATTTTCTTCCGTTTGCTTTTTTTGTAACAGTCTACTTCTGAGTACGGTCATTGCTTTATTTTTGTTTTTTAGCTGGGATCTTTCATCTGCACAATAAACATTAATTCCACTTGGAATGTGCTGAATTTGTACGGCAGAATCGGTCGTATTTACACCTTGTCCACCAGGACCACTTGCCCTACAAATACTTATTTCCAGGTCGTTTGGGTCAATTGATATCTCAATATCTTTTGCTTCCGGCAAAACGGCGACTGTTGACGTGGAAGTGTGAATTCTTCCTCCCGCTTCAGTGACTGGGATTCTTTGCACCCGATGAACTCCACTCTCAAATTTCATTTTGCTCCAAGCTTCCTCTCCTTTAAGAATGAAAACCACCTCTTTAAATCCTCCGGTATCTGAATTACTTTGGCTTAAACATTCAATGGCCCATCCTTGTTTTTCAGCGAAACGAGTGTACATACGAAATAAATCTCCTGCAAAAATAGATGCCTCATCTCCTCCTGCTCCTGCCCTTATCTCAACGATGGTATTTTTTCCAACTTCCGGGTCAGGAGGAAGCATGGCAATCATTAACTTTCCTTTGTTTTCTGATCTTTTTACGGTTAAGAATTCAAGCTCTATTTTTGCTTCTTCCCCCATTTCTGGATCGTCAATGAGTGATTTACATTGGTTAGTCTGGTCTTCAAGGTCAATATCATGCTCAAATAAATCTAATATATGTTTTAATCTGCGGTGTTCACGCGATAATTCCGAAGCAAGTTGGTTATTCTGAAATGTTTCTGGTAAAGAAAGCCTTTTTTCCAGATTATTAAATCGTATGCGAAACGGCTCGATATTTGGTAGGAATTCCATTACAGAATACCATTATGTTAATATATCAAGATCGTCAAAACAGGATTCCCTAGAATGACGCTTCCTTACGGCCAAAACATTGTAGCCTGTATATGGGATTTTGATAAAACTTTAATCCCTGGTTATATGCAAACTCCTCTCTTTGAATACTACGGAGTGAATGAGAGTCGATTCTGGGAAGAGGTTAATAATCTGCCTGGCATTTATTTAAAACGTGGATGTCAAGTGTCCAAGGACACGATTTATCTAAATCACCTCTTAAGTTATGTTAAAAACGGACCGATGAGAGGTTTAACTAATCGAAAATTAATGGACTTAGGTGAAAAACTAGATTTCTGCCCAGGATTACCAGAACTTTTTAAAAATCTGTCTGCGATTCCTCGATCAGTTGAATTTAGGGATCATGATTTTAAAATCGAACACTATATCATTAGCACAGGACTTTCCCCTATGATTAAGGGCAGTGAAATATATCCGTATGTAGAGGATGTGTTTGCCTGTGAATTTATTGAGTCTCCGTTGCCCCCAAATTATCGCAGTCAAACCGAACTCTCTCTGCCCCTTGATCTTGAAATTGCCCAGGTTGGTATGACCGTAGATAATACAATTAAGACCCGGTTTATTTTTGAAATTAACAAAGGCTCAAATAAAAATGAGCAAATTGATGTAAATTCTGCCATTTCTCATCATGATCGGCGTGTACCCGTTGACCAAATGATTTACATTGCAGACGGTCCCAGCGATGTACCCGTTTTTGCTGTTGTTAAAGGAATGGGAGGGAAAACTTATGCAGTATATGATCCAAACAATGAAAGGGAATTTCAACAAAGTTGTTCGCTGGTTGAAAACGGCCGTGTTCATAACAATGGTCCGGCTGATTACAGGGAAAATAGCCCAACATATATGTGGATCCGACAGAAAACCAGTGAGATCCTTAAAAAAATGATTACCAAAAAAGAAAAACACATAACAGATAAAACAGGCATTTCACCCAAACATATACCAGTATCTTCAAAACAGCCTGATGATCATGCATTTGACCAAAAGCTTTTATGGTAGAAAAAAAGAAATCCTTTCTTGGCATTCAAGATCTTACCGTTGAGGAAATCAATAGCCTATTGGATTTAGCCGAGGAAATAAAAGAAATCACTAATGCTGGAAAGAGGGTGAATGCATCGCTTAAAGGTAAGCGCATTGTTAATTTATTTCTTGAGCCAAGTACGAGGACCAGAATAGCCTTTGAAATAGCGGCAAAAAGCCTGGAAGCAGATGTGATCTCCATTGCAGAAAAGTCGAGTAGTTTGACGAAGGGAGAATCGCTTAGAGATACAGCAAGGAATATTCAAGCTTTGGGTGCCGATGCGATTGTTTTGAGACATTCTTCACCAGGCTCAGCCCAATACCTTTCAAGCATCATCAGCGTTCCTGTTATCAATGCAGGAGACGGTGCCCACGAGCATCCAAGCCAGGCACTTTTAGATCTCTTTACGCTGAGGGAAAAATTAGGAGACTTGAAAGGGAAAAAAATAACGATCTTAGGTGATATTCTGTTTAGCCGGGTTGCAAGATCTAATATTTGGGGATTAATCAAAATGGGGGCCAACATTACATTGTCAGGTCCGTCAACCCTTGTGCCTAAAAAATTCGAAGATTTTGGTCTGCGAGTAACTTACAACCTAGATACAGCAGTTGAAGATGCTGATGCAATTATGCTCTTACGAATACAACATGAGAGACAGACCCAAACACATTTTCCCTCTCTAGAGGAGTATAAAAAAATGTTCGGATTAAAAATTGGAAAATCAAAAAAAAGCAAAAATTTCCTAATTCTTCATCCCGGTCCTATAAACAGGGGAGTGGAGATTGATTCAAATCTCGCTGATAATGAGCAGTCCTTAATTCTTAGCCAAGTGACAAACGGAGTGAGCGTGAGAATGGCCATCTTACATTCATACTGTTCGTAAGGAATCATTCGAATGAAAAAGATTTTGATTAAAGGAGGTAAGGTCATTGATCCAGTCAATGAGAATTCTGAATACAGGGATTTGCTCATCGAGAATGGTATATTCATTGATCCGCGAGAAGCAGACGAAAAAACTGAAACCATAGATGCACAAGGTCTCTTTATCATTCCGGGTTTATTTGATTTAAGGTGCCACTTGAAGCAACCTGGAATGAACTTGCAGGAAAGCGTCGATATTATAAGCCGCCAAGCGATTTATGGTGGATTTACTTCAGTTCTCGCAATGCCAAACTTATCATCAATGGCGGATAACCCAGAAGTATTAAAATTTACGAAAAACAGTATCATCAAAGAGCAGCATATTAATGTGTATCTAAGTGGGTGCTTAACATTAGATTCACAAGGAAAAAACCTTGCTCCGATTGGGTCACTTAAAGAAACTGGTATCGCAGCGGTTACCGATTGTCCAAATTGCACTCAAGACAATCAAATTTTCAGTAAGGCCGCGGAATATGCTTCGATGTTTAACCTGCCGATTATTGAACTTGCTAGAGATTATTCATTATCTCCTGAAGCCAGTGCTCATGAAGGACTACTATCGCTGAGGATGGGGCTGAAGGGATATCCCCGTATTGCAGAGGAATTATTTGTAGCGAGATCAATTTTACTTTCAAAATACACGGAAGCGAGGATACACCTTACTTCGATAACCTCAAAGGGCTCGGTAGACCTCATAGAAAAAGCCAAAAACGATGGAGCCAACATAAGTTGTGATACAACTTCGAATCATCTTTATTGCACAGAAAAACAAATTGAAAATTTTGACCCCTTGGCTAAACCATTTCCCCCTTTTCGCGAAGCAGAAGATCAAGCAACCTTACTTGACGCCCTTAAAAGTGGAATTATTGATGTAGTAAGCACAGGTCATCAATCATACAGCTTTGATGATAAAAGTAAGGAATTTGATATCGCACCTTCAGGCACACTTGGGCTTGAAAATGGGTTTCTCCAGTTGTATGCCAAACTAAACTTAAAACTAGAGGAAAAACTAATTCTCATAACAAGAGTCATGAGCAAAAAACCCGCACAACTTTTAAATTTAAAACCATCAACATTTGAAAATAATTCAATTGCTAATTTTTTTATCTTCGATCCACATGGTGAAACAACGATAAAAAGAAAAATTAACCAATTAGGGGCAGTTAACCTTCCTTACGAAAAGAGGAAACTTCAAGGCCAAATAAGACAAACATTTTTGAAGGGGAAAATAGTCTACAAAAAGTGACGAAAGTAGAACTTTTCTCCAAAAAACTGGATTGTAAGCTAGGATTACTATCACCTGTTTTATTTCTTTTTTTGGGGCATGCCTCACTGTTGCTTAGCGCTTACTACCTGGTTAATTTTCAAAGGAAAAAGGAAAAATACATAAAAAAAATTGAGTTATCTCAAGTTTTCAAGCTTTCTATATTAATTTTTTTTGTAATCATTCTAATATCCATTATCTCAAAATTCCTTCTTTCAGAATACGCTGAACAGCAACAAGTCATTCAACTAAAGCAAAACTTCGTTGATGAATTAAAAAAGAATGGCTTTATTATTATCGTAATTGCACCAATTATAGAAGAAACTATTTTTAGAGGATTTTTCTACCGTGCTTTAAAAAGATATATTCCATGGGTTGCAAGTGCAGTATTTAGTAGCATAATTTTCTCTTTTATTCATCAGAATATACTAGCTTTTAGTCTACTGTTTACACTATCACTGTTTCTTACTTTAATTTACGAACTTCACGGTAAACTAATATATCCAATTATTATTCATAGTACCTTTAATGTAGTAATGCTCATATTTATTTATTTAGCTAAATGAAAAAAGAGCTCCTCTGGAGAGCCTTTGTGCACAATAAGAAAGAATCCGAACAAGTTTGTTTGACAAGGATGAATCGGATGACATCTCCCTGCTTTATTAAATTGGATGGAGAACTAGGTTCAGGAAAAACTGCTTTTGCTAAATATATTGCAAAATCATATGGTGTTAGTGATCTCACAAGCGTCTCATATCTGAAGTATTCGTTACACAGAGGATACAAAAACATAATACACATAGACTTTTACAATCTAAGTGAACCTGAACAGTTTTTCTATGATCACATTGAAGATCAAATTGATGATCAAAGTATCGTTTTATCTGAGTGGACACCAGATGGTCTGAAATTGGATATAGCTCAGTTTATGCTCAGTATAACCACAAAACAGATTTCTGAAAGAATGATTAGTTTTCTTAGGATTTGGTGAGATTAATCTTACCTGATTCAAATACTCTTATCATTCCAATCTGACTGAGCCATTTTATCTCTTTTAAAATGTCAAGTTTGGACATGCTAAGTTGTTGGTAATTACTTAACACAACAGGAACAGTTATTCCAGTACTCGACTTAATTACATTAAGAATCTTTTCAGACTGCAAGCTTAGTTTATATTTTAGAAGATCATTCGGTTGATAGGCTGAGACAAATGTGTGTTTATTTATATTGAACAAATTAAATTTTGATCTCTTGAGAATTTGATAGAGTAATCTCTCAATATCTTTGCTTAGATTTCTCATGTTGGATTTTATTTCAGTCTGGATAAGTGCATATTCTTTTGTATCAAGAATTTCCATCATACTGATTCTTATTTTTTCAAATTCTGTGAAGTATTGCTCTATATTTTCAATAATTTCATCCAACACTCCTTGAAGCGACCTGAAGTTTCGATTATCTGGTAGAAAAAACTCACATATTTCTATTTTCTTATTTTTAATAGCCTTTATATCATTTACATTCGTACTTTGTGAAAGTGAATGGATGTACTTTTCTCTGTTGGTAAAGATCTTTTGTTCAAGCAAATGGCAGTCAACTATATTGTTGAATAAATTATGACTTGTCGGAGGAAATACCTTTTTGGTTTTGTTGCATACCAGAACATTTTTAAAATCAGTTGTAATTGTAACTGTATCCGAAACCCTTAAATCGGTCACATTTTTTCGAAATATTAAATCATTTGCAGCATCAACTTTAGAAAACAAATATTTGTCATCATCCTTGTATTTTAGAAACTTCTTTTGGGAGTTAACCCATTCTACTGTGACATGGTAAAGATTCTTATCTATGATTTCTTTAAAAATAGAGTCAAGCGGCCTTGTTATGCCATCTTTTCGCAATTTACTTTTAATTATATCTATAACCTTTTGTGGTATTAAAGGTACTATTTTAAAAAGGTTTGTTTTTTGTCTAGTTATATTTTTCGAAGAAGGTCGCTGTTCCTTCTTTTTAGTGTTCTGCTTTCGGTTTTGGGTTGGAGGTTCCCTTTTTTCCCATTCGGGCAGAAAATCGAATTTAGACAAAGAACGTAGTTTTTTTTCAGAATCATCATTCATTTGACTTTAAACATTGTAAAGAAACTAGATTTGAATATCAAATACTTAGAATGCTCAGGTGGCGGAATTGGTAGACGCGCTAGACTAAGGATCTAGTGCCGAAAGGCGTGGGGGTTCGAGTCCCCCCTTGAGCACCAATCATTTTTGTTTGTCGAATATTTGGTGTTTTATTCTCAAGCCATTTTTAAATTCGTCTTTGAAAGTTTTATTTGAAAATTCGTCAAACCCTTCAAATAACCCATGCTTTAAGTTGTTTTTCCAATGCTCAAGGAGTCTCACTTGGAATGAACCTCCTTTGAGTCTGTAATTTTTAACTACCCATTGGTTTGATGCATGTGAACCGTAGGCAGGGCCAAACTTTTCCTTTGCTTCTGTTTGTAGAAATATCCACAAGGTGGAAAGCAAATCTCCATTTTTACTTCTTTGGGGCTTGTAATCTGAAGGTTCAATGGGCTTTGGAAACCAAAAAATATGCGTTCCATGTTTTTGGCCATGTATGTAATCTCTATCTGCAACAGGAATTCCTGATCTATCATAGCGTTTGCTTTTCCCATGAATTACACCGGAGAGGTAGTTTGTTTCTTCTATGATTTGACCCGATGGAAATCTTGTTTCAATCGTGCCACTAAAGGGCTGCTCCTCGTCCTTGATAAAGGCAAGAGGTATGTGAGTCCAGTCATGCCCTTTTAAAACTTCTATGCCTGCTACAGAGCCATTTTTAATTTTTACATTTCCCAGTTCAAATTTACCTGCATTTGCACCTGTGATCTCTGCCCTCACCGATGCGGAGTAACCTCTGCCTCCGTTTTTTATAATTATTTTAACAAGCTTTCCGGATGTCGTAGTTTCTGGAAAAGCATCTGCTCCGCTTCCTCCCCAAAACAACCTGTTGTCATAAAGCATAATTTTGTTTGCACTGTGCATCTCCAAAAAAGAAGAATTTTCACGCCTTTTTTTGTATGGACTGAAAGGCAACGAAGGGCTGTTTACGGAAGATTTCTCCCACCAACCTGAAACCTGCTCCATATCTCCCTCGAATAAAATTAAAAAGCTTAATCCGCCACTCACAATACAGGTAAATAGGATGGCCAGTATAATTTTTTTCATGGTTTAAAATTTTTATAAAAATCCATCGACAGACTCAATAAATTAAGTCAACCATACTTTTCTTCGATACAGTTCATTGAGTATTTTCTTGGGCAAGAGTGGACCTTCAAAAACTAAACCAGAATATATTTGTAAAAGGCATGCACCAGAGTCCAGCTTTTTGGCCGCCGAATTCCCATCTGATATACCGCCTACCCCAACAATGGGAATTTTATCATTTGTCAGTTGGTTTATAAATTTTATGATTTCCAACGATTTATCTTCCAACGCCTTACCGCTTAAACCGCCCTCCTCACTAAGTCTGATGTGATTCGGTCGATCTGTAGTAGTATTAGTTGCTACTATACCTCCTACATTTCGACCGACAGCAATTTCTAAAATTTTCTCAATAGAGGAGAAGTCTTCATCAGGCGAAATCTTTAATAAATAGGGGATCTTTTCTTGAAAAGTCATTTTAGCAATCTTTTCGAGTCTCTCGTCAATACCTTTGAGCAATGGGTCGAGAAATTCCTGTTTATGTAATTCACGTAATCCCGGTGTGTTTGGGGAGCTAATATTGATAGTAAAGTAGTCTGCCGATTTGTTGAGAAAATCGATGCATTGCAAGTAGTCTCCTAAAGTTTCTTCCAAAGGCGTGGATTTGGCCTTACCGATGTTAATGCCCAAAGGTGAAATACGCCCTTGTTTAGGATAATATTTCTCCAATCTTCTGCCCATAGCTTCAGCACCATGGTTATTGAAGCCCATGCGATTAATTATTGAATTTTCTTCAATAACCCTAAACAATCTTGGTTTTATATTTCCTAGCTGAGGTTTTGGGGTTACTGTTCCAATCTCGATGTGCCCAAAACCCAGTGCCTTCGACACTCCAGGGAACAAGCCATTTTTATCAAATCCTGCAGCCAAACCTAAAGCGTTGGGAAATGTTAGACCAAAGACAATTTTTTCATCTTTTGGAGAATGAAGCAAAGTCTCGATAGCTTTTTTTAAAAATGGAAAGCTTTCAACATAAGCTAAGATTTCACAAACTATTTCATGGGCAGTTTCAGCCTCCATTTTAAAAAAAAAGGGCCTGACCAGCATTTTGTAAAGGTCACTCATTGGAAGAAAGTAAACGTGATGTTGGTGATAATTTTGAAGAAATACATGGATATGATAACAAGTTTGTTGACATTCAAAAAGAATTGAATCTTAAGGCAATCCAATGACAAAAAAAACAGGACCTAGTTTGGAGTGGTGTGTAGTGCGTTTATCCGATGATGAAAATTGGTGGGTAGATGAGATAAGCGATAAAGAAAATTGGGATGCAGATGATCTGGGTATTATAGACCCTAAACAGTTTTTGCATATCAATGAATTACTTGATTCAATGAGTGAGTTTGGTCTGGATTCACAGATTGTAGACGATGCATTTTTCACTTTTGAGATTAAGGAAGAACTAAAAGGCGGCAAAATCAAATTAGTTAGGGTTAGGGATTCATTATTAAAGGCAGAAGACATGCTTTTTGCATTGCCTGATGTTCTGGATGAGGAAAAAGGACCGTATGCAGATTTTCTCAATCATGTTTCCCAGATTAGGGTAACCATGCTCAATGAGTTGATTGAATTTGCTGAAACCTACACGCAAGAAGAAATGGAGGAGGTATTGTCCGAAAAGCATAATAATGACTTTTTAGAGGGAAGAAGAACTCATTTCAGTGACGAACTGATTGCAATTTTAGAATTTGTTCCGGATGGATTTGCAATTGATTCGGATTTAGAGGGCGATGATAAGAATGAAGAAGACGAAGATGATTACTCAGATCTGGAAGCCGATCTCGTGGAAGTTTCAGATAAGGAAGAAAAGCTATTACCCGACGAGGATTTAAAATGGGATGAAGATGAAGACAAAGAAAAGGAGGCAACGCCGTATGAAGGAGGAGCACCTGATGAGAGCGCTTAAAGTTTAGCTGCAATCCTTTCAGCAAAATAAGTTAATATCACATCTGCTCCAGCCCTCTTTATGCTTAGTAGGGACTCCTCTGCACATCGATCTAAATCTAACCACCCCAACTTACTTGCCGCCCAAATTCGTGAATACTCTCCAGAAACTTGATAAGCCGCAATTGGCAGCGAAAAATTTTCTTTAGCAGATTTTATTATGTCTAGGTAAGGCTCTGCCGGCTTTATCATCAGAAGATCGGCACCCTCCTGTTCATCTAATTTCAATTCGAGAAGTGCCTCTCGAGAATTTGCCGGGTTAAGTTGATAGCCAGATTTGTCTATGGGCTCCTTTTGTGTGGAAGAAATGGCATCACGAAAGGGACCATAGTAAGCAGAACAAAATTTTGCGGAATAAGCGAGAATGGCGACTTGTTCAAACCCAGCGTTATCAAGCGAGCTTCTTATTTCTCCTATCCTTCCATCCATCATGTCAGAAGGTGCCACAACATCAAATCCCGCTTGAGCTGCAAGGTTGGCAGATTTGCAAAGCATCTCAACGGTCAGATCATTGTCAACTCTACCCGAAGAATCAAGAATTCCGTCATGTCCATGATCCGTAAAAGGATCGAGGGCTAAATCTGCAATTAATAAGGTATCTTGGTGTTGTTCTTTGATTTTTTTGGCTGCCCGGAATGAAATGGAATCTGGGTTTAGTGCTTCCTTTCCCGAGGAGCATTTTTTCTCCGGCATAATACAGGGAAAAAGAGCAAATGCGTAAAGACCGATTTCTTTCCAATGGGATACCTGTTCAACGACTGCATCGATCGACCATCTATAAACTTCAGGCATAGACTCTACTGGTTCCTTAGATTCACAATGATCACTGACAAAAATTGGAAGTATGAAATCTTGTTTTTGAAGTGAATATTCCGTAACCATTGATTTGGCTATTCTAAGCTCACGGAGTCGTCGGGGACGTCGGAATAATTTCATGGAATATGTAATTGTGGAACAGGTGCTTACGAATGGACAACAAAAGGACTATTGTTATGATTGGTCAGTTTAAAATATACTAAAAATTATGGCCTGTACAACAAATAGGAAATGGAAATTGAAGCGATAGTAAGCTTTATTTTGCTTGGATGTGCATTACTTTCTTTCTTCCTTGAAAAATGTAGTGTTGATATAACGGCACTTGCATTATTGGCAGTTATTCTTCTGATCTCTTGTTTCGGTATTTTTTCTTCGTGGCCAAACTACCTTCAAGTTTTACAGGTTTTTTCTTCAGAAGCTCCCCTGACAATTGCAGCCATGTTTGTAATAAGTGCAGCCTTGAATCGCTGTAGGGTGATTGAGCAAATTTCCAAATTCCTAGGGTTTTTTTGCAAATTTGGCTATACAAAATTTATGCTGATTCTACTATGTCTTGTAGCACTTATTTCGGCCTTTGTTAATAACACGCCAGTAGTTGTCGTATTACTACCCGTAATCTTCACCTTATCAAGGCAATTGGGTGTATCCTCGTCCAAGCTACTTATACCTGTCTCATACGCTTCCATTTTCGGGGGTTGCTGTACCCTAGTTGGTACAAGCACAAATATCCTCGCCAATGGAATTATTACATCAACCGAAGTATATCCCAACTTGGAACCAATTGGCATGTTTGAGTTGAGCAAACTTGGCTTACCTTTGCTTCTGATATCACTTGGATTTCTAACTTTATTTGCAAGACGGCTTCTTCCTGAACGAGAAGGACTTACCAATATTTTATCAGATATTGAGCAAAAGCAATTTCTTACCGAAGCAGTTGTACTAAAGTCTTCCCCGCTCGTAGGTCGAATAGCTTTTGAGAGTGATATAGCAAAAATGTCCGGCACCCGAATTCTCGATATAATTCGGCACGGTAATTCACTGGGCAATGAAGCAAACACCACCAAACTTATTGCGGGTGATAAACTTATACTCTCCTGTAAACCTCAAGGCATCATCGAAACAAAAGAAATTGACGGGTTGAGTCTAGTAGACGAAACAAAATTTGGCCTCGAACAAATTTCAACCGAAGAATCCATGATGGTTGAGGCCGTTATTGGACCATCATCCCCGTTAATTTCAAAGACCATAACGGAAGCAAATTTTCGAAGTAGATACAACTTGGGCATTTTAGCGCTTCACCGCAAAGGGAAAAATTTAAATTCACAGTTAGAGCAGATTAGGCTTCAAGCAAGTGACACGATTCTTCTAATGGGAACAAAACACGATATTCAAAAACTTAGGGATTCCGAGGAGACGATCCTTTTGGACCAAGTCATGGTGCCGATGGAAAATTTTCGAAATAAAGCCCCATTGGCTTTAGGTGTTCTAGCCATGGTTATTTTCACAGCTACCCTGGGTTGGCTACCCATTTCCGTTGCTTCTTTACTTGGTGTTGCTCTACTTTTCCTGACCGGTTGCATAAAACCTCGCGAAGCCTATGACTCGGTCGAGTGGAATATTCTTGTGCTGATATATGGGATGCTTGCTCTTGGCATGGTATTGGAATATTCAGGGGCTTCTCACATGATTGCTTTATCCGTCGGCGAAATTACCGGAGGAGTGCTGGATGGACCTACTCAAGTTATAGCTACCCTAGTGGTACTATACCTTATAACTTCCATTCTAACTGAACTTCTTTCGAACGCGGCCACAATTGTAATCATGGCACCAATTTCGTTGGAAATTGCAAATCAACTGGGTCTGTCATCAATGGACGCACGAGCGTTTCTACTTACCACTTGCGTTGCAGCTTCAGCTAGTTTCATTACCCCAATTGGTTATCAGACAAATACTTTTGTTTACTCGGTGGGTGGTTACAAGTTTTCTGATTTCGCCAAAATAGGAATTTTCTTAAATTTAATTTACTTTACGGGAACCATATTGCTGGTTTGCTTTTACTGGGAATTTTTATCCTAATTCATTATTAATCAAAGTAATATCAAACCGCCAGATTTAGACCTGTGTTTTTTGTTGGATAGATATTTAATAATTAAGATTTTATATCTATTCTGAGTCGATTTGTTAAACCATTTTAATCGAATCTTATTTCTTTTTATCAGCTTAGGTAGTAATGAAACGGAATAAATTGTGATATAATTGATATATATAACTAAATTTCAATGGTTTAATGATTATTAAAACAAGGAGTACTTGCATAATAATTTGTGAATAAAATAACAAATTTTTATGGAGTCTCCTCTTGACCCGCATGCCAGAAAGACTCAAAATATTATTGTTTATGAAATTCATAGGCTACAGATTAATTTGCTTAAAAATAACAAATTCATGATAAGATTTACTTATCCTAATTTCATCAAAACAGCCCATGTCAACCGATAATACAGAAGCAAAAGAAAATTATGATTCCTCAATGATCCAAAAACTTGAGGGCTTAGAAGGGGTAAGAAAAAGACCCGATATGTACATCGGAGATACAAACGAAAGGGGCCTCCATCACTGTGTTTTTGAAATTGTAGATAACTCGATTGACGAGGCACTCGCTGGACATTGCAGTAAGATCAAGGTTCAATTGAATGCAGATGGGTCCTGTTCAATCCAAGATGACGGAAGGGGTATTCCCGTTGACATTCATCCAAAATACAACATGCCTGCTTTAGAATTAGTTTTGACAAATTTGCATGCAGGAGGAAAGTTTGGAAAGGGTGCTTATCAAGTTTCTGGGGGATTGCATGGTGTTGGGGCCAAGTGTGTGAATGCAGTATCCAACTGGTTTATTGCAGAAGTAAGAAGAGATGGAAAAGTTCATCAAATGGAATTTTCTCGCGGGATAACCACAGAAAAGCTGAAAGTTGCCGGGCAAAGCGATACAACCGGCACAAAAATAACTTTTATGCCAGACGATGAAATATTTACTGAGACTCGTGAATTCAAATTTGATTTACTGGCCAAAAGGCTGCGGGAATTAGCCTTTCTAAATCCTGGAGTAAAAATTTCCCTGCATGAGGGTAAAAATGACCAACATGAAGAATTTTTATTTGAAAATGGAATCAGTGAATACGTCAGTTATTTAAACCAAAATAAAACTTGCCTGATCGAACAGCCGATTTACTTTGTCGGGGAAGCACCTGCGGAGACTGGGAATGGAAATATAGTAGTGGAAGTAGCTTTGATTTATAACGATTCATTTTCTGATCAACTATATGCCTATGCAAACTCTATTCATAACATCGAAGGTGGCACACACCTTTCAGGGTTCAGGACGGCCCTGACTAGAGTCATAAATAACTACGCAAGGCAAAATGATCTTCTTAAAGATAAAGAATTGTCATTAACGGGTGATGATGTGCGTGAGGGATTGACAGCCGTTATTTCTGTAAAAGTTCCTGAGCCAAGGTTCGAGGGTCAAACTAAGACTAAGCTCTCAAATCGAGAGGTGGACGGCATTGCACAGAAAATTGTTGGCGAAAAAATGAAACACCATTTTGAAATTAACCCTGATCAGGCCAAAGCAATTATTCAAAAAGTAGTGAACGCGGCAAGGGCCCGAGAAGCGGCTCGAAAAGCAAGGGAAACGGTACGAAAAGGAGCACTTTCTGGAGGAGGGCTTCCTGGTAAACTAGCAGACTGTTCTGAAAAAGATCCATCGAAAAGCGAGCTTTATATAGTAGAGGGAGACTCTGCTGGTGGGTCTGCTAAACAGGGTAGAGACCGTTTAACCCAAGCTATATTACCACTTAGGGGCAAGCTATTAAATGTGGAAAAAGCAAGGTTGGATAAAGTTCTTAACAACGCCGAAATTAGGAGTTTGATAACGGCAGTCGGTACAGGAATTGGCGAACACGAAGGAGAAGGTTCCTTTGATGCAGACAAAGCAAGATATCATAAAATTATTATCATGACGGATGCTGATGTTGATGGGGCTCATATCCGCACACTATTGCTTACCTTCATTTTCAGGCAGATGAAGGGCTTGATAGAGAGAGGGTATGTGTATGTTGCACAGCCACCTTTGTACAAAATTAAGCGTAGGAAAACCGAACAATACATTCAGGATGATTCTGAAATGAGTAAGATTCTTATTTCACTGGGCATGGAAGATTTAAGACTAAGAAGAAATGAAGATAATTACTTTTTCGATGAAGGAGAATTATCAAAAATAACCGATCTTTTTATAGAAATAGAATCAATCGGAAAGAGCCTTGGCAGATATGGCTGTACTGTTCAGCGCTTATTTCAAAAACTAGATCATGAAACTCATTCACTCCCATCTTATCTTGCCCGTATAAGGACAGGAAATGATGAAGAAATTAGATTCTTCAGGGATATAGAATCGAAAATTGGATTTCTTCAATCTCATACACTTTCCGATGATCCGAATGAAAATATTTTCCATAAAGAGATAGAAAAAGATGGTATCTCAGTTACACAGAGAATTTCCATTCACCAGATTTTCGAGTCGAAAGAACTAGAAAAACTCATATTAAACTGCATGAATTTAGGAATTAATTACACTTTCTTTAGTGATGAAAAGAGTAATGCTTATAGTTTGATTTCGGAAAATGAAGAAAATTGTATTGATTTAAAAGGTGTGACTAACTTTCTTGAACGAGTAAGAATCTCAGGAAGAAAAGGACTTCAAATCCAAAGATATAAAGGACTTGGAGAAATGAATCCAAAACAACTTTTTGAAACTACGATGGATCCTGCTACAAGAAGTCTTGTAAAGGTAGAAATAGCCGATGCGATTAAAGCCGACAATATTTTTACGATGCTTATGGGAGAAGAAGTTGCTCCAAGAAGATCTTTTATCGAAGATAATGCACTCAATGTAACTTTTCTTGACGCGTAAAAAATTCAGGCTATGGAAGAAATCAATGAAAATTTAATAAACGGTAATATAACTGAAATTATGCAGTCTGCATATATCGACTATTCAATGTCAGTAATTGTTAGCCGAGCGTTGCCAGATGCTCGTGATGGTTTCAAACCAGTCCAGCGAAGAGTTTTATATGCTATGTTAAGGGAGGGATTGCTCCATAACCGTCCATATGATAAGTGTGCCGGAGTAGTAGGAGAGGTTCTTAAAAACTATCATCCACACGGAGACGGTTCTGTATATGATACATTAGTAAGAATGGCACAACCTTGGATAATGAGATACCCTTTGATTGATGGTCAGGGTAATTTCGGCTCTGTAGACGGTGATTCTGCTGCTGCTTATCGATATACCGAGTGTAGATTGATGAAATTGTCTGAGGAGTTACTTAAGGACATAGACGAGGATACGGTCGATTTTGTTTCCAATTACAAAGAGAGTACGACGGAACCGACGGTATTGCCTGCAAGTCTACCTGGGTTGTTGATGAACGGCTCTACAGGTATAGCCGTCGGGATGGCTACGAATATACCTCCACACAATTTACAGGAAATAATTGATGCTGTTTGTTTGTTAATTGATGATCCTGCCGCGTCTGTAGACGAAATTATGAGGATTATGCCCGGGCCTGATTTCCCAACGGGCGGCAGTATTGCCGGAAGATCAGGTATTAAATCATATATGAACACTGGAAGGGGTATTGTTCGCATGCGTGGGAGTATGCATATAGAGGATTTGCCCAGCGGTAAACAACAGATCATCATTACACAAATACCTTTTAATGTAAATCGGGCCACGCTTGTTACGAGGATCGCTGATTTGGTTAGGGAAAAAATTCTTGATGGAGTAAGCGATTTAAGGGACGAATCAACTGAAAAGACAAGGATTGTTGTAGAATTGAAAATGGGTGAGATCGAAAGAGTGACCATGAACAAATTGTATAAGCTGACTGCACTAGAAAGTAGTTTTGGTGTTATTTTACTAGCACTCGATAAACTAAAGCCTAAACAGCTAAATATTAAGGAAGCTCTTGAACTTTACATCGAACATAGACGGTCAGTCACATTAAGACGCACTAAATTCAGGTTACGTAAAACCCAAGATCGTGCCCATACTCTAGAAGGATATAAAATCGCGTTGGACAATTTAGATGATTTTGTTAAAATAATCAGAGCGTCCAATAATCGAAATAATGCTAAAATAAATCTGTCTACAAAATACAGTCTTTCTGAAAGGCAAGCAAACGCAATTCTTGATTTAAGACTGTATCAATTAACAGGTATGGAAAGGGAGAAGATTGAAGCAGAATACGCAGAATTAATGAATCTTATTGCCGAGTATACTGAAATTATTGAGAACGAAAATAAGCTCCTAGAGCTTATAAAAAGAGAAATTCTTGAACTGAAGAAGACTTACGGCGATGAGCGAATGACTTTGATTACTGAAGCTGAGGGTGATGTTTCGATGGAGGACCTCATTCCCAATGACGGTTGCGTAGTTACAATTACCAAATCTGGATTTATTAAGCGTACAACAGTTGACGAATTCAAGATTCAGAACAGGGGCGGAAAAGGGGTAATTGGTAGTGGTCAAAAAGATGAGGATCCCGTAGTTCTGCTTAAAACCTGTAATGCTCACGATACGCTTATGTTTTTTATGCAGAATGGTCGTGTTTATGTTCAGAAAGCCTATGAAATACCCGAGGGAAGCCGTACATCAAAAGGTCGAAATACAATAAATTTTCTTGAGATGCAAAAGGACGAGAAAGTCGCCGCAATTATTTCGGCGGATGACTTTGAGTCTGAAAATTCATTGGTTTTGTGTACCAAAAAAGGAGTCGTAAAAAAATCAAAATTAAGTGTCTATAAGAACCATCGCAAAGGAGGAATTATAGGTATAAATGTAGATGAGGGTGACGAAGTATTGGAAGCCTTACAAATTGATCAGGATGATCATTTAATGGTTTTAACCGCGAAAGGGAAAGGCTTACGTTTCGACTCGAATCAATTGCGAGATCAAGGTCGTACAACACGTGGAGTTCGCGGTATTAAACTTAAGCAAAATGATCATGTGGTCAACCTCCTCAAGGTTGAAGATGAAAAACTGCTTTTAATTACGGGTCAAAACGGCCTTGGTATCAGGACGAAATTTTGTTCCTTTTTACCGCGAGGTGGTGAGATAGTTGAAAATGAAGAGATTTCACCGCGAAAAAGGGGAGGCCAAGGTGTTATTGCTATGAATACGGACGCAGTTTGTGGTGCTATAAGTGTGGATCCTCAGAGCGAGATATTGATGATTACAAAGTCCGGTCAAACTGTTCGCTGTGCAGTACGAGATATTAGGGAAACAAGCCGCGGCTCCAAGGGAGTAAAATTAGTAAATCTTTCTGCAAACGATGTTTTAGTGGGAGTTTCAGAAGTTATTGAGCTCGATGAAGAGACGGTAGGAGATGAAGATTTAATCGCAGATGTTTCTGATGTAGATGAAGAAACTAACCCGAACTCTGAAATTGTTTTAAATTAATTTTTTTTTCTATTCTTTTAATCAGAAAATATACACAAAGAGCATCAAAAAGAGAGTGGTGAAAATCTCTTTTGTTTGACCTACATCTTTTTTCTGCCTCTTGACGGATCATTTTTTCTTCTACAAATATTTTCATTAGCGTCTTTAAATCGTAGCTTTTTAAGCCAGGATATAGTGCTCGATAAACATTCAAAGTATCAATCCATTTGTGCTTTCGAATAGCTCCAGTTTTTTTATCCAAATCATACGGAAAATATTTTTTGATAAGGTTTTTTTCAATATGTGAATTATGTGCCACGATGTACGAATAATTATCGGATTGTAATTTTTGAAGAGATTCTAATATATTGCTTCCAGTTTGTTCTTTAGAAGAGTATATTTTCTCGTCTTTAGTGACTACATAACCAATTTCTCTTATTCCCCTAGAAAGAGAACCCTCAAAATCAATATAAAGGACTTTACTCAATGGATGATATAACTTACGGACAGTTCCAGAACTTTGTAGCAAAGGAAACTGAATTCAAGAAAGTATTTTCTGATAAAATCACAAATGATGGGGTTGCCTTCCAACTTAAGGAAGATGAAACACCAGTCACTCAAATCGATTTACTCATTGAGAAAACATTGAGGAAGTCTATTTCTAATAATTTCCCAACCCATTCTATTATTGGTGAAGAATTTGAGGACAAACTTGGTAAAAGTTCTTACAAATGGATTATTGACCCTATTGACGGCACCTTTGCCCTTACTAAAGGCGTACCTATGTTTGGTATACTTGTGGGTTTATTGCATAAAGAAATTCCTCTTTACGGTTGTGTAAGATTTCCGCTCATGGATAAACTAATTTGTGGAAACGGTCAAACTTCTAGCGAAAATGGAATGTCTGTGCAATGTGACAATCACACCCCTTTGAGCCACAGCCTTATTCTAACTAGTGATGAGAGACGAATAAACGAGTCCAAATATAAATCGAATTGGGGTCACTTAAATAACCTGGTGTCAAATCATAGGACATGGGGGGATTGTTTTGGATATTACTTAGTTTGTACCGGGAAAGCACAAGTTATGTTCGATCTAGATTTAAAGCCATGTGACATATTACCACTGGTTCCCATCATTCAAGGTGCTGGTTGCGAAATCATTGAATTGGAAGAACCTTATAAGGATATAATAGTATGCCCCAAAAGTCTAAAGACTGAAATTTTAGAATGTTTTTAGTGGAGCGGGCGAAGGGATTCGAACCCTCGACATCCACCTTGGCAAGGTGGTGCTCTACCAACTGAGCTACGCCCGCGAAAATGTTTATATACTCTAATTGTACCTTTAGAACAAGAGCAATTTATTTAACTTTTTAAAATATGTCGTTTTGCTTGACATAGCAGATGCATATTTTATTTTAAATCGTTTAAATAAAACCCCATGCCCCTCCGCCCATGTAGCTCAGTCGGTAGAGCGCGTCCTTGGTAAGGACGAGGTCGGCGGTTCAAATCCGCTCGTGGGCTCCACACAGAATATAATCAACAACCAGTCAAAGTAAATGGCCAAAGAACAGTTCCAACGAACCAAACCTCATGTAAACGTCGGTACCATCGGACATGTCGACCATGGAAAGACCACTTTAACCACAGCAATTCTTCACGCACAAGCTAATAAGGGTTTAGCCGAAGTAAAGTCCTATGCGGATATTGCTAAGGGAGGAACCGTTCGTGATGCTTCCAAAATTGTAACGATTGCAGTTTCTCATGTAGAATACGAAACAGAAAATCGGCACTATGCCCACGTCGATTGTCCTGGTCACGCAGATTTTGTCAAAAATATGATTACGGGTGCAGCACAGATGGATGGAGCAATCCTCGTTGTGGATGCAACGACTGGACCTATGCCTCAAACAAGAGAACACATTCTTCTTGCTCGTCAGGTTGATGTACCAAATCTTGTTGTTTTTCTCAATAAATGTGACCTCATGTCAGGAGATGATGAAGAACTTCTCGAATTGGTCGACATGGAAATTAGAGATCTTTTAAGTAAATATGAGTTTGACGGTGATAACGCTCAAATCATTCGCGGATCCGCAACCAAAGCATTAGAAAATGATGACGGCGACCTTGGTCTGAGTGCAATACAAAAACTTATGGAAGCAATTGATTCAGAGGTTGCCGAGCCAGTTCGAGACACAGATAAGCCCTTGCTCATGTCTGTCGAGGATGTTTTCACCATCACGGGCAGAGGTACGGTTGCAACTGGAAGGATCGAGCGAGGAATCGTGAAAGTTGGCGATGAGATTGAAATTGTTGGTCTTGGTGAATCACGCAAGACAACCTGTACTGGTGTTGAAATGTTTCGAAAAGAACTGGGTGAAGGACAAGCTGGCGACAATGTTGGAATTTTGCTTCGTGGGATTGAAAAAGCTGACATCCAAAGAGGTCATGTAATTGCAGCACCAGGTAGTATCAAGCCACACACCAAGGCTAAAGCTCAAATTTATGTCCTAAACAAAGAAGAAGGTGGAAGACATACCCCGTTTTTCAAGGGATATCGCCCGCAATTTTTCTTCGGAACGGCTGATGTAACAGGAATTGTTGAGCTTCCCGACGGCGTAGAAATGGTGATGCCTGGAGACAACCTGACTGTTGAGGTTGAGCTTCAGAAGGCAATTGCGATGGAATCGGGTCAACGTTTTGCTATTCGTGAAGGTGGCAGAACCATCGGTGCAGGCAATATTTCAGAGATTGTATAAAAATTTTATCTGGTCTGACTATTGGGAGAATAGCTCAATTGGTAGAGCACCGGTCTCCAAAACCGTAGGCTGGGGGTTCGAGTCCCTCTTCTCCCGCCAAAGTTTTTAGTTAGGTCAAACAAGAATGAACCCCTTTCAAAAAATTCGACTCTTTTACAAAGAAACTCTGGCAGAGCTAGGAAAAGCAGCTTGGCCCAATTTCGTAGAGTTGCGTGGTTCAACCGTTGTGGTCATTGTCGGTGTTGCTATTTTAGGCTTATTTATCTCAGTTTCTGATTTTTCACTTACGAACTGCGTAGAACTGTTAACTATGCTCATACGCTCTTGATTTTTCAAATGAGTACTCAAACTACTTCCGAAGCTAGATGGTATGCATTACAGTGCCTGTCAAACCACGAAGATAAGGTTAAGAGATATCTTGTTAAATATAAAGAGGAGGATGAAGAATTTGCAGGATGCTTAAACGAAATTTTAGTTCCAATAGAAACAGTTTCTGAAGTCAAAAATGGTAAGAAAAAGCAAAGAGACAGAAAATTTTACCCAGGATATGTTTTTGTAGAAATGAAATTATTTGACCAAGTTGGTAATCTCAAAAAAAAGCCTTGGTACAAGATTAAAGAAACCGATGGAGTAATAAATTTCATCGGTCGAGAGAATCCTACTCCCTTAGCTGATGATGAGATTGGCAGAATCCTCAAGCAAGTAAACGAGGCTGAGGGTAAAGAAGTGCCTAAAGTTAAGTTTGCCCTTCGAGAAGTGGTGAAAATTCTCGATGGACCATTTCTCAATCTAACAGGGGAGATCGAAGAGATCGATTCCCAGAAGGGAACCCTGAAAGTGTCTGTTTCTATATTTGGCCGGTTTACTCCCGTAGAGTTGGAATTTTGGCAGGTTGAGAAGGCAGACGAAGAGTAATCATCCTTATTTAATATCATGTCTAAAAAAGCAGTAGGACTAATCAAACTTCAATTACCGGCAGGAGCTGCCAATCCGGCACCTCCAGTTGGTCCTGCACTAGGCGCACAAGGTGTGAATATTATGGGTTTCTGCAAGGAATTTAACGCCAAAACGAAAGATCAATCTGGTATGATTTTGCCCGTCGAAATAACAGTCTATGCGGATCGCTCTTTCACCTTTATTTTAAAGTCTCCTCCTGCTGCAGTCTTATTGAAAAAGGCAGCAGGTTTGGCCAAAGGTTCGGGCATTCCCAACCGGGATAAGGTCGGTAAGGTGACAAAGCAACAAATCTTGGAAATAGTAAAAATAAAACAAAACGATTTAAATTCGAATGACGAAGAGGCTGCGAGCCGCATTATTGAGGGAACAGCCAGAAGCATGGGAATAGAAATCTCATCCTGATCAATATTATGAAAAAAAGAAGCAGAAGATATGTAGCCTCAAGTGAAGGAATTTCTGAATCCAAGCATTATGAATTGAAAGAGGCTTTAATGGGAATTTCCAGTCAATCAAAAGTCAAATTTGATGAATCCGTTGAACTTTCAATGAGACTAGGTGTTGACCCTAAGCAATCATCACAAACTGTCCGTGGAACCGTCAAACTCCCTCACGGAAGTGGAAAAGATGTCCAAGTTCTTGTCTTCACGGAAAAACCTGAGGAGGCTCTCAAACTTGGAGCAGATCATGCCGGACTTGAGAATCTTATTTCTAAAATTAAAGATGGGTGGACTGGCTTTGATGTGGCCCTATCGACAACAACTGCAATGAAATCCGTACGGTCTATCGCTAGAGTTTTAGGACCTCGTGGGCTAATGCCTACACCTAAGGCTGGCACGATTACTGATAACCTCGAGGAAGGGATAAATGATGTGAAGACTGGAAGAGTCGAGTTCAAGATGGACAAGACTGGTGCAATGGCTGTTCTTATTGGAAAAAAATCATTCACGGTCGATCAACTTTTGGAAAATGCGAATTCCGCGATTCAGGCAGTTTCTTCGTCCAAACCTGAGGGATTTAAAGGAAGATTTGTAAAATCGGCGCATGTAAGTTCTACGATGAATCCCAGTTACAGGTTAAGTCCTACAATATTTAATTAAAATGAGACCAGAAAAAGCATACCTAATTGAGGAGGCGAAGAATCATCTTTCAAAGTCAGAATATTTCTTTCTGACTGACTACCATGGAATTGATGCACAAGAAACGTCTGAATTACGCAGCAAACTTGCCGAAAGGGGAGCCGAATTTCATGTGGTTAAAAATTCCTCTATCAGGCTTGCTGCAAATCCTGATTTGATCGAAGATTTGGATTCCCATCTCAAGGGACACACGGCTGTAGTTGTTGGGGGGGATGATGCTTCAGGGGTTGCAAAAGCACTTAGCGAATATTTTAAGTCAAATGAAAAAGTTTCCGTAAAAGCTGGTGCTTTAGGTGATCGCCCTCTCACCGCAGACGAAATTAAACAACTCGCCACTTTACCTGGTCTTGAGCAATTACGAGCTCAACTTCTTTCACTTTTCAACACACCCGCATCGAGTCTTGTTACTGTTTTAAGTGCCCCAGCACGAGGCATGGTTACAGTGCTTAAGGCAAAAGCAGACAAAGGATAACATATTTTGAGATAACCATCTCGCATCACAACTAAACAACAACCGCCAACCTAGAAGAAATTAGGGATCATTCCTTAAACGCCTTTAGGTACTAATCATATTCAGGCAAGGAGGTAATAAAAACATGTCAGACATAACAAAAGAACAAGTAGTAGAGTGGCTAAGTAGCCAATCCGTAATTGAAGTAGCCGATCTCGTAAAAGAGTTGGAAGAAAAGTGGGGAGTTAGTGCCACAGCCCCTGCTGCCGTTGCGGTTGCCGCACCAGCAGGAGGCGGCGATGCCGGGGGCGAAACAGCTGAAGAAAAAAGTGAATTTGATGTCGTTCTGGTAGAGTTCGGTGGCAATAAGATTGCTGTTATCAAAGAAGTCCGTGCCATCACAGGACTTGGTTTAAAAGAAGCAAAAGAACTGGTTGAAGGTGCACCTAAATCCGTCAAAGAAGGCGTGAGCAAAGAAGAAGCTGAAGAAATCTCGAAAAAGCTTGAGGCAGCAGGTGCCAAGGCTGAAGTTAAATAATGCTTTTAGCCGAAGATCTATAAATCGATTTAAAGCCGTACGGTTGATTTCGACCTGCGGCTTTTTCCATTTTCTTTAATATTACACATTCAAAAAAAATCACCAATAATGAAGAAGCCAGAAAGACAAAATTTCGGAAAGCTTAAAGAGGCCATTGACCCCCCAAACCTGATTCAGAATCAAGTCGATTCTTTTTATGATTTTTTACAACGGGATGTTCCTTCCACGCACAGGGTTCCCGCTGGCTTGGAGGCAGTTTTCAAAGAGGTTTTTCCAATCTTCAGTTATGATGAAAAGTCTCGTTTGGAGTATGTTTCTTATACCATTGGTGAATCTGCTTTAAGTGAAATGGATTGCATTGATCAAAATTGCACTTATGCGGCACCTTTGCAGGTTAAATTACGTTTACGCATGGAGATGGAAGGTCAAAGTAAACCGTTTTACAGCGAAGAAGAAATATTTATGGGAGAGTTACCCATCATTACGGAGAGAGGATCTTTTATTATCAATGGAGCTGAAAGAGTGGTGGTAAGTCAACTCCATCGTTCACCCGGGGTAAGTTTTGAAGAATCCACCCATACAAGTGGTAAAATTCTGCATGGTTTTAGAATTATCCCTGATCGGGGAACATGGATTGAAGCCCAGTTTGATCAGCATGACCTTCTGTATGTGTACTTGGACAGAAGGAGGCGTCGTCGAAAGTTTTTGATCACCACTTTTCTGAGAGCTCTGATGGATTGGGATCCTGAGAAGGACAAAGATTCGGATCAGAAAATCATTGAACTTTTCTATGATATTGAAAGCTTGGATATAAATGAGTTGTTGGCTAAGGATAATGTGTCTAATTATGTCTTGGTGGAACCGATGTTCGATCGAGCAAAGGGAGCAGTACTTGCAAAGGCTTTCGAGCCATTAACCAAAACATATCTTCGAGCATTTGTTAAAGCAGGGGAAAATCAACTTCGAGCTATTGATACATCGGTAGATGATGGAGCAATTATCCGCTGTCTAAAAAAAGATACCACTAAAAATAAGGACGAGGCACTAAAGGAGATTTACAAAAAGTTACGCCCGGGCGAGCCGCCCGACCGCGTGAACGCGGAAGCACTCATAAAGCGTTTATTTCTTGATTCAAAGAGATACGATTTAGCCAAGGTTGGACGACACATGCTTAATCTCAAACTAAATCAAAACACGCCGCTTGAGGTCAGAGTGACAACGGTTGAGGATTTGGTTTCCGCAACCCGTAAACTCACCGATCTTAAAAGAGGTAAATCGAATGAAGAAAAAGCTAGAGAAGATGCAGGTTCCATCTTCGACATGGGTATTGATGACATCGATCATTTGGGAAATCGCAGGGTACGTACGGTTGGTGAACTTTTGGCAAATGTCTGCCGTAGTGGACTTGCCCGTACGGAGAGGGTGGTTCGTGAACGTATGACGCTTTATGATCAGGGTGCAGAATCCCTAACACCCGGAAAGCTTATTAACCCAAAGGCTTTGACAACCGTTGTCAGAGATTTCTTTGCTCGAAGCCAGCTTAGCCAGTTTAAGGATCAAATAAATCCACTTGCCGAAATGACTCATAAAAGAAGGCTCTCCGCTCTTGGGCCCGGAGGTCTAAACCGAGAAAGAGCAGGGTTTGAAGTCAGAGATGTTCATCCGACCCATTATGGTCGAATTTGTCCCATCGAAACACCTGAAGGACCAAACATTGGCTTAATTAATACTTTATCGACATACGCCAAAATCGACGAATTCGGATTTCTACAATCCCCATATCACCCCGTAAAAAACGGAATCGTAGATAAAAATCCAAAAAAAGTTGCTTACCTAAATGCATTTGAAGAAGAGCGCTTTTTAATTGCCCAGGCAAATACCGAGATTGATACGAAAACCGGAAGGCTCGTCGGGCGAGTTACATGCCGATACAGGGATCAAGTAAGCGAATACGATCCATCCGAAGTGGAATATATGGACGTATCTCCAAAACAGGTAGTTTCCGTAGCTGCCGGCCTTATTCCCTTTCTTGAACACGACGATGCCAATCGTGCTTTGATGGGTGCAAACATGCAACGCCAGGCAGTACCCCTGCTCCAGTCTGATTCTCCTCTTGTTGGCACAGGAATAGAAAAGAAAGTCGCTGAAGATTCTCGTACCGTAACCGTATCTGAGTCAGAAGGGGTGGTAGCACTTGCGGACGGTAAGAGGATAGTGATTACCGATGACGGTAAATTACCTCCTCGTTTTTTCAAGGAGCCTCGCAGCGACCACAAGAGAGGGATTTACTGTTATGAAATGAGAAAGTTTCTAAGATCAAATGCAGGTACATGCTTTAATCAGAAACCAATCGTTAGAAAAGGTGACAAGGTGAAAGTTGGTCAGGCACTGGCAGATGGTGCTTGTACGGATAATGGCGAACTTGCCTTGGGACGCAATATCCTGGTGGCATTCATGCCCTGGAAAGGTTATAATTTTGAAGATGCGATTCTGATTTCAGAAAAAATTGTAAAGGAAGATATTTATACTTCGATTCATATTGAGGAGTTCGAAGTCACCGCAAGGGACACGAAGCTTGGACCTGAGGAAATTACCCGGGACATTCCTAATGCCGGAGAGGAAGCTCTTCGTAATTTAGACCATTTGGGAATCGTCCGCATTGGAGCAGAGGTTAAGCCAGGTGACATTCTTGTTGGTAAAATAACTCCCAAGAGTGAAACGGATCTGGCTCCTGAAGAAAAGCTACTCCGGGCCATTTTTGGTGAGAAAGCTGCAGATGTAAAGGATAGCTCATTAAAAGTCCCCTCAGGAACACAAGGCATCGTAATGGACATTAAAGTCTCGAGCCGAACGGATGCGGAACAGGAAAAACTCTCCCCTTCAGATTTCCGCAGACAGATGAAACAAATTAAGGAAGATTTCCGAAACCAAACTGAAGATCTTCGCTCGCAGCTAACTGAATCACTTTCCAACATACTGCTAGGGGAAAAAATTCCGCTTAATGTAACAAATTCGGAAACCGGGGATGTGATTATACCTGCCAATCGAAAGATAACGAAAACTCTTCTGAGGAGATTGGCGGCGGTACATCGCTATATCGAGATCCCTCCTTCTCCTGTCCGGATAAAAGTGTTCGAAATTATCGAGAGTTATGAATCCAAGTTCACCGACCTTGAAGACGACAGGGATCGGAAAATCGAAGCTATTGAACAGGGCGACCCGATTGATCAGGGAGCTATAAAAAATGTTCGTGTATTTGTTGCCAAGAAGCAAAAGATGCGTGTCGGAGATAAAATGGCAGGCCGCCATGGAAATAAAGGCGTTGTTGCAAAAATCGTTGCGGAAGAAGACATGCCCTTCCTGCCGGATGGAACGCCGATTGAAATCTGCCTTAATCCTCTAGGGGTTCCAAGCCGAATGAATGTCGGTCAGGTTTTGGAAACCCACCTCGGGTGGGCATGCAAGAAACTTGGCCTAAAGGTAGCGACTCCCATCTTTGACGGCATTCCAGAGAGTCGGATACAGGAGTATCTTAAGGAGGCTGAATTACCTGATACGGGAAAATCCATTCTCTACGACGGATGTACCGGGGAACCTTTCTATCAAAAGATCGTTGTCGGTTATATGTACATGTTGAAGTTAAACCATTTGGTTTCAAGTAAAATTCATGCCCGAGCCGTCGGCCCTTACAGTCTTATTACTCAGCAACCTCTTGGTGGAAAGGCACAATACGGAGGACAACGATTCGGAGAAATGGAAGTTTGGGCACTTGAAGCATATGGTGCGGCTTACACCTTGCAGGAAATTCTTACGGTAAAATCGGATGATGTTTCAGGAAGGACCAAAATCTATGAATCCTTGGTTAAAGGGGATAATTCCTTACAAGCAGGAACGCCCCAATCCTTTAATGTTTTAATGAAGGAAATGCAGAGTCTTTGTCTTGATATTCGCGTAAGAGGAGAAGACGCCTTGTAAAAGTCCTGGAACGGTTCCCGCAAAATTAATCTTTAAAAATATAAAAATATGAGTGTCGAAACAGTAAGTGAAGCATTAGGAGTAGAGCCAGGGCCAATGGATAAAGTTTCCATTACCGTTGCCTCTCCAGATATCATTCGTTCTTGGTCTAAAGGTGAAGTAAAAAACCCAGAGACTATCAATTATCGTACCTTCAAACCTGAGCCAGGGGGCCTTTTTTGCCAAAAGATCTTTGGACCTGTCCGGGACTATGAATGTGCTTGTGGAAAATATAAGAGAATTAAGTACAAAGGCGTTGTATGTGATCGCTGTGGAGTCGAGGTCACAGTTTCAAGGGTTAGAAGAGATCGTATGGGTCACATCGAACTCGCCGTTCCTGTCTCTCATATTTGGTTCCTCAAAAGCATGCCTAGCAGGCTTGGTCTTCTTTTAAATATGACCGCAAAGAGTTTGGAGCGTGTATTGTATTACGAACAATATATCGTCACGGATCCGGGTAATACACCTCTGGAAGAAAAACAATTGTTAACCGACAAAGAATATCGTGAGGCACAGGATGAATTCGGAGACGAATTCGAAGCAAAAATGGGAGCTGAAGCAATCCGTGATGTCCTGGCCAGGATCAATCTCGAGGATGAGCTCGAAGAGTTGTATGATCAAATGCATGAGACCAAGTCCAAGCAAATCAAAAAGAAATTGGCCAGCCGTCTCAAAGTCACTCAGGGATTTATTCAATCAGGTGCCTCTCCGGAGTGGATGATCCTTGATGCAATTCCAGTAATCCCGCCAGACCTCCGTCCACTTGTTCCCCTTGAAGGTGGAAGGTTTGCAACCAGTGACTTGAACGACCTATACCGCAGGGTAATCAATCGAAACAACCGTCTTAAAAACCTCTTACAACTCAAAACGCCTGATGTTATTATTCATAATGAGAAGAGGATGCTGCAAGAAGCCGTGGATGCTCTTTTTGACAACGGGCGTCATGGTCGTGCGATTACTGGCTCGGGTAATCGGGCACTCAAATCCCTGAGTGATATGCTTAAAGGTAAGCAAGGTCGTTTTAGGCAAAATCTTTTGGGAAAAAGGGTGGATTATTCAGGTCGTTCAGTCATTGTAATCGGTCCCGAATTAAAACTTCATCAGTGTGGTATCCCCAAAAAAATGGCACTCATTTTATTTGAGCCATTCATCATTCGTCGTCTAAAGGAGCTAGGTTTTGTACATACGGTGAGAGGTGCACGAAAAATGATCGAAAGCCGTTCGCCGGAGGTTTGGGATATTCTAGAAGAGGTTACGAAAGGGCACCCGGTTTTATTGAACCGTGCCCCTACCCTTCACCGACTTTCCATTCAGGCCTTCGAACCAGTACTGATTGAAGGTAATGCGATTCGAGTGCATCCTCTTGTTTGTACGCCTTACAATGCCGATTTTGACGGCGATCAGATGGCAGTACATGTTCCTCTATCCGTGGAAGCGATTATGGAGGCCAAGCTGTTAATGATGGCCACTCATAACATATTTTCACCTTCTAGTGGTAAGCCTATCCTTACACCATCTCAGGATATCGTACTAGGTTCATATTTCCTGACGATGGATCCTAAAGGCGACCTACCTTCGGATGAGGAAAAACTTCCCCTTATTGGCACCCTCGAAGAGGCACTGAGTGCTTTGCAGGAAGGCATATTGAATCTACACAATTGGATTCGATTAAAAAACCCGGACAAGAGTAAGGCCACCCTCTTTGGAATTTCAAAGCGGAGCGTAATCACCACCACAGTCGGACGAGCCCTTTTTAATACAATTTGGCCGGGAGAGCTTGGATTCTTCAATGAACCGGCCCTCAAAGGTGATCTCGGTAACCTTATCCTTGAGACCTATAATCTTAAAGGTAAAGACGAGACAATTGAGTCACTGGACCGGCTCAAGGAAATGGGTTTTGATATGGCCACAAAAGCAGGTATTTCAATCGGGATTTTCGATATGATCATCCCGACTGAAAAGAAAAAACGGGTTGAAGTGGCTCGTAAGGAAATCGACAAAATCGAAGATCAATTCCGCAAGGGTATTATTACCAGAGGAGAACGGCATAACAAGATTATTGATGTTTGGACCGCAGCTACGGATGACATTGCCAAGGAAGTCTTCAAATCCTTGGACGATAATTTAGGAAAGGACACCATTAATCCAGTTTATTTGATGATGGATTCCGGAGCTCGTGGTAACCGACAACAAGTTCGCCAGCTTTGCGGAATGCGCGGGCTTATGGCAAAACCATCGGGTGAAATTATTGAACAACCAATACTTGCATCTTTCCGAGAAGGCTTGTCAGTTCTTGAATATTTTATGTCTACCCACGGAGCGAGGAAAGGTCTTGCAGATACAGCACTCAAAACTGCTGATGCAGGTTATCTTACACGGAAGCTTTGCGATGTGGCCATGGATTGCATCATAGTTTGTGACGATGATGATAGGCGTGATGGCGTTGTAAAAAAAGCAATCATGGAGGGTGACAATGAAATCGTTCCTCTACGCGACCGTATCATTGGAAGGTATTCCAGCGATGATGTTTATGATCCATCTAACCCAAGCGAAATTGTCCTGGCATCAGGATCATTAATAACCGAGGAGAAAGCAGACAACATAGATGCACTTGGAATCACTCGTATTCGAGTAATGTCTCCATTATCAAGCAGAATCAAGAATGGACTAACTGCCTATGAATATGGAATCGACCCTTCCACCAATTCATTGGTCAAGCAAGGATCTTCCGTAGGTATTATTGCAGCTCAATCCATTGGTGAACCGGGAACTCAACTCACCATGCGTACTTTCCACATCGGTGGAATTGCAAGTGCAGGAAGAGAAGACCCGGTAATCCATGTTCGAAAAGAGGGTAAATTAAAATTCGTCGGTTTACGCTTGGTTACCTTGGCAAATGGACAGCAAGTCACCCTTAACAAAACTGGATCAATTCAGGTACTGGACCGTGATGATAGAATCATTGACGATTACCCGACACCGGCTGGTGCACTTCTCCATTTTAAGGACGGAGATGATGTAGAAGAGGACAGTCTATTGGCTCAGTGGGATCCCTATAACATACCAATCCTTTCGGAGAAAAAAGGCGTAATTTCATTTGAAGACATGCTGCCAGGCGTTACCACTAAAATTGAAAGAGATGCATCAGGTGGAAGATCGATGGTTGTCATTGAGCACAAGGAAGATTTAAATCCGCAAATCATTGTTAAAGATTCCAAAGGTGAATCTCTTGCGACTTATTCTGTCCCAACTGGAGCACAGGTTGCAGTTGACGAAGGAACTCGAATTGATGCAGGCTCGATCATTGCCAAAACGCCAAGACAGGCATCCAAAACTCAAGACATTACGGGCGGTCTTCCCCGAGTAGCCGAACTTTTCGAAGCAAGAAGACCCAAAGAGGGAAATGTCGGACAAATGGCCAAAATTGACGGGATTGTCTCCGAAGCAGGAACTTTGCGTTCCAAGAAAAGGCTTTTGGTGACTAACGAAGACTCGGGTCAGGTGGAAGAGCATTTGATTCCTCATGGAAAACATGTTTTGGTTCAGCCCGGAGATTTTGTACAAAAAGGACAACTTATCACTGAAGGTGCAAAGGATCCTCATGAAATTCTCGAAATTCTGGGTCCATCCGCAGTTCAGGAATACTTGATTGAGGAAATCCAAAAAGTATATCGTCTTCAGGGAGTAACCATTAGTGACAAGCATCTCGAAATAATAATTTCTAGGATGTTGATGAAAGTCCGTATTACAGATCCCGGTGATTCTGAATTCTTCTGGGGTGATCAGGTTGATCGTTATGCCTTCCTTGATGCCAATGAGACAATCGGTGCCAAGGGAGGTATGCCAGCGGAAGGGGAACCCATATTGCTTGGAATAACCAAAGCTTCTCTTGAAACAGACAGCTTTATTTCAGCTGCGTCTTTCCAGGAAACTACTCGGGTTTTAACAAATGCGGCAACCTTGGGAAAAGTCGATGAACTCAAAGGTTTTAAAGAAAATGTAATTATGGGACACTTGATTCCAGCAGGGACAGGGTTACCTAAATGGCGTCGATTGAAAATAGATACACTGGGCACATCTGCCACAGAATCATTATCAGCCTAAAATTATTTTCTGCTTGTGGAAATTCCGAAACAAGCTATATATGATCGCTTTACCCCAAAAACCCCACCTCATGCCTACAATAAACCAGTTAGTTAGGAAAGGTCGTCGTTTACAGAAGGCCAAAACCAAGTCACCTGCCCTTAAGGCATGCCCTTTCCGCAGAGGTGTTTGCGTACAAGTTACCACCCGAACCCCCAAAAAACCCAACTCCGCGATTCGAAAAGTTGCAAAAGTTCGTTTGACTACCGGTCATGAAGTTATTGCTTATATTCCCGATGAAGGGCATAGCCTACAGGAGCACAGTATTGTTCTTTTGCGAGGTGGTCGCGTGAAAGACCTAAATGGGGTCCGTTATCACATTGTTCGTGGTACACTGGATTGTCAGGGTGTCGAGAAAAGAAGGAGAAGCCGTTCTAAATACGGAGTCAAGAAGCCTAAAAGTTAAATGTCCCGAAGAAGAAAAGCAACCAAGCGGGTTATTTTGCCCGATCCGTTACATGGGAGCCCGCTCATAAGTTCCTTAGTCAATGCTGTCATGTTAAGCGGCAAAAAATCTCTTGCTCAAAGAATAGTTTACAAATCGATCGAAAAAATGGCTGAGAAAGTCGGCAAAGGAAATCCCATTGAATTGGTATTGGGTGCCTTAGAGAACATCCGCCCAAAAATCGAAGTTAAAAGTCGTCGAGTTGGAGGAGCCACCTATCAGGTACCTATTGAAGTGGCTTTCGAGCGTCAACAAAGTCTTGCTTTTCGTTGGGTGGTAAACGCAGCTTCCTCCCGCAAGGGAACTCCGATAGCTGATGCTTTAGCGAATGAACTAATCGATGCTTATAACAATACTGGGAGTGTCGTGAAGAAAAGGGAAGAAACCCATAAAATGGCACAAGCAAACCGAGCGTTTGCTCACCTTCGCTGGTAACAATGAGTAACATGCAATTTTCATCCGCCAACTCTGCGGACAGACCAGCTGTTCTCGAGCATACTCGCAACATAGGAATAGCTGCCCATATTGACGCAGGAAAGACAACATGCACCGAACGCGTTCTTTTTTATTCAGGAGTCGTGCACAAAATTGGTGAAGTTCATGATGGAAATGCAACCACAGATTGGATGGAACAAGAAAGGGAGCGTGGGATCACCATCACATCAGCAGCGATTTCATGTGGATGGACTACTTCTGATGGACCCTTTTGCGGTATCGATCACCGCATTAATATTATTGACACCCCAGGCCATGTAGATTTTACGGCTGAAGTTGAACGCTCGCTTCGTGTTTTAGACGGGGCGATTGGTGTTTTTACATCCGTTGAGGGTGTGCAACCTCAATCTGAAACTGTTTGGAGGCAGATGGACAAATATAATGTCCCGCGTCTTGGTTTTATTAATAAAATGGATCGAATGGGCTCCGATTTTTTGGCTGCGGTCAATACCATGAAAGAAAAATTGGGTGCCAATGCACATCCACTTTTCCTTGCCATTGGTGCTGAAGAAAATTTTAAAGGATTAGTTGATCTCGTTAAGATGGTTGCATACATCTATGATGAATCCGATGAATCTGGGGTTAAATTTGATACGGTCGAAATCCCAGAAGACTTTGCTGATCAAGCCAGCGAGTACCGTGAAGCTTTGATCGAGGCAATATCAGATTTTGATGATGAAATTGCCACAAAATATCTTGAGGGGGAGGATTTATCAATTGATGAGATTAAATTAGGCATTAGAAAAGCGACTTTATCTCTCAAATTTGTTGGGGTTATTCCAGGAAGTGCATTTAAAAATAAAGGCGTGCAAATGCTTATGGATGCGGTCGTCGATTACTTACCTTCACCGTTAGATTTGCCTCCGATGAAGGGGGAAGACTCGGAAGAAAATGAAGTTGAAGTTTCTCCGAATGATTCTGCAAGGGTTGCAGGTTTAGCCTTTAAGTTGATGACGGATCCTTATGTCGGAAAATTGGTCTTCTACCGGGTTTACCAAGGAACCCTTAAAAAGGGAGCTAATCTTTACAACCCGCGTACCCGTAAAACGGAACGCATTTCGAGGCTTATGGTCATGAAGGCGGATACACGGGAAGATATTGAAACCGCATATTCTGGTGATATTTGTGCAATTATAGGCGTTAAAGATGTTGCAACTGGGGATACTTTAGCGGACAAAGATCTGGACCTTAGACTTGAACCGCCAAGTTTTCCTGAACCAGTCATATCGATGTCAATCGAGCCGGCGACCAAGGCAGATCAAGAAAAAATGGGAATTGGTCTCCAACGATTGGCAGAAGAAGATCCCACATTTGGTCTTTCGACCAACGAAGAAACTGGGCAAACCATTATATCGGGTATGGGTGAGCTTCATCTGGATATCATTCGTGATAGACTCTTCCGGGAATTTAAAGTCGAAGCTAATGCAGGAAAACCGCAGATCGCATACCGAGAAACAATTCTTGCCAATGCGGAAGGCGAGGGAAAGTTTATTCGGCAGTCAGGCGGTCGCGGTCAATACGGACATGCCTTAATTAAAATCGAACCGCAAGAAAAGGGAAAAGGTATTGAAATCGTTAATGAGATCGTTGGAGGTTCCATTCCCAAAGAATTCATCAAACCAACATTTCAAGGAATACAGGAAGCCGCACTTGGAGGGGTGGTTGCTGGTTTCCAAGTCATAGATTTCAAGGTGACTCTCTATGATGGTTCCTTTCATGATGTAGACTCTTCTGAAATGGCTTTTAAAATGGCTGGAATCTTTGCTTTTAAGGATGCTATGCAGAAAGCAAATCCTGTCTTACTTGAACCTATCATGAAGGTCGAAGTATCTACTCCTGACGAATATCAAGGTGAACTGATGGGGGATCTAAATCGCCGTCGTGGTCAAATCCAAGGTATGGAGACACGTGGAAACTTATGTGTAATTGATGCTTTTGTCCCTCTTGAAAACATGTTTGGGTATTCAACGGATATGAGATCACTCTCCTCTGGACGTGCGGATTATTCGATGACCCCATCCCATTTCGAACAAGTACCTCAAAACTTACTACAAGGCATCGTGGAATCGAATGCTCGAGAACCTGTAAGAACTTAAGACACGATGAACGGACAGCGCATACGCATTAAACTTCGCGGATTCGATTATCGTGTAATCGACCAATCCGCATCAGATATTGTGGACACTGCAAAAAGAACTGGTGCTCGAGTCGCTGGACCCATCCCAATGCCAACTCGAATTGAGCGCTACACTGTCAACCGTTCTCCTCATGTTGATAAAAAGTCTATGGATCAGTTCGAGTTGCGCACTCACAAACGCTTGATTGACATTATGGAACCTACGGTGCAAACCGTGGATGAATTAAAAAAATTAAACTTACCAGCTGGTGTAGAAATTAACATTAACGTTTAAATTAAACAAAACCTTTAACGCAGGTTTGTAAAAGACAAACTGTTACCTGCCAATTAAAGAATGAACTTAGAATTAATAGGAAAAAAGCTTGGCATGAGCCAAGTGTATGACAAGGACAATAATCTGGTTCCAGTCACAATTATTGAAGCAGGTCCCTGTCCGGTCCTTCAAATAAAAACCCTTGACAAGGATGGTTATGAAGCCGTTCAAATTGGCTTCAACCCCAATGGTAAGCCGCCTAATAAATCTAATAAGTGTCAGGTGGGTAGAGCTCAAAAGGCAAATATTGAACCCCAGCATCTCTCACAAGAAATCCGCGTGGACGGTGAGCATAATTACGAGCAGGGTGCGTCCATAACCGTCGAAAACTTTTCTGACATACAATCCGTTGATGTTATTTCAACGACCAAAGGAAAAGGCTTCCAGGGAGTTGTGAAAAGATGGAATTTTGCAGGCGGTCCAGCATCTCACGGTTCAATGTTTCATCGCAGGGGTGGATCATACGGTTTATGCCAGTGGCCTGGTCGCGTATTTAAGAACAAGAAGATGCCGGGTCATACCGGGACTGCCAGACGCACCACGCAAAACCTTAAGTTGGTGAAAATTTTACCAGAAAAGAACTTACTGCTGATTAAGGGGAGTGTTCCTGGAAGTAAAGGTGCTATTCTTACAGTTCGGGTCGCGAAAAAATCCAAGGTTTCAATCTAAGTATCATGAAATTTAAAATGTTTAAATCTGACGGTACTGAGTCTGGCGAGCACGAGGTGGTCAACTTTCCTGTTCTTGGTGAAGATAAAGGTAGTGATGCCTTGCGACAAGTAATTTTGGCAGTACGAGCGAATAAAAGGCAGGGTAATGCATCGACTAAACTTCGCTCTGAAGTAGCTGGCTCCGGAAAGAAAATTTTTCGTCAAAAAGGTCTTGGTGTCGGGCGGGCAGGTGACAAGCGTGCACCACAACGCAGAGGTGGGGGAGTCGTTTTTGGCCCTAGGCCAAGATCATATTCTCAAAAACTCAATAAGAAGGTGAAGAAACTTGCTTTTAAGCGTGCATTGATAAATCAGGCTGATTCAAATAACCTCTTAGTAATCGAGGATTTTTCTTTGGAGACTTCAAAAACCAAGCATTTGAATGGAATTTTGACAAAGATTGTACCCAATTCAAACAAAGTTCTTTTGGTTTCAGATGAGCACAACAATAACACAAACCTGGCCGGAAGAAATCTCGCCTATGCTCGATTGAGTTCGACCCCAGAGCTTGGGCCTGTTGATATTGTGCAAGCAGACAAAATTATTTTCAGTGTCAAAGGCATTCATGCCCTAATCGAAAAACTGGGTAACTTATAATGAAGGAGTCAGTCTCAATACTAAAAGAAGCTTTGCTAACTGAGAAAGCAACCGCCCTTTCAGCAAATCTCAACCAGTATGTTTTTTCAGTTAATCCAGCTTCTTCCAAGAGAAACATTAAAGATGCAGTTGAATCTGCCTTTGGCGTATCAGTGGTTCATGTGAACACCCTATTGGTTAAACCTAAAAGCAAAAGAGACCGTATGCGCAGGAATAAACTTGGACACACCTCACATGTCAAAAAGGCCATAGTCAAGTTAAGGGCGGGTGATGCCATAGACCTAGCCTAAGGATCTACAGATATGCCAGTACTACAACAGAAGCCAGTAACCCCTTCGGGTCGATTTTACCTCAAAAACAAGGTCGAAGTTTCCAAGAAACGTCCAGAAAAAGCTTTAACAAAAGGCCATCATCGGAAAAAGGGACGGAACACCCATGGACGAATCACTTCTCGCCGTAGGGGCGGTGGGCACAAACGTTTGTACCGTACCATCGACTTCCGTCGGAGCAGATATGACGAAATTGCCGAGGTGATTGCCGTTGAATACGATCCCAATCGTACTTCACACATTGCATTGCTTGAGTATGAAGATGGTGAAAAAGCTTATATTATTTGTCCAGAAGGAGTACAGAAAGGTGAAGAATTACTGAGCTCGCATAAAAAGATCGCTTTTAAAATAGGAAATTCCATGCCTCTGCTTCATATGCCTCTTGGCACTAAGATACACTGTGTTGAAATGTTGCCGGGTGCGGGTGCTAAAATTGCAAGGACAGCAGGATCCAGCGTTCGCCTGGTATCTGTAGATGGGGACGAAGCTTCTCTTAAATTGCCTAGTGGAGAAATTAGACTGGTTAAATCTAGATGTCTTGCAACCATTGGTTCTGTAGGAAATGGTAGTCACCAAAAAGCCACCATCGGAAAAGCCGGTAGAAGCCGTTGGCTTGGTAAAAGACCAAGGGTACGTGGAGTGGCGATGAATCCAGTTGATCATCCAATGGGTGGTGGTGAAGGCAGAACCTCAGGAGGCGGTCATCCATCTTCTCCTTGGGGTCAGCTTTCGAAAGGTTTCCCAACTCGCAAAAAGTCTAAACCTTCTAATTCACAGATTATCGTTCGAAAAAATGGACGACATTTTAATTAAGCTCCGACTATGACAAGATCAATCAAAAAGGGTTTTTATGTTGAGCCAAGTCTCTTAAAGAAAGTTGCAAAAGCACAAGAAAACGGAGATCGCAAGCCCATCAAAACATGGTCTCGAAAATCCACTATCACACCGGATTTTGTTGGACTAAATTTCTCTGTGCACAACGGAAAGGGTTTTCTCCCAGTTTATGTCACCGAAAACATGGTTGGTCACAAGCTTGGGGAGTTTTCGGCTACTCGTTCTTTCAAATCGCACAACCCTCATACCCAGAAATAGTTCCGATGGTAGTTAAAGCCTATTCGAAATACGCGAGAATTTCTCCTAAAAAAGCAAGGGAAGTGTCTCGTGTTTTACCAGGACGAAAAGCCGGGGAAGCCGCATCGCTTCTTAAGTATATCCCGAGGAAAGCCGCCAAATTGTTAGGCAAGACCTTACAATCTGCTATGGCTAATGCGGAGAACAACAATAATCTAAATGCGGACGACCTTTACATCAGTGAGGCCATTGTGGAAGATGGCCCTGCCCTTAAGCGCTTTAGACCATGTGCAAGAGGATCTGCTCACCCTTACAAAAAGCGCATGAGTCATTTGCGCATAACTCTTAGCGACGAATTTTAATATGGGACAGAAAGTAAATCCAATCGGTTTTAGACTCGGTGTAAGGCGTAACTGGAGTGCCCGTTGGTATGCCAATAAAAATGACTATTCAAAGTTCATGGAAGAGGATAACCTGATCCGCGGATTCTTGGAAAAGAAACTTCGCTACGCATCCGTGCCCAGAATTGTCATTGAGCGAGCCTCTACTCGAACTCGAGTAACTATTTGGACCGCCCGTCCGGGGATTGTTATCGGCAGAAAAGGACAGGAATTGGATTCGCTTAAGGACTCCTTGAACAAAACTGTCGGGAAGGACATTCGCTTGGAAATTCAAGAAATTAAAAAGCCTGACTTGGTTGCATCCTTGGTCGCTGAAAATGTAGCACTTCAACTTGAAAGAAGAATCGCTTTCAGAAGAGCCATGAAAAAAGCAGTCCAAACAACGATGTCTATGGGAGCAGAGGGAATCCGAATTCAGTGTGCCGGCAGACTAGCTGGGGCAGACATTGCTCGTACCGAACAATTGAGGGAAGGACGTGTGCCTCTTCATACGCTTCGAGAAAATATTGATTATGGGTTAGTTGAAGCAAACACAGTTTACGGAATCATTGGAATTAAATGTTGGGTTTGCCTAAAAGAAGAAGACAAACTTTTTTAAAAGATTTTTTGAAGTCATGCCTAAATTATTACCGTCTAGAACCAAGTACAGGAAAGTCCATAAAGGACGGGTGCGTGGAGTTGCATCTCGCGGGAATGCCGTTTCCTTCGGGGAATTTGGTATCCAGTCTCTATCAAGAGGAAGAATGACCTCCAATCAAATCGAGGCTGCTCGGGTAGCCATCAACCGTCATCTTAAAAGAAAAGGAAAGGTTTGGATCAGGGTTTTTCCTCACAAACCTGTTACCAAAAAACCTGCTGAAACGAGGCAGGGCAAGGGTAAGGGGCCTGTTGACCATTGGGTTGCTGTTATTAAACCTGGTCATGTGCTTTTTGAAATTGCAGGATGTTCCCTAACTTTAGCCAGAGAGGCACTTGGATTAGCCGATGCGAAACTTCCTTTTCGCTGTCGTCTCGTCACTCGTCAAACATCTTACTAATTTAACTATGAAGATGTCAGAAATTAAAGATCTATCATTACCGGAATTACATAAAAAATTACGCGAACTGGGCGACGAACTATTGAAACTTCAAGTGCGTAAACAAACCGGGCAAGTTGAGCGTCCTCACATAATCAAACAAACACGGCGTGCACGGGCCAGAATATTGACCGGAGTAAAGCAACTCAATCAAACATCTTCAACCAATTCATAATCTTTTATGGCAAAGGAAACAGACAGGAATAAACGTAAAGAACTCATCGGGGTTGTCAGGTCAAAAACCGGAGACAAGTCCGTCAAAGTTGTTTATGAATATAAAATACCCCATCCGCTATACAACAAGGAGATTCGTCGGAAAACGACAGTTCATGTCCATGATTCAAAAAATGATTCCAATGTTGGGGATAAGGTTAAAATTATGGCCACAAGACCTGTCAGTAAGCTAAAGCGCTGGAGGATCACCGAAGTCTTGGAAAAAGCACCAACCATTTAATTTGCTATGATACAACTATTAAGTAAGCTAGAAGTAGCAGATAATACAGGAGCGAAAAAAGTTCGCATGATAAGGAGGATTGGGCAAAATAAAAAAACTGCTTCTGTTGGAGATATTATAGTATGCCATGTAAAAGAAAGCTCAACTGAAGCGTCTGTCAAAAAAGGGACTGTGTGCAGAGCTGTGGTTGTACGTACAAAATCCTCTTTGCGTAGAGTGGATGGTAGCTATCTTCGTTTTGATGAAAATGCGGTTGTGATCGTCAATAATGACGGTACCCCTAAAGGCACTCGTATTTTTGGTCCAGTTGCCCGGGAGTTGCGCCAAAAATACATGAAAATCATTTCCCTCGCACCTGAGGTTTTATAAATGGCCACTAAACTGAAAAAGGGAGACGAAGTTATTGTTATCACCGGCGATGACAAAGGTAGTAAAGGTAAAATTTTACAAGTACTTCGGGAAAAAAATCGAGTTTTGGTTGAAAGCATCAATATGTCAAAGAAGCACGAACGGAAAACTCAGGACAATCCGCAAGGCGCAATCGTTGAAAGAGAAGCCTCTATTCACTATTCCAATGTCAAAAAGGTCTAAAAGATGAGCATACCAGTATTAAAAAACACCTACCAAAATGAAGTGGTGCCAGCTTTAACTAAATCCCTAGGATACAACAATGCACATCAGGTTCCCAAGATCGAGAAAGTTGTGATAAATAGTTCATTTGGTGCAGAAATGGACAAAAACGGCGTGGAAGAGCTTAGAAAGGATATCGCTTCTTTAGCCGGACAGGCTCCAGTAGTCGTTAAAGCCAAGATGAGTGTTTCAAACTTTAAGCTTAGGCAAGGCATGCCCGTTGGAATAAAGGTAACACTTCGGGGTAACCAAATGTGGGATTTCCTATTACGACTTATTGCAATAGCTTTACCAAATATTCGTGACTTTAGAGGAGTGCCAACAAAACTGGATGGGCAGGGAAACTATACTTTGGGCATTATTGACCATAGTATATTCCCCGAAATCAATGTTGAGCGTCAAAGAGTCAACACAGGAATGGACATATCGATCGTGACCTCGGCTTCTTCCGACGAAGAGGGCACTGAGCTTTTAAAATTACTTGGGGTTCCTTTCCGCAAGCATTCAAGCGAGCAGGCTGCTGCGGCGTAACCGAAATTTGTTATGGCAAAAAAATCAGTAAAGTATCGAAATAAGAAAAGAGAGCGATTGGTTGCTCGTTATGCGTCTAAAAGAGCAGAACTTAAAAAGATTTTAGCTAATCCTGATACAAGCGAGGAAGACTTTTATGTTGCTCAAGCTAAGTTAGACAAACTTCCTAAAAATTCTTCGCCCGTTCGACTTGTGAGAAGGTGTTCATTAACTGGTCGTCCTCGTGCAACGATCCGCAAATTTGGTCTTTCAAGAATAACCTTTAGGGAACTTGCCTTACAGGGCAAAATGCCTGGGATAATCAAATCCTCTTGGTAAACCTTTTTATTTAAATATACCATGGCTATACATGATACGATAGGTGATTTTATAACGGTAATCCGAAATGCAGGCAGTGCTGGCAAACCATCCTGTCAGTACCCGCATTCTAATTTAAGGGCAGGTATTGCCAGTATACTCCATGATCGCGGATTTGTGGAGAAGGTTTCTGAAACAAACACAGATTCCGGAATAAAACATTTGGAGATCGTACTTAAGTATGTTAACGGTGAGCATGCAATTCGTGGTCTTTCACGGATCAGTAAACCAGGCAGAAGATCCTATTGCGGCTACCGGGATATACCCAGAACTCTTGGTGGGCTTGGTATATCAATACTCAGTACTCCACAAGGAATTATGGACGATAAATCAGCTCGCAGGAATAAGCTTGGCGGAGAGTTGCTCTGCAGTGTTTGGTAGGAATTAAAAATGAGTAGAATTGGAAAATTACCCGTTGAGATACCTTCAGGTGTCACCATAACTGTAGAAAATAATACGGTGTCTGTGAAAGGTCCCAAAGGAGAACTTACCCAAAGAATTTCACCCTTTATTAGCGTAAATATCGAAGATAAAATTATTTCAGTTTCCCAACTTGAAAGTACCCGGGATGCCAAGGCTATCTATGGCACAACCCGTTCCTTAATCGCCAATATGGTGCAAGGAGTATCTGCAAATTTTTCTAAGGATCTTTTGATAGAGGGCGTTGGCTTTAGGGCAACTGTCAAAGGAAAAGTGATCGACCTTGAACTTGGCTATTCACATCCGATTGAACATCCCATACCTGATGGGGTGGCAGTTACTGTCGCCGATAATGTCAAAATCCATGTAGAAGGTCCAGATAAGCAGAAAGTTGGTCAACTTGCTGCAGAAATTAAAAACTATTATCCGGCCGAACCTTATAAAGGAAAGGGTGTTCGCATTGTGGGCGAATATGTCCGCAGGAAAGAAGGTAAAAAGTCCGCTTAACAAATTTTAACTATGAAATTGGCTAAAAAAAGAGAACTTGCCCAAAAGCGCAAGTGGAGAATTCGAAAAAAAGTTATTGGTACAAATGAAAGGCCGCGGGTTACTGTATGTTTTACCAACAAGAATATTCATGCCCAATGCATTGATGATGAAAATGGACACACAATCAATGCGGTTTCAACGAATAAATCTGACTATAAGGATCTTTTACCCAACATTGAGGGTGCTACCAAACTAGGTGATGCATTTGGGAACATCCTTTCCCAAAATGGAGTAAATGCTATCGTTTTTGATCGTGCAGGTCGCAAATATCACGGATCAATCAAAGCCTTTGCCGACTCCCTACGTTCCAAAAACATTTTATTTTAAGATGAAAAAGCCCCAACAGAAAACAACTAAAGAGGCAATTGAAGACAATGAACCCGAACTTTTTGAGAAAGTTGTTCATATCAACCGATGTGCAAAAGTGGTGAAAGGTGGAAGAAGGTTTAGCTTTGCTGCACTGGTAGTTGTAGGAGATCAGGAGGGTAATGTTGGTTTCGGCTACGGTAAGGCACAAATGGTTCCGGATGCCATTCGCAAGGGCACAGATCAGGCTAAAAAGGCTATGTGCTATGTTTCGATTTCAGGAGATACCCTACCTCATCCAGTTTTCGGAACTCACGATGGCGGAAAAGTTATGCTCAGACCAGCAAGACAGGGAACAGGCATCATAGCCGGGGGTGGTGTTAGGGCCGTGCTTGAAGCTGCCGGTGTGAAAAATGTTCTCTCCAAGTCTCTAGGATCGAATAACCAACTCTCAGTCGTTTCAGCTACACTCGATGGCCTTTTGCAACTCAGGACTGCCAGTCAAATCTCTGAAATCAGAGGCGAATCAGTTTCTGGCCCAGGTTTCACGCAGATGCAGCCCCAGGTGCAACCATCGATTGAAACTAAATCAGAGTAATTTCAAGTTTTTTATCAGAATGAAAGAATCCAATTTACCAAAAGGTCCTAACCAAGATAAAAAGCGTCTCGGTCGAGGTGAGGGTAATGGTCAAGGTAAGACATGCTGCCGTGGTCACAAAGGTGCAGGAGCCCGCTCAGGCTATTCTTTACGTCCCGGGTTTGAGGGTGGCCAAATGCCCTTATTTCGCAAACTTCCACAAAGAGGCTTCAGTCAAGCTAGGTTTCGAAAACCATGCTCGGTCGTTAATTTATCAGACTTGGAAAAAATTAGCGGTGATGTTGTAAATGCAGATTCGCTAAAGTCCGCGGGTTTAGTACGCCAAAACTCCAAAAAAATTAAGCTTTTGGGCGACGGCGAAATAAACAAATCCTATACTGTAAATGTGGATCTTATTTCAAGTTCTGCAAGAGCTAAAGTTGAGGCTGCAGGCGGTAAAGTTCAGAGTATGTAAATTTTTCATATCATCATCGTATGTTATCAGCCTTTACCAACTCTTTGAAAATACCTGAACTCAGGCAAAAGATTTTCTTTACGCTTGCTTTGCTTTTCATTGCCAGAGTAGGAGCCAACATTCCGCTACCAGGGGTGGATCCGGCACCAATAAAAGAGTTTTTCGAACTACGGGAATCCACCCGTAGTGAGACCGAAGGCAATGACATACTTGGTTTTTACAATATGTTTACAGGGGGTGCTTTGCTTAATGGAGCCTTATTCGCCCTTGGGATCATGCCTTATATTAGTGCTTCCATTATCATGCAACTCATGGGAGCAGTCTTTCCAACATTGGCAAGACTTCAACAAGAAGGTGAACCTGGTAGACAGAAAATTTCACAATACACTCGCTATCTTACGATTTTGATTTGTTTAGTGCAAGGCGGCTTGCTCGCTGTTGCTTTGCGGGATAGTCCCGGGAGTCTTATTCAAGGATTCAATCCATCTGAGATTGGTCTGGACGGAAGCCCACTTGGGCCCATAGTTATTGCCACTTCACCTACTCTCTTTTTATTCAATACAATTATCTTCCTAACCACGGGATCCCTGATCCTGATGTGGCTAGGTGAACAGATCACGCAAAGAGGCATTGGGAATGGAATTTCCCTCTTGATTACGGTTGGAATTCTGGCTGATTTGCCCAAAGCTCTATCCGACGCTTATGCTCTTATTTTTCTAGCTCCTGATGGTGATAATCTTGTGATCCTAAAAGGTCTTTTGATGGTTGGGTTATTTTTGGTTGTTGTTGCAGGTATAATTGCCGTAACACAGGCCCAGAGAAAAATTCCTGTCCAATACGCCAAGAGAATGGTCGGGAGAAAGGTATTTGGCGGGCAAAGTTCGTTTCTTCCCCTCAAGGTAAATTATGCCGGAGTTATGCCTGTGATTTTCGCGAGTGCTATTCTTATGTTCCCAGCTCAATTACTTAGAACTTTTGGTGCTGCTTTTGAGCAAGACTGGGCTATTGATCTGGCCAATGTTTTTGCAAGTAGGGGTTGGTTTTATTATGTAGTTTATGGTGGTCTAATTTTGGTTTTTAGTTACTTCTGGGTTTCAATAATGTTCAAACCTGTACAGATTGCCGATGATCTGAAGAAAAATGGCGGCTATGTACCAGGCGTTAGACCCGGTGAACACACAGCTAAGTTTCTAGATTTTGTTATGACCAGACTTACTCTCGCGGGGGCCATTTTTTTAACCGTGATTGCGGTATTTCCCGATTTTATATTCAAAACTGCCAATGTTTCTTATAATGTTGCTACCTTCTTTGGTGGAACCGGGATGCTTATTATCGTTGGCGTGGTCCTTGACACCATGAGGCAGGTTGAGACCTTTTTGCTGCAAAGACACTATGATGGTTTTCTTCGCAAAGGTCGTATCAAGGGACGATCCACCAACACTGGACAGGGGATCGAGTCACTCGAATTAAAAGACTTTGAGGCTCAGTGGCGTCCACTGCTTCTTATTTCAACTGCATTATTTGCCCTCGGATTTCTTAGTCTGGCAATCAAAAACTTCGTTATAAATTAGGAGAAACAATATTATGGCAAGATTATTAGGTGTAGACATACCAAATCGGAAAAAAGTGGAGTATTCCCTCCGTTATATCTACGGAGTTGGACCCACCCGTGCTAAAGAAATTTTAGATGCCGTTGAAATAGACCCTAACCGCAGAACCCAAGATCTCACAGAACAGGAATTAAGCCTCATCAGTAATTACATTATTGATAATAAAATTATGGTGGAAGGCGATCTAAGAAGGGCGATAACAAATAACCTTAAAAGATTACAGAGTATTCGTTGCTACCGTGGGTTGAGGCATCAGCGCGGATTACCCGTAAGAGGACAAAGAACGATTACCAATGCACGTACCCGTAAAGGTGGGCGGAAAACTGTAGGGGTAGTCAGAAAAAGCTAATTTAAATTATGAGTAAAGATAAGTCCAAGGAACAGGTAGTAAAGGGAGAAGGACCTTCTACCCCTGCGGATAATATAGCCGTGGAAACAAAAGAAAAAGTGGTTGTAAAGTCTTCAAGTGCGGCTGAAAAAAATCCTGAGAAAAAAGAGGAGACGGCAGCCGACCTGCTTGGTGCCAACATTGAGCAAGTAAAAGTTCGTAAAGCAAAGGGAAGCAAAAATATTTCAACCGGGATTTGTTTTATAGTGGCAACATTCAACAATACAAAAGTTTCCTTTTCCGATATGAAAGGAAATGTAATATCATGGTCCAGTTCAGGAAAGTGTAACTTTCGTGGATCTAGAAAATCTACCGCCTATGCTGCACAAGTAGTTACGCAGGATGCAGGCAAAGTTGCTATGTCCCACGGAATGAAAGAAGTTGTTGTTAAAGTTAAGGGTCCCGGAATGGGAAGAGATTCTGCAATTCGTGCCCTGCAAAGCTTAGGATTCACGGTCTCCACCATAATAGATGTTACCCCAGTGCCTCATAACGGTTGCCGTCCACCTAAGCGCAGAAGAGTCTAAATCCCCTTATCTATAATTTATTTTTATTATGTCTAGATACACCGGTCCAACAACTCGAATAAACCGCCGATTTGGTATGGCGATCTTTCCTGCCAATAAGGCATTTGAAAGAAGAACATATCCACCGGGGCAACATGGCCCGACATATAGACGCAAAGTTAGCGATTATGGTGAGGGCTTACTCGAAAAACAAAAACTTAGAATGCTTTATTGTCTTACTGAAAAGCAGTTTAGAAATCTTTTCGAAAAAGCAAAAAGAAAGCAGGGAGTAACCGGGGAAAACTTTTTGACCCTCCTAGAAACCAGACTCGATAATGTTGTATATCGACTTGGTTTTGCCAAAACCCGAAAAGCTGCTCGTCAATTTGTCAATCACGGTCACATCTTGGTCAACGGCAAAAAGGTCGATATCCCAAGCTTTGTAGTTTCTGTGGGTGATGAAATTGGTGTTCGTGAAAAGACTTCATCTCGCCAGTTGGCCACTCGAAATCTCGAAGGTACCCAGTACCACCCTTCCCCGCCCTGGGTAGATGTTAATGCTGATTCATTACAAGGAACAGTATCGAGATTCCCCCAAAATGATGAACTGGAGCAGAGCATCAATGTACAACTTGTGGTTGAATTTTACAGCCGATAAACCTTTACCACTCAACAATTAATTCATTATGGCAACTAGATTAGGAAAGTTCGAACTACCCAACAGACTCGTAAAAGAAGAAGACACTTCCACAGATACCTACGCAAAATTTATCGCTGATCCTTTTGAATCTGGATATGGTCACACAATTGGCAATGCATTTCGTCGCGTTCTTCTCAGTTCTATTGAAGGTGCGGCGATATCATCACTTAAGCTTGATGGTGTTCAACATGAATTCCAGAGTATCGACGGCGTTGTGGAAGATGTAACGGATATCGTTCTCAACCTCAAAAAGGTGCTGGTGATTAGCCACAAGGCTGAACCTGTGACTCTTTCTATTGATGTAGAAAAAGAAGGTGAAGTGACTGCCGGAGACATCTCACCAGCCGAAGGAATCGAAATTATCAATCCTGAACAGATTATTTTAACTACTGACCGCAAACTTCAAGTAACCGGAGAGTTGGTAGTTTCAGTTGGGCGAGGATTTTGCCTTGGTGAGGATAGTAAAAGCGATGATCAACCCATCGGCATGATAAATGTTGATGCTTTGTACAGCCCTGTGAAATTAGTTAAATACGAAGTCCAAAACACGCGGGTTGGACAAATGACAGATTATGATAAACTTCTCCTTGAAGTTACTACTGATGGGAGAATCACTCCTGATGATGCCCTTAAACAGTCCGCAGCAATTCTTAGACATCATTTGGATGTTTTTGATCAAATAAGTGAAGAACAAATTGAATTTGAAAGCCATTCTAAGGAGGTGAGCGAAGAGCAAAACCGTCTCCGTAATTTGCTTAGCATGAGTGTGAATGAAATTGAACTTTCCGTCCGGGCGGCAAATTGTCTGAATAATGCCAATATAACAACAGTTGGAGAATTGGCAACGAAGAGCGAGCCAGAAATGCTCAAATATCGTAATTTTGGAAAAAAATCCCTCAACGAGATAAAAGCTAAATTGGAGCAACTTGGCTTGTCCTTAGGAATGAAATTTGAAAGCCGTTTACTCGAAACTGCCATCAACTAGCTTTTTTAATCCCCGAAGATGAGACACCGTAAACATAATCACCAACTTGGAGTTAAGACAGCCCACCGTACATCTATGTTGGCTAATTTATGTTGCTCCCTTATTGAAAATGGTAGGATAAAAACCACTCTTGCTCGAGCTAGAGCATTGCGTCCAACTATTGAGAAGATCATTACTTTAGCCAAGAAAGCTCATTTCGCTCAGGATACGGCCAAAAAAGTACACTTCCGAAGGTTGGCTATCTCCAGGTTACGGAGTACGAGTGCAACGAAAAAATTGTTTGACGAATTAGTCGAACAATTTGCAAATCGACAAGGTGGCTACACCCGAATTTACAAGTTAGCCATTCCTCGTTTAGGAGATGCGTCTGAAATGGCTATGATTGAATTCGTGGAAGAGACAAACAAGAAAAACAAGAAGAGCAGAGTCAAAAAAGCCAATAAAAAATCAGTCTCAGCGAAAGAAAAAACTGAAGAAATATCTAAAGAAAATGATCTCGCTGAATCAACACCAGATACGACTGCAGTAACAGCGGATTCATCAATTGAAGACGCCCAGAAAGCAGAACCCGTTCTGGAAGATGAACCTGAGGACTTTGAAAATGCTGATAATAGCACGATCGTAGAGGCTGTTGAACAAACGGAAGAGGAAAAAGAATCAGCCAATCAAGGACAAGAAGAGGTCGAAGACGCGGATTCGAAAGATTCGAAGTAAAGACAAATATTTATTGTCTTATTTGGCAGGTATTATTGCTGCCTGAAATACATCGTTTTTTCTTTTGCAATCTTTGGTATTGGTTTGTGTTTATTAGTTAAGTTTTAAGTAATTATATTCCAGTGTTATGCCACAAACTATAATAGTTCTCGATTTTGGGTCACAATATACCCAGGTTATTGCAAGAAGAATTAGAGAAGCTAATGTTTTTTCTTCAGTTCTCCCTTACAATTCCAAACTCTCCGAAATCCGAAAACAAAATCCCGTTGGAATAATACTTTCTGGGGGACCTGCCAGTGTATTTGCCAAAAGTTCACCAAAGCCCAATCCTGGCATATTTAAGCTAGGAATTCCAATTCTGGGAATATGCTACGGACTTCAGTTAATGGGGAAAATGCTTGGAGGTGAAGTAAAGTCGAGCGACCGGAGGGAATATGGTCGCGGAACTTTGAACATTACAAGGAAAGGTACCTTATTCAACGGTTTACCCTCTAAACTAGCCGTATGGAATTCTCATGGAGATTCCCTCGCAAAAATGCCTACAGGCTTCAGAGTATTAGCCAAAACAGAAAACTCTTCATTTGCCGCCATTGAGGATGAAAAGAGAAATTTTTTTGGGCTACAGTTTCATCCTGAGGTAGAACATTCAGAGAAAGGAGTAATAGTCTTAAAAAATTTTCTTACCCGTGTTTGCGGATGTAAGGGTGATTGGGATATGGGCGATTTTTTAAACTCTTCCATTCAAAAAATCCGGGAAGTTGTAGGCAAAGAAAGAGTAATTCTAGGATTAAGCGGGGGAGTTGATTCCTCAGTTGCTGCGGCTCTTATTCATCAGGCAATAGGAGAACAACTGACATGCATCTTCGTTGACAATGGCCTTCTACGGCTAAACGAGAGAGATCAGGTCAAAACTCTTTTTGAGAATCATATTCCGGGGAAGTTGCTAATCTCCAAAACAGGGTCCTTATTTCTAAAAAGATTAAAAGGAGTTAAGGATCCCGAGAAAAAGAGAAAAATTATAGGCAAAACATTTATTGAAGTTTTTGATTTGGAAGTCTCAAAACTTGGAAAAATAGATTTTTTGGCTCAGGGTACCTTATATCCGGATGTTATCGAAAGCGTTCCTGTAGGTGGAAACCCTGCGGCTCTCATTAAAAGTCACCATAATGTGGGGGGCTTACCCAAGAGAATGAAACTCAGGCTTCTTGAGCCATTAAGGGAGCTTTTTAAGGATGAAGTAAGGAATTTAGGAAGAAAAATGGGACTTCCTGAATCCGTGCTATTGAGGCATCCCTTTCCTGGCCCGGGTCTAGGAGTGCGGGTAGTGGGAGATTTGTCCCATACCAAGCTTAAGATACTTCGTGAAGCGGATCACATTTTCATAGACGAGCTATTTAAACATAAGCTCTATCATAGACTGTGGCAAGCGTTCTGCGTATTTTTACCTGTTCGAAGTGTGGGAGTTATGGGAGATGAAAGAACCTATGAAAATGTGATATGCCTGCGGGCAGTAACGAGCTCGGATGCGATGACAGCAGATTGGGCTCAATTACCAGATAAATTTCTTAGAAACGTCTCCAACCGCATAATTAATGAGGTAAAAGGAGCTAATCGTGTCGTTTACGATATAAGTTCTAAGCCACCTGGTACAATTGAATGGGAGTAGTAATTTCCTACCATGAAATTTAATCTCGACTATAAAGTTTTCACACCCAATCTACTCGTCGAGATTGAAAAGTTTGCCATTTCAACCAATGTGGACGAGAGCATTGCAGCGACTGTCTCCGATATTTTACAAGAAGTTAAGACTAGAGGGGACGAAGCTATCGTGGAAAGAACATTGCTTTATGACGGGGCAAATTTAAATAAATTTGATCTTCGTATTCCCGTCAATCAAATAAAGGAAGCAACCACTTCAATTTCTTTGGAATGCAAGGCTGCGATGATGGAAGCAATCGAAAATGTAACTTTTTTTCATCAACAGAATCTTCCCCGAAATTGGCAAGGCAGGAATTCCCACGGTGCCATTATTGGGGAGAACTATTATCCCATTAACCGAGTAGGCCTTTATGTTCCGGGCGGCAATGTACCCCTTGTTTCAACTGTCATTATGAGTGCAACCCTAGCAAAAGTTGCAGGAGTTAGTCAGATAGCTGTCATGACTCCACCTAACCCCGACGGCACTGTTTCGCCTGAGTTGCTGGGAGCTTTGGCTATTCTGGAAGTTGACGAAGTATATAAGGCAGGAGGAGCTCAGGCAATCGGTGCTTTGGCATACGGAACAGAGTCGGTAAAAGCTGTTGATAAAATTTTCGGACCCGGTAATGCTTTTGTCAATGAAGCGAAAAAACAAGTTTTCAGTACCGTTGGCATAGATTTATTACCTGGTCCAAGTGAAGTCATGGTTATTGCGGATGAAACTGCTAATCCTGCTTATATTGCTGCAGCTCTTCTTGCACAGGCAGAACATGGTTCTGGGAAAGAAAAAATTTATTTAATTTTTACAAAAAAGGATCATTTTGACTTTGTCGTAGAAGAAATCAAGCAACAAACCAAGTCACTTTCACATCAAGATTCAATCTTGCATATTTTAGAAAAGGGCTTTTTGGCCGTACACACAAAGAATTTAGAAGAAATTGTCAAGGTAGCTAACTTTATTGCACCAGAACATCTTGAACTTCAGGTTAAAAACGATGACCTTCCTTATTTGCAGGAAAATATTAACACTGCTGGTGCACTCTTGTTGGGTCATTTTAGTGCCACCGCACTTGGGGATTTTGTTGCAGGTCCAAGTCATGTGTTGCCCACAGGTCGGTCTTCCCGCTTTTCTTCCGGGCTTAGAATGGAAGATTTTTTTCGTCGAACGAGTATTATTAGGTATGATCAAGACGCTCTTATAAATGCATCCGAGTCCGCCCTTCTTTTTTCTGAAATGGAAAAACTAGACGGGCATGGAAATTCCATTTCCATTCGTTTAGGGCAGGACTAGACCAGATGGAAGGCAGGTTAAAGAGGTTAGTCCCTCCTGACATACTTTCTCGTGAAGGCTACACGCCAGGTTTTCAGCCAAAAGGTGAAGCAAACCCAGTTAAGCTTAATACTAATGAGAACCCTTTCCCGCCGAGCCCCTTAGTTACAGATGCGGTTTTGAAAGAGACACAACGATTGCAATTCTATCCGAATCCCACTTCTCACAAACTTCGCAAGCTGATTGCCGAAACACATGAGATGCAAGAAGAACAAGTTATTGTTGGAAATGGTTCGGATGATATTCTGAATTTATGTGTTCGTGCGTTTTCCGATTCGATACGTCCAGTGGGGATGCTTAATCCAAGTTATTCTCTTTATCCTGTATTGACATCCCTGCAAGGAACTAAATTAGAACAAATTGAGTTTTGTGATGATCAATTTAATCTTCCAGTCAAAGAAATTATTTCAAGCGGCGTAAACCTCTTTTTTTTGACAAATCCTCATGCTCCAAGTGGTTTGTCCTTTCCCCAACATAAGATTTTGGAGATCCTAAATTGCATAGACGCAATTCTTGTTGTGGATGAGGCTTACGCTGATTTTTCTACAAATTCATCCATATCTTTTCTTGAAAATGTTGACAATTTGATTATCACTCGCACATTTTCAAAATCCTATTCATTAGCTGGTGCTAGGGTTGGGTATGCCTTTTCTACTCCCCGAATCATAAAGGTCTTAGACAGTGTTAGGGAGGTTTATAATGTAGACAGAATGTCTCAGGCAGCAGCTTTCGCTGCCTTGTCAGACAAGGAATATTTTGAGGATTGTAAGTCCAAAATTATTGCAGAACGTACAAAGGCTCATGAATTTCTAACCAGGCTTGGATGGCGTACGGTTGAAAGCCAGGCAAATTTTATTTTGACAGAACCGGTTACTAAAGGAGGAAAAGCTGGAAAAGTAGTGGCTAAATCCTTGTTCGATTATCTTGAGAAGCATGATATATTTGTAAGATATTTTCCCAATCATCGTTTGACCGAGTCTAAAATAAGAATCAGTATTGGTACCGAAAAACAGATGACTACATTATTTCAAAATATTAATAACTGGCAAAATGAGAACAGCTGATATTACCAGGGATACACAGGAAACTAAAATCTCTTTGAAGCTAAATATAGAAGGTACAGGAAAAGCTGAAATAGAAACCGGCGTAGCGTTTCTGGACCACATGCTTCAACTCTTTGCTAGGCATGGTTATTTTGATCTTTCCGTTTCCGCAAAAGGTGATTTAGAGGTGGATTATCACCACCTCGTCGAAGACATGGGCATCGCTATGGGTCAAGCGGTCAAACAGGCTTTATCGGAAAAGGCAGGGATTCAGCGTTATGGTTTTTTCGTTCTGCCTATGGATGAAACCCTTGTTACTGTGGCAATGGATATCAGCAACCGGGGATATTTATTTTACAAGGTAGAATGTCAGAATTCGCAGGTGCGAGATTTCAACATTCATCTCTTTAAGGAATTTTTTCAGGCATTCGCCAATGAGGTTGCCTGCAATCTTCACATACGCTTAGAGCATGGGGAGGAACCTCACCATATTGCGGAAGCAATTTTTAAAGGTTTTGCAAAAGCTCTGGACATGGCCACGCGACCTGAACCCAGGCTTGCAGGTCTTGTGCCTTCAACTAAGGGAACTCTTTCTAAATAATTCGAAAGGATTAAATTTTAAAGTGAAAAGAGTTGGGGTGGTAGATTATGGAACTGGTAATCTACGAAGCGTAATTAAAGCCTTTGAATTTACTGGGGCAGAAGTATCCATCATTCGTTCACCAGTGGAATTAGCGGTAATTGATGCATTAATCTTTCCGGGACAGGGAACATTTGACCAGTGCATGGGCAGCCTTGCTGCAAGTGGCTTGGATAAATTTATTATAAAATGGATTGAAGCGGATAAACCTTATTTCGGGATTTGTTTGGGACTTCAGGTTCTGTTTTCTTCTTCTGAGGAGGGTGAAAGGTCCGGTCTTGGATTGGTAGAGGGCAAAGTAAAAAGATTCGCCTCGGATACTGGATTAAAAATACCCCATATGGGTTGGAATTCAATATATTGGAATGATGATTTGGAAGATGATATAATGAATGAAATTGATAATGGTGACCAATTTTACTTCGTGCATAGCTATCATGTTTGCGACACTGAAAGCAGTATGACTACTTACTTAACCTCGTATGGATATGATTTTATTAGTGGTATCCGATTCGGAAAAAGTATTGCAACACAATTTCATCCTGAAAAGAGTCAGGAGAAAGGATTAAAATTATACAGGAACTTTCTTGAAAAAATGGCGTAAGATTGACACAAAGGACATTTAATACCCACTACACCGCACCTAATGTCAAATCAAGCTACCCTAAATATCGGCGATAAAGAGTATCCTCTTAACATTCTCACAGGGACAGAAGACGAACACGCTCTCGACATTAGCGTCCTCCGTAAGGAAAGTAATTTCATTACTTTTGACGATGGCTATGGAAATACGGGATCTTGTGAGAGTGACATTACTTTCATTGATGGAGATAAAGGCGTACTAAGGTATCGTGGTTTCGATATTGCCGAGTTAGCGGAAAAATCTAATTTTTTGGAGACATGTTTTCTTCTTTTTAACGGTGAACTTCCCAACTCTTCCGAGTTAGAAAATTTTAAAACTCAAGTTTTTTCTCACTCCACCCTCCCCTCCCCCGTTGATAAAGTTATTCATTCAATGTCCGGGAATAGTCATCCAATGGGTGTTCTAAGTTCGGCTCTTCAAGCACTGGGCGGTTGTTTTCCTCACCTTTGCACAAACACACGCCCTGCCGATATTGACTCTTTTGAGGAGGCAGCCTCTTTAATCGTTGCATCGATCCCATCCATTGCCGCCAGTACATATCGTTCTTCCAAAGGTGAAAATATGCCTGAAATTGGTAATGTATTTTCTTATTGTGAGAATTTCCTCCATCTGATGTTTGGTAGTGCCTCTGCTGAGCCAATAGATTCCTCTGTCAGTAAAGCATTGGATCTTATATTCCTTTTGCATGCAGATCATGAGCAAAATTGTTCCACATCGACATGTCGTATGATTGCATCCGGTGGTGCCAACGCCTTTGCATCCTTGTCTGGAGCGGTTTCAGCTTTGTGGGGTCCATTACATGGTGGAGCAAATATGGCTGTTATCAGGATGCTGAATGAAATTCACTCCGCGGGTGATGATGGTAGTCAATTTATTCAGTCTGCTAAGGAGGGTAAGTCGCGTCTAATGGGTTTTGGGCATCGTGTGTATCGAAATTACGATCCGCGTGCCAAAATCCTCAAGAGTGCCTGCGATCAAGCATTGGAAGCCCTTGGTGTAGAAAGTCCAATTCTGGACATTGCAAGGAATCTAGAGACTTCCGCTTTACAGGATGAATATTTTATTGCCCGTAAGCTTTATCCAAATGTTGACTTTTACAGCGGAATTATTCTTCAGGCCATGGGATTTCCCACCAATATGTTTACAGTACTGTTTGCCCTTGGCAGGGCACCCGGATGGTTAGCCCACTGGAAAGAGATTGCCACGAAAGGAAAGCGTATCCATAGACCCAGACAGATTTATCAGGGGTTGACCCATCGACCCTATGTTGGGTTGGGCGACAGATAAATTGAGTTTTAATTGCCTGGGTTTTGTGGTGCCTGTGCCATAACTTCTTCCATAGAAAGACCGGTAAATTTTCGAATTCCCTTGATAAGAAGCCAAAAGGCATAACCACTCACGACCATACAAGGAATGCTTATAACCGGTAGGCTCCATCCCATCATTTGACCCACCTCGTCATTAAAAGCGATTTTATCAACACTAGGCTCGGTTACCACAATCATCCGGGAAAGAATGAAATTTAGCACAGCACTTACCGCAAAAGATAAACCTATCAACCATGTACATTTAACCAAGAGTTTGTCAAAATGGCTCTTCGTTCCCAATTCCTTTAATTTGTGTTCTACTAATGAAACTTTAATAATTTCGGGATTGTAGAGAAACAATCGTACCAGGGGCTTTTTTGTTCTTAAAGTAATGATGGTAATCATCCCGAGAATTGCAGGTAGTGCGGATTCCTTGATTGCAAACATTAAAACATTCGCTCCGGGAAGGAGCCCAATACCTCCGGTCAATAAGGCACTGATTGAACCGAGAATGGAAAAGAAATTCCATTTTCTGCGTCGAATCAAATCAAGAATTCCGTAAGATACCGGAAAAGAAATGGCTAAAAGTAAAATAATTGCACCCACAACGGCAGAGTCCGGTGTGCTGTCGGTGAAATTTGCCAAGGACTCCCCCATCCACTCATCCCCTTTTCTTAAAATCACTATGGGTAAGAGCAGGTTAAACCCAAGGTTTAAGAACATATTTTCCCGTTTTGGACTGGATATTTCTGCCGAGTCGATACTCATGAATTATTTTATATGAATTTACTTATGATAAGTCGCCAATAATTTTATGAACAAACCGATCAAGTGTTTGATTTCAGCTGGTCCCACAAGGGAGTGGATAGATGATGTGCGATTTATCTCAAACCCATCGAGCGGGAAAATGGGATTTGAGTTGGCATGCGTAGCCAAAAAAATGGGCTTTGAAGTTACATTGGTAAGTGGTCCCGTATCCATACCCCGTCCCGATGGAGTTATTTATAAATCGGTAGAAACGGCCATAGAAATGAGGGAAGTTTTAGTTAAGTTATTTCCCCAAAGTAGCTTAGCGATCATGACGGCGGCTGTTTCGGATCATCGTCCGGAATTTCTTGGAAAAAAGAAAGTTAAAAAAGATGAATTCCCATCTTCCTTAAAATTCATTCGCAACCCAGATATACTTAAGGAGTTAGGAGACATGAAGTCCTCAAATCAGAAATTAATTGGATTTGCTGCCGAGAGTTACGATCATTTGGCGAACGGACAAAAAAAACTCGAGGCGAAAAACCTGGACTGGATTGTAGTGAATGACATTTCAAACCCCAAGACCGGTTTTGAATCAGAAATGAATGAAGTTACTTTATTGTCTCGAAATAATGAGCACTTTTCTTTTCCATTATCAACCAAAAGAAAAATCGCTGCAGATATTCTTAATCAGGTATGGAAGTAAACAAATCAAACCGTAACCCGCTAGACCGCGTCCTTGGTCGATTGGACGATTTAGATGAAGTAAATCTCGGAATTTTGGTTCAAAGGCTCGCGAGGGAACGTAAATTACTGGAGACAGTTTTTGATGTTATTCGGGATGGTGTATTGGTATTGGATGAAAAAGGCTTGTTGACTTATTCCAACCAACAGGGTCGAAACTTGATTGGATTGAAGGACAACCATTCCGAAAAAATCAACATTAGAAAAGCTTCTCCGGAAATTGCCCGGGCCCTAGGAATGGATAGAACAAATGATCCTTCTTATCCGGAAGTTGTAGTGAGGGAAATGCAAATTTCCTATCCTGAATTAAGACAACTACGAATCTATGCCGTTCCTATTGAGAGATCCGGCACGCAAGAGGCTGAGGGGGTCAAGGCTGGTCTGGCGGTGGTAATGACAGATTTTACCGAAGAGCTGGATGACTTAAACGCCAAAATAGAAAGCGAAAAAGTATCCAGTATTATGGATCTTGCTGCCGGCGTGGCCCATGAATTGGGCAACCCATTGAATTCAATAAACATTCATCTTCAATTATTACAACGGAATCTAAAGGGGATGGAGCAAGATACCAAGACGCAAAAATCCTTACACTCCTGCATTAAGGAAGTTAAGCGTTTGGACGGAATCATTTCGCATTTTTTGAAAGCAATTCGACCGTCAGATCCAGATTTTAAGAAGATTAACCTCCTGAAAATTGTTGAAGAAACGGTTTTATTGAGGGAGAAGGAATTGAATGCAAAAAAAATCTCCATAAGGATGGAGGCAGGAGTCAGGGAACCCATGATTCATGCAGACGCAGAGCAGATTAAACAAGTCTTTTTTAATGTTATTGGCAATGCAGTCGATGCCGTTGGTGAAAGTTCAACCATTCGAATTGTGACAGGAATTGATGACCACTATGTATTTGCCAAAATTGTTGATCAGGGTTCAGGGATCAAAAAAGAGGATATCTCCAGGGTATTTGAACCATACTTTACCACGAAGAAATCTGGTCATGGAATAGGCATGATGATTGTTCACCGTATCATGCGGGATCATCGAGGAGAAGTTGGTATTGATAGCAAAGAAGGCTCGGGTACGATTGTTACATTGAATTTTCCGCGAAAATCTGTTCGTCGTACTCTTCTAGAAAGTGCAGAAAAAGAAATTTTATGAAACCAAACTTGCTGATTGTTGATGATGAAGAGCATACGCGTGAAGGGCTAGAACTTGCATTGGAAGATAAATTCGAAGTCTTTCTAGCTTCGAGTGCGGAAGAGGCTTTCAATGCAATGGAGGCTGAAGAATTTGAGGTTGTCTTGACTGATTTGAGAATGTCTGGCGATTCCGGAATGAGCGTGATTGATTTTGCGATCGGTAATACTCCTGATTCGATTTGCATTATGATGACCGCCTACGGGGAAGTGGATGTGGCTGTTGAAGCGATGAAACGGGGAGCCTTTGACTTCCTATCCAAACCGGTAAATCTGGAGAAATTAGATTTGCTGATCTTTCGTGGCTTGAACGAAAGAAAGTTGAAAAAAGAGAACCAAGATCTTCATAAACGCCTGGATAAGACTTACAGTTTTGATGGAATCCTCGGGAAATCTCAGGCTCTTGAAAAAGTATTGGAGCAGGTCCAATTAGTGGGTCCGTCCAAAGCTACAGTTTTAGTAACCGGAGAAACTGGCACAGGTAAGGAGCTCATTGCTCAGGCAATTCATCAAAATAGTGATCGTTCACGCGGACCCTTTGTTCCGGTTCATTGTGCGGCCCTACCTTCCAACCTGCTGGAGAGTGAATTATTTGGCCATGAAAAGGGTGCATTCACCGGAGCAATGGAGAAACGAATAGGTCGTTTTGAATCTGCCAATAAAGGTACTTTATTTCTGGATGAAATTGGAGAAATCGATGCATCCACCCAAGTGAAGCTGCTTCGATTTCTTGAATCGAAAAGTATTGAAAGGCTGGGAAGTGCTCAGACCATTGGTTTAGATGTTCGTCTCGTCTGTGCGACAAACCGAGACTTACGAAAAATGTCGCAAAAAGGCGAATTTCGAGAAGATCTCTTTTACCGTATGAATGTGGTTACGGTTCACTTACCACCGCTTCGAGAAAGGGGTGAAGATGTTTCTCTCTTACTCCATCATTTCTTAAAACACTTTGCCAAAGAGAATCAATTTGATGTTCCCACTCTCAATCGAGAAGCACTTGGAGTACTCGAAAAATATTCTTGGCCTGGAAATATTCGTGAATTACGGAATTTTTGCGAAAACCTCGTAGTGTTAAAACGAGGCTTGGAGATTACACCTTATGATTTGGATATGCGGTTTTCATCCACTGAGCCAAGTGTTCAAAATGTTCATTCTGAGGGAGTCGCGGTAACCCATCTTTCAGTGGAGGAAAATGAAAAAAGGCTTCTGCGCAATGCACTACTGGAATCTGGAGGAAATCGTACAAAGGCAGCGGAGTTGATGGGTATTAGTAGGCGAACATTGCATCGAAAGCTGGAGAAATGGCCTGAGCTCGATCACAAATAAAGGTAAATGGCTGCTCGGGCTGGATTCGAACCAGCGACCAAGTGATTAACAGTCACCTGCTCTGCCACTGAGCTACCGAGCATAAATTCAAATACAATGGGAAATCTTTTGGCTTGTGTCAACCTTGACCCATAAAGTAAAAAGACCCTACCTTGAGTGTCTTTCTAAGGTAGGGTCCCTAAGACCTATGTAGATAGTGCTGCCCCCACTTTCTACTAAATACAAGTTATTGCGTGTGCTTTCGGATAACCTGAAACAACAAACTAGGTCTTAAATTTTATATTACTATTTTGAGATGAGTCCTAGAAAGAACTGGTGATACTCAACATTGCGTTGATAGGAGCACCAACGGATGCTTGGTGGGTACTATGAGAATGCGGGAAATAAAGTTCGTCTGTAAGATTCTCAATATTAAGTCCAACGCGTGTATTATCCGTTAGCAAATAAGAGGCACCAGCATCAACCCGAGTATATTCTGGAAGAATTTGATCACTGCCATCTTTAATATGGCTTTCGCCTTGGTTGATAATCCCAAGATTAAATGCAAGACGATCAGATACTAAGAAGTTGTTCCAAATGGAAAATACATGTTCTGGAGTTTCACGAAGACGCTTTCCGCCAGATGTTTCTGCATCCAAGTTTGTGTATGCAGCACTAATATACCATTTATCGGTAATGGTACCAACAAGTTGTAATTCAAAGCCAGTTATTTCTTGTTCAGTGTTGAAGTATTCAGGTTCACCAGCTGATGTGTTGGCATCTTCATCATAACTAGGCGTGATCGAATCAAGCCCAAAATACGAGGCACTGAAACTTAATCCGCTTGCAAAATCATATCTCAGACCAAACTCAGTATTTTCGTATGATTTTGGATCATAGTCGGAGTACCAAGATTTAAGACTGGCATATTGATCGCCAGCAAGGGGCGAGAATGTTTCGCTGTAACTTGCATACAAGGATAGTTCTTCAGTAGCACTGAAAATTATTCCCACTTTTGGTGAAACTGTATCGTCGGAGTCGGACAAGGTGGTACCGTTGAAAACATTATCAACATCGTAATCAATGCTATCGAATCTTACACCGAGTACCAAGTCAAGTGAATCGGTAAGATTGATCTCATCTTGCAGATAAATTGAGAATACTGTTTGTTCACCATGCGTGTCATCGTATCCACCTCCAATATAGTTATTAATTGATGGCCGTGAAGTATTTCCTTCTAAGTATCCAACATTGTTAGTGATTATTTTACGAGAAATATCAAACGTCTCGTAAGCATAATCTTTTCCTGCGTTTAAATTAGTATTTACTCCACGTTGCGTGTCAAAATCTGCATAGAAGCGATCATTATCATTATCCGTCATGGAGTATTCGATACCGGC
>CACMQL010000007.1 GCA_902615835.1 uncultured Verrucomicrobiota bacterium
TGGTTTGGGGTGGTGAATTTGGACGGACTCCAATGGCTCAGGGGAATGGACGGGATCATCATATTAAAGGTTTTTCGATTTGGATGGCGGGGGGCGGAATTAAAGGGGGAATATCTTACGGAAATACCGATGAACTGGGTTACAATGCGGAGGAAAATGTGGTCCATGTTCGTGATTTTCACGCCACCATGCTTCATCAATTGGGCATTCAATCCCAGTTTTTCACTTATCCGCACCAGGGACTGGATTTCAGGCTGACTGGGGTGGACGAAGAAGCTCATGTAATTAAGGATATCCTGGCGTAAAATTCTTTAGTTTTGGATGCATGCTTTATGCATTCTTGCGATCATCCACTTGAATTGATTTTATTCCATAATCAAACATGAATTCGAATCGTAAGAATCCAGAAAATAGCCTACCATCCATACCCTTGGCAGAGAGAATGCGTCCGAAAAAATTGGCGGAAGTCCAAGGACAAACCCATCTTTTAGGAGATGATTGCCTGTTACCTAAACTTATCCGCGAGAACCGTGTGGGAAATCTTATCCTTTCCGGGCCACCAGGCACCGGAAAAACAACCTTGGCCACGGTTATCGCAGAGGAGAGTGGTTGTAAATTAATCAAACTGAACGCAGTTACCTCCAATGTTGCTGAACTCAGAGAGTCCCTTAAACTTGCCAAATATTATGGGGCCGGAAAGTGTTTTCTTTTCGTTGACGAGATCCACCGGTTCAACAAAGCCCAACAGGATTTACTCCTTCCTGACATTGAGTCCGGTGAGGCGCGTCTAATTGGAGCCACCACCCATAACCCGCGATACTATGTAAACGATCCGTTGCTTAGTCGCAGCCAACTCTTCACTCTTAAATCTCTGGAAGTCAGTGAGATTGAAAAAACGCTGAAAGCCTGTCTGCAAGATGAAGAAAGAGGCTTGGGTCTTTCTAAATGCTCGTTCGAGGCTAAAGCCTTCCTGCAAATTGCCCGTTTGTCTGAGGGCGATCTACGCAAAGCTTATAATATTCTAGAAATCATCGTCGAAGGATTACCAGCCCAGGGAATTATATCCGAAGATGCGGTTGCCTTATTTGCCCGTGAAAGAAGCATTCGCTATGACCGGGACGAGGATGAACATTATGACAGTGCATCCGCCCTGATCAAAAGTATGCGCGGCAATGATCCGGATGCGGCTCTTTACTGGCTGGCCAAGATGCTGGTGGGAGGAGAAGATCCGAGATTTATTGCCAGAAGATTGGTTATCTTTGCCTCAGAAGATGTTGGCTTGGCTGATTCAAGAGCCTTGCTCATGGCGGATGCCACTTTTCGCGCCTGTGAAACCATTGGGCTCCCCGAATGCGAGCTCAACCTGGCTCACTGTGTTCTCTTTTTGGCTACCTGTCCGAAAAGTAATAGTGCCACCCTCGCCCTCGCCGCAGCCAAACAGGCAATCCGTGATCAACCGGTTCAATCGATTCCTTCGAATATTCAGGACCGGCATGGTCGGAATAAGAAATACCGGGATGAGCAGGAGGAAGGATATCTTTACAGTCACAATTACCCCGATAATATATCAGGACAGTTCTATCTCAAAAAGGACCTTCGTCTGTATGTGCCAAAAAGCTCAGGTGCCGAGGAGAATATTGCGGAAAGATTGAATCGTTGGAAAATCCTTCGCTCCGAGATTAGAAACAATGAATGATTTCTTCTCGCTGTCATTTTCTACAGGCAAAGAAGGCAAATTGAGCTGAATTTGTTTGTAAAAAATAATAAAAATTACTCTATAAATCTTTTGCCATGAAATCCCGCCCATGCTTCTCTCTTCTTTGTTTTTTGGTTGGCCTGCTCGCTTCGGCCAAGAAACCCAATGTTCTGCTGATCGTTTGTGATGACCTGAATGATTATGTCGAAACTCTGGGTGGTCATCCCCAAACCAAGACCCCCCATATCCGTAAATTAATGGAAAGTGGGGTGTCCTTTACCCAGGCACATTGCAATATTCCGATCTGCAACCCATCCCGGGCAAGCTTTGCCACCGGTATTTATCCCCATACATCCCAGCAATTCGGTTTCGAGGACTGGGATAAAAACGAAATTTTGCAAAACTCACGGACCATGATGGCTCACTTCTCATTGCATGGCTATCATACCTTGGGAACGGGTAAAGTGATGCATAATCGGGATCAGCAAGAGTGGGATGAATATGGTCATCCCTCCGACTACGGTCCGTTCCTCCATGATGGAAAAGATAAAATCCCCAATTTAAGTGTGCCATCTCCCTTCCGGGATGATTTCGGTATCATTGACGGGAATTTTGGACCACTGGAAAATGTTACGGATAAAAAATCATCCAATACCGGAAAAAACTACAGCTGGGTTACTGGTGGATGGAGAAAGCAAAGAGCTATGAAATACATTTCGGATGATGACCGTGATCCAACTGGAGATGAACTCAACGCCCAATGGGCGGTGCAAAGGCTTCGGGAGCTTGCTCAATCAAAAAAGGAAAAACCATTTTTTATGGGTGTCGGTTTTGTTCGTCCGCACACGCCCTTGATTGTGCCACAAAAATACTTTGATCTTTTCCCCCTTGAATCAATAAAACTGCCTAAAATTCTCAAGGGAGACGCAAACGACACATTCAAACACACCGTTTCCTCCAAGGAAGACGACCGTAGTGGAGACCGTGGGACCAAGATGTATGACAGCCTGGTCGCATCGTATGGGGGAGATCGTGAACTGGCTCTGAAAAAATTTGTGCAGGCTTATTTGGCATCAGTCGCTTCGGTCGATGACCTTGTGGGCGATATCCTTGAGGAACTTAAGCAAACCGGCTTGGATAAAAATACCATAGTGATCTTCACCAGTGATCATGGTTGGGGAAATGGCGAAAAAGACTATGTGTATAAAAATTCCCTGTGGCAGGAAAGTACACGAGTACCTCTTATCATCCGAGCACCGGGTGTTTCAGTTACGAGCAAGCAATGTGACCAACCGGTCTCCCTCGTGGATCTATACCCCACCCTCCTGGATCTATGTGAATTGCCCATAAACACGATGAAAAACGATAAAGGTCGTCCACTTGATGGCTTTTCGATGAAACCCTTTCTTCAAGATCCTGAAAAAGGACAATGGGATGGTCCCGACTATGCGATTACTGCTCTTTACAAGTGGGCCCAGTATTATGACCCTGCTTTTCAAAACTATTCCCTCCGTTACAAGGACTGGCGTTATATTCGCTATGAGAATGGAAAGGAAGAGCTTTATCACACATCCAAAGATGACCACGAATGGAACAACCTGGCTCAGCATTCAAAATTTGAAAAGCAATTAAGCGGATTTCGTAAGCAACTTTTATCCATCGTCCCAAAAAGCATCCCTGAAAAACCAAAGAGCAATGAGTATTGGAAGGATCAATATTTTAAGAAAAACCCATCGGCTGATTCGAATGGAAATGGAAGCCTTTCCTGGGCCGAACTCACAGCCCATAGGAAAATGTCTGAAGAGGAAAAAAAAGCCCTGCAAAACGAGCATTGGAAAACTTCCTATTTTCAAAAGAATCCGAACGCGGACACCAATCAGGACGGAAAACTTACCTGGCCTGAATTTCATGCCCATAAGCAGAGTGCCACACCCAAGAGATAGCTTTTCCCTTTAACCCATACAAAAAACCCAAACCCAAAAAATATATGAATCGATTCGTCTTTCCATCCCTGCTGCTTTCCATTGGAATCTTCCTTTCCTCCTTTTCCTATGCCGAGGAGGAAGCGACCAAGCTTCAAACCACCGGCGTTTTCATCAAAAATGACAAAGGCCACTTGGTCTTCACTGATGATGCGGACAAGAAGAAATATTTTGGATTCAATAAGGGCGTGAAGGAAAAAGTTGGCGATTTGATTGATCAGAAAGTCAAGCTCCACGCCAAGGTTAAAAGAAAAGAAGGGGCTAAGTTCACCTCAATCAACTATGTCGTTTCCGTAAAACCAGTCAAAAAGTAGACTTTTCGAAAACCTTTTTTTTTATCCAAGAGACTCATCAATCGAGTCTATCATTAATCATGCAATTCTCCGGATCTTGTCCTAAGTTTATCGGGTTTGTCCCTTTTCTTCTGGCACTGGGCTCAAGCCTTGTTTGGGGAGAACCTCTGCGGTCCGCTCCCCCAAATGTTCTGGTTTTCCTGATGGATGACATGGGCATTGGGGACTGCAAGGTCTACAACTCCGAATGCAAGGTCAAACTGCCCAACTTGGAAAAGCTCGCCGAAAATGGGATGGTTTTCAGTGATGCCCATGCTCCGGCAGCGGTGTGCGCCCCTACCCGATACAGCATCCTCACCGGAAACTATCCCTGGCGGGGAAGGAATGAGAACGGCACCTGGCTCTTTCACATGTCATCTCAAATCCTGCCGGGGCAACGAACCCTTGGCCATTTGATGAGGCAAGCTGGTTACCACACCGCTTTCCTAGGCAAAGTTCATCTGGGAGGGACGGTCTACTCAAAATCAACCGGCCAAGCCAAGCGAAACTTCAAGGACGGCTTCCGGGACTTTGATTTTTCCAGAAAAATCGAGGATACTCCGGCCTCATTAGGGTTCGATTACGCCTACGAGTTGCCTCAGGGAATTCAGGGCTCTCCTTATCTCGCCTTTGAGGACGGGAAATTGGTCGGTAACGAATACGAACTGAGGGAATGGAAAGCGGGAACCTATGGAAACTCGGTGATCGAGGCAGACGGCTTCGGATCTCCCGATTGGGATTCATCCATGGCCGGGCCCATTCTTACGGAAAAGGCTTTGAACTTTATCCGCCGGCATGTCTCCCAAAACCAAAGTTCGGCCATTCGGAAGCCCTTCTTCATGCATTATTGCAGCCAATCCTGTCATGTCCCCCACACCCCACCGCACACGCTGGCGGGTAAAAAAGTTAAGAGGAGCGCACCCGATGCTCACCTTGACATGTTGGTTGAAGCGGATGTGACTCTGGGTCTCTTCGTTGAAGAACTGAAAAGGCAGGGAGAGTTGGAAAATACCCTAATTCTTTTCACCAGCGACAATGGCGGATTGGCCCGCGGACCCGTCGGTCTGCAAAATGGAGATCATAATTCCAATGCAGGCCTTCGGGGAAGCAAGGCTCAGATTTATGAGGGCGGACACCGGGTTCCCTTCATCGCATCCTGGGGAAACGGAGCCAAGAATTCTCCGATCCAGGCTGGTTCCCAAAGCAAAGCATTGATCGGGTTGCAGGATTTGTTCGCCACCTTTGCCGAACTCACCACTCAATCGATGAAGCCTGGAGATGGTTTGGACAGCCAATCCTTCCTGGGAATCTTATTGGGCGAGAACAAATCAACCAAAAGATCCGAACTTCTGGTGCAGGCCAACAATGGGGAATACTTTAACCAACAATCCAAAAAAGCCCTGCGGGAGAACCAGTGGAAACTGATTGCCACCAAAGAACTCAAACCGGTCGAATTGTATGACTTGGCAATCGATCCGGCCGAAAGCAGAAACCGAATTGAGGAAAGTGCCCAATCCCAGCGGGTTCAACGGATGAGCTCCAACCTCCAATCGGTCTTTCGCTCGAAGCGTTCGACCAAACCATACCGTTTGAACGGAAAAGACGATTGGGAGACAGAACCCAAAGTCCATGTCCATGAATTGAAAGCTCCCCGAGCCAACTTAATTTGCAGGGCACAAGGCATTGAGGGTGGAGAAGCCCAAAATTGGAACCAGCGATGGAAGATCAGTGGAACCAGCCCGGTGCGATTGACCTTCGTACCCCGCGAACGCCAAAGCTGGGATCTTTCCGGTTTCAAACTTGTGGGTATTCCCCTTCAAAACTGGGACTCGGGTATCACCACCGTGGAAGGCAGGCTGAACAACGGAAACCTGACCAGTTGGTCCCACCATGCCGTTGGTTTTTCAGTGGCTCCAAGCTGGGAAAAAACCACTCTGGGTTTCCCCTTTCCCATGGTTGAGGAGCGTTTCCAGGGACCCCAACTTTTCCGGGATCAATTGGCCAAGCCCAATGGACATCGCTTGCATTGGAGGCGGTTCTACCCCGAAGACATCCGGGAAATCACTCTTGAATTTCGATCCTCCTCCGGAAAAGTGAATCTTTTGGTGGGTTCTCCCTTTGCAGCGTGGCCCAAGACGGAGGCTCTGGAGGATTCATTGATGGAATTCCCTTTCCTTGATGAGTTGGGACAAGTGCGAGCAGTGGACTGGCCGGGTAAGACGCCCGACCTGCAGGCAGGTCGCAAGGCCTTGACCGAGGCATTCGCCCTGGCTAGCGAACAAGCCAGAAAAAAGAGATTGAGCAAATACGGAGGCTGGATCGACGGTCCCAAGCTCGATGCAACCGGACGGTTCCGCACCGAAAAAGTTGACGGAAAATGGTGGTTGGTCGATCCGGAGGGGCATCTCTTTTTTTCCGTGGGAGCCTGCATGACTGGTTGGCAGGCGGAAACTTCCGCAGTAAGCAAACGGTCTAATAATGATTTCTTTGCCTACCTTCCCTCCGAGAAGGATTACCTGAGCTGGACCGCAATGCGAAAACTTAGGGACCGGAAATTCGTAAATTTCGCGGGCATGAACTACCAAAGGTATTTTGGTAACGAATGGTCTGGCATCGTAAGCAAAGGGATCCACGACCGGATGCGGGCCTGGGGATTGAATACTCTGGGTTGCTGGTCCGATGACAAGTTGCAGAAAGAGGGAAAAACCCCCTACTGCCTGATTTCTTCGATCTGGTGGCAAGCCAACGGACACCGGAAATTCCCCTCCCCCTTCCGTCAGGATTTTCAATCAGACCTGGAAAAGAACCTGAGAAAATTTTCCTGGGCGAAAAACGATCCCTATTGCCTGGGTATCTTTATGGGAAACGAATTGGAATGGCCCGACCGAATCGGACCGACCATCCAAAGCCTCCCTTCGGATCACCCCACCAGGAAATGGGCGATTAAGGAATTGAAGAGGCTTGGCAAGCCCACTTCCCCGGCCAAGCTTGCCGACTTGGAAACGCTCTATCTTCCTTTTGTTCAAAGTTTCTTCTCCAAATGCAAACAGGCAGTCGAAAGGGAACTTCCCGGCACCTTGTACCTGGGATGCCGGACCCATCGGGGCCCAAATGTTCTGGGACGCGGAGCTCTGGGTTCAGTCGATGTGTTTTCAGTGAATGTTTATGACTCGAGGGTGCGCTCTTGGCAAGTGCCCAAGGATGCAGACATTCCGATTATATCGAGTGAGTTTCATTTTGGAGCGGTGGACCGCGGAGTACCCAGCCCGGGACTTTCGGGTTCCTGGGACCAACGGCAACGGGCCCTGTCTTTCGCTCACTATCTATCCTCCGCCCTGGCTGACCCTCGTTTCGTGGGCGTGCACTGGTTTCAGTGGATTGACCAGTCCGCGGCCGGCAGGCAGGACCGGGAGAACCATCAATGCGGATTCATTGACGTTGCCGGACGGGCTTACCCTGAATTCACCGAGGTGGTCACGCAGTCGACCTCCAGGATGTACGCTGCCCGCAAGAAACCAAGCCTCTCCACCGAAGGAATTTTGGCCGACATATTAAGAAAGTGACTCAAAGATGAAGCATTCCATCAAAACCATTCTCACCGGACTCGCTCTCCTAGGTTCACTGAAGGCGGAAGAACGGCCGAATATTCTTTTTCTCTTCAGCGATGATCATGCCTTACGCACCATCGGAGCCTACCCCGGTTCGATCAACCAAACTCCAAACCTTGACCGGATCGCAAAAGAAGGGGCTCTTTTCACTCATTCCTTCAACGTCAATTCCATCTGCTGTCCCAGTCGGGCCGCCATTCTCAGCGGCAAGCACAGCCAGGCCAATGGCGTCATCGGAAACTCTTCCAAGTGGAACGGCAGCCAGTGGGTGTATCCCCGTGAACTTGGAAAAGCCGGCTACGAAACCGGGTTGATCGGTAAGTGGCACCTAAAGGGCAACCCGACGAACGAATTCCAATCTTGGGAAATTCTTTCCGGCAAAGGCGGACAGGGTTCCTATTTCAACCCCACTTTTCTTTCCCCTAATGGAGAAACCAAAGTAAACGGGCACTCGACCCAAATCATCACCGACAAAGCCCTCCATTGGCTGAAAAAAAGAAACCGCCAAAAGCCCTTCCTGCTCTGTGCCCAATACAAGGTTCCGCACATTCACCGCCTTCCACTGCCTGAACATATGAGTGGGTATGATGATTACGAATTCCCGGTTCCAGAGACTTTCTTTGACGATTTCTCCACCCGTTCGCCTTTCGTTTCAAAAACCTGGATGGCCTTGAAGGGTATGAAAGGGCATGTGCTTAACATCGCCCCCCTGGAGTCCGAACTCAAGGCTGACCCCAAGCTCAGGCCACCCTTTTTGCAGGAAATGACGAGAACACAAAGAAATGCTTGGCATCAAGCTTACGACCCCCGAAACACGCGTTACCGAGAACTCGAAAAGCAGGGTAAACTTCAGGGGGATGAGCGAAACCTTTATGTATACCAACGGTTCATCAAGGATTATGTTCGGTGCATTGACGGCTTGGATGCCCAGATCGGTCGTATTCTTCACTTTTTGGAAAAGGAGGATTTAGCGGAAAACACCCTGTTGGTTTACAGTTCGGACCAGGGCTTTTTCACCGGGGAACACGGATGGGCTGAGAAACGATGGATGTATGAGGAAAGTTTCCAGTCTCCCCTTCTGATGCGCTGGCCCGGGGTCATTAAACCCGGAAGCGTGATCGGGGACTTGGTTCAGAACATCGATTTGGCTCCCACTTTTCTTCAAGCCGCAGGCCTAGATGTTCCAAGCACCCTACACGGTTTGGCTCTGCAACCGCTTTTTTCCGAGTCCGGGCCAAAGGAATGGAGAGAGGAAGTGCTTTACCAATACTTTGACGGGGGAACTCTGCAAAAACCGGGACCCTACAACATGCCCAGGCACGAAGGCATCCGAAACCGTAGATACAAACTCATTTCCTTTTATGAATACGACGCTTGGGAATTTTACGACCTGAGAAATGACCCAAACGAACTCAAAAACTTAATCGAAGACCCCTTAATGAAATCTCGAATTCAATGGATGAAGCAAAGATTGCTAAAACTGAAATCCAAATTCTCTCTTTAATCACTGATCTATATTTGTTTCATGGGTGAAAAATTAAGACCAATTGACGGCTTATTTTAATCTAAAATTAGCCCAAAATCTATCAGGAGAGGTCAGGTCTCGGCCGGAGTCGTCAAATACAGTGCCTATTTCCCTCAATCCGTAAAGACTCCGGACTACCTTCATACCACGCTTAATTCGGGAGGGCGAAAACACTAAGCGGGTCAGATTGACCCCTGCCAAGGGAGTCAAATCCTCGATCATAGTTTCACCGATGTGCAAGCGTTGCAGAACCGGCAAATTGCGAACAAACGCAACATCTTCGACCAAAGTACGATGGAGGGTCAGGCTGATCAGGGGAAGCCCGGCTAGTCCTGAAACATCAGAAACCGGAGATTCAGACAACCAGAGCTGTTTCAAATTGGAGGAACGAATTGGAGAAACTTCGGTTATTCGGGTGCGGACTGCATATAAGTTTTCCAATGGTTGCCCCTCTAAGCCTTTTAAAGAATGAATGGGGGAATTATTAAGCCGGAGTTCAACGAGCTTGGCATCATTCAAATCCCGCAAACTTTCAACTCTGGTATTTTCCAAAAAGAGGTTTCGTAAAGGCATGCCTTTCAGGTGACGAAGTTCCCGTACGGGATTTCCGCTTAAATCCAATCCATGTAACCGTAGACCCCTTAAGGGGGACAAATCACGAAGTTTACAATTCGACAACTCGGCAGCCACGATCACTCCACTATCCTCATAAAACTTACCCTGACCCTGATAATCGGGGTTTGCCCGAGCGAGGATATTTTGGATTCTGGCAATACTTGGAGAAGGCATTTCTATTTCTTCGTTTTTCAAAGGGGATGAGAGATGCTTATCAGTTGAAGCAAGCCGGGAATTAAAATTTTCCTGCGAGGAATTTAACTCATCCACTTTCCCTGCAGGTTTGGCCAAGGAGGAATTATTTTCGGTTCTTTCTGAACCCTGATGAACCTCACAACTTCCGAAAACAATACAAAGGGAAGCAAAGATGAATAAAAGAGAAATTGGCTGATGAAGTTGTGACATAAAATCAGACCTACTAGTCAGTTCAACAATTGTCGAACTGAACCGCGGTGTGAGTTAGCGGTTTACTCGTATCAGATCGGTCATTAACTTCCGAACCATGAACTCTCTGCTCTCCACCCCTGACCTGGTCATTTTCTTCGGTTCTCTCATCGCGGTTATGGCCATGGGCCTGTGGGTGGGAAGAAAGGAGGACAGTTCGGAAGATTACTTCCTCGCCGGAAGAAGCACCCGCTGGTGGGGGGTTGCCGGTTCTATTTTCGGTTCCAATGTTTCGGCCAATCATATTGTCGGGATGATGGGAGTGGGCTTCGCGGTAGGTTTCGCCCAGAGCCACTTTGAAATCACCGCCATTGCCGGTTTGTTGATGCTTTGCTACTTTTTTCTCCCGGTTTACCGCAAGCTCAATGTATACACCCTGAGCGACTACCTGAGCCGAAGATACGACGACCGAAGCCGGGTGAGTTATGCCCTGATCATGGTGATCATCATGGTGGTGATCCAAATGGTTCCGGGCTTTTACATCGGTTCGCGCTCGATCAATATCCTGCTGCAGGGTGACACGGGTCGCAAGGCGGTGGCGGAGGCTATGGTTACGGATGAAGGAACACTTTCGGAAATTAAGATTCTCCATGGCGGCGAAGGATATGGCTCTGTTCCCCAGGTTCTGATCAATAACCAGGAAGTGGAATTTCTTCAAGCCAGCCTGATCGATGATCAGGTGGGCGAAGTCGAAGTGACCGCTCCCGTACCGGAAGCTTACCTAAACGCCCCCCTGGGCATCAGTTTTTCCGGAGGTAATCTTGAAAACCCGGACATCTCTCCTGGTGACGTGGATCCCTTTAATTACCGACTGGGCATCCTGATCATGGCTCTGGTTACCGGAGCTTATGTGATCATCGGGGGTTTGAAAGCAGTCATCATCACCGATGTCATTCAATCCGTGCTCTTGCTGCTGGCCGGGCTATTGGTTGCCTTCATCACATTTTCACAGCCCGAAATCGGGGGCTGGGCCAGTTTGATGGCCCGAGATCTGGGGGCCGAGGGGGTGGAACGCTTTCATCTGTACAATGCATCCAACCACCCTGCCCTGCCCTGGACCGGTGTGCTCAGCGGATTGATGATCCTGCATTTTTACTACTGGGGGACCAACCAGTTCATTGTGCAACGGGCCCTATCCGCGACCACCGATAAGGAAGCCAAGATGGGAATCATCGCAGCCGGGTTCTTCAAGCTGCTGATTCCCTTCTTTTCGATTGGGACCGGAATCGCAGCCTACTATCTCTTTAAAGACCGCAATCTTGAAGTCGCTCAGGATGCAGTGTTTATTAAATTGCTGACCGAATTGATCTCTCCCCTGGGTTTTGGCCTGGTTGGACTGATTGCTGCCGGGATGATCGGGGCGATTCTTTCGAGCCTCGACTCGATGATGAACTCCGCCGCCACCATCATGACCTTTGATCTCTATAAAAAGTACCTCAACTCGGAGGCGGATGACCGTAAACTGATTTCAGTGGGGCGTATTTGGATTGTCACCTTTATCGTATTGGCCGGATTCATCACCATCTTCACTATGGATCCGAATTCAAAGGACAGTTTCTTTTTGCATGTGGCCAAGCATCAGGGGAACCTGATTGCGGGCGTGGTCATCGCCTTCTTTTTGGGCATGTGCTGGAAACGGGCCACCGCGGCCGGCGGGGTTGCCGCAATCCTCGCCGGGGTCCTGTTCAGTTACTCCATTCCCGTGCTTTACGCCAACCTGGCGGAAGGGAACCAGGCTTTTATCGTTTTATTCGGAGAGAAGCTCAATTTTATGCACGGTGCCTTTGTCTCGGCTCTTCTTAGTGCCTTGGTGCACATCGTGATCAGCCTGAAGACTCAGCCCGATGAGGAAAAAGGCAAACTCACCTGGATTGGCCTGCAAATCTTCAGTCCCAAAGAACTATCGGTTTTTCTCAAAACCCTACTTTTTTGCCTCGCGATCTATGCCACCCTTGCAACTTTGGTGGTCCTGGAAACCATTTCTCCGACAATTGCCGCATGGATTGGTGCCCTTTGGACCTTTGGCTGCTTCTGCCTGTCCGCTGCACAAAAAGCGAAATACTCGGGTATCGTTATCTATCGGGAAGATCGTTTTTGGGCAGGAGGCTTGGCGGGTTGTGCCATCTTCATGCTCTTTTACTTTTTCTGATCATGATCAATCATTTCCTCGGCCAAGTCCTCAATCGGATAAGTCCAGATTTCCGAAAGCGTCGGGTGGTACCAGTCCGCCTTGGCCAATTGATGAACCGTCGCCTGAAGGGAGACGGCGACGGACAAAGCCTGAATCAATTCGCCAGCATCTTTTCCCACGCATTCGGCACCCAGTACCACTCCAGTCTTTTTGTCCGCATGCACCGACACATAGCCATGTTTGGCTTCCATCAGAATGGATTTACCATGGTCATCGAAAGGATAATCGGCGGACAGAAACTCGATTCCTCTTTTCCTTAGCTCCGCAGGCAACAAGCCAACCGTGGCGACTTGTGGGTCGGTGAAAACCACCCCAAGCAGGTGATCGTACGAGATGGGTTGCGGAGATTGACCAAGGGCATGGGCAGCTGCAGTCTCTCCCTGGCGAATGGCAACATGCACGATTTCATGGGGACCCGCACAATCTCCCGCTGCATACACATGCGGGAGCGAGCTTTGCTGGAAAGCATTGGCTCGTACATGCCCGCTTGTCTCGAGTTCCACACCAATCGCTTCCAAATTCAATCCATCGGTCGAAGGGGTACGACCTAAGGCATGAAAGAGGAAGGTGGTTTCGAGGCTTTCTTTTTTTCCATCATGAAAGTAGTCGACCCGGATGGTCTGCTCATTGATTTGCTCTAACTCTTCAATGGAAACTCCGGTTTTCACAATCATGCCCTCCTCCTCGAACTTTTCCCGAATGCAAAGCGAGGCCTGTTCTGGAAAATCTTTTAAAATACGATCACTGCGTTGAAGCAGAGTGACTTTAGAGCCAACGCGACATAAAAACTGGGCAAGTTCACAGGCTACTATCCCCCCACCCAGAACAATAACCTCCTGCGGCACTTCTGAAAGATCCAAAACATCGTTACTTGTTTTGAAAGCAACCTGATCCAATCCAGGCACAGGAGGCATACTAATTTTAGAGCCAGTCGAAATAAGAAATTGATTCGCCCACAGGATGGATCCGTCCTCCAGCTCAAGGGAATTTTCACTCGAGAATTTTGCCTTCGCCCGGAAAAGAGAAAATCGACCGTCCTGTAATTGTCCTTTTCTATAATCGGCAAAATCGGCAATGATTTCTCCCTTTCTTTGCTGCATGGCTGCCATATCCGCTTGGAGATTATGCTTTTCAAATCCAAAAACCTCTCCCCGCTTGGCAAGGTGCAGAACTTCTGCCGAATAAATTAATGTTTTGGATGGCATGCAACCCCGTAAAATACAAAGCCCAGATAGTTCATCTCCCCCATCAATCACGGCAACCTTTCCACCATCTTCACAGAAGGTTCTCGCCGCGGCATATCCGGCACTACCACCTCCAATCACAATAAAGTCAAAATTTTTTGTCATGAACGATCCCAAGCATCCTTACAGAAAAGCTTTTAAAAGACGAGAGAAGAAAGAATCCTTTGACCTAAATTTTATAAAAATAGTTTTGCGAAATCAGATTCTTTAGAATAACAAAATGTAACAATTGCCCATTTTCCCCATTCCTAATCACAAATTCTCATGATAAAGCTTCAAGAATATGACGAAGGCGAAGTTGTCCTCGCTGCAGGCGAACTTGGCAGAGGTTTCTGCATCCTTGAGGATGGGGTATTGGAAGTCATCCGGGACGGTCAAGTATTAAGTGAAATAAACATGGTGGGCTCCATTTTTGGCGAACTTAGTGAAATCCTAGGACTCAAGAGGGATGCGGTCATTCAGGCTAAATCAAAAGCAAAAGTTCGGCATGTGGAGGAAAGTATCGCCGATATTATTTCCAAAAATCCCAAGGTTGCCCTCAAGTTGATTAAAACTCTGGGCAGAAGACTTTACAGGATGAACCGTATTGCTGCCAAAGAAGTATCTTCCAAAGAAACTCATATCGAAACCGTACATGACATCCAGATTTTGGTGGTCGACGACAAACCCAATATTATCAAACAAATCTCCGATATATGTGCCCGGAGTAATTGGGTGGTTAAAAGTGCGGCAGATGAAGCCTCGGCTCTGCGTGCATGCGAAGGATCTGGCTTTGCGGCCATCCTTATAAGCATGGCACTCCCCAACGAAGCACCCGTGGATCTGCGCCGAAAACTAAAGACCAACCACAATGTGCTCAATACTCCCGTTGTCGGAATGATCGTCAAAGGCGACGACTCAGCCCAAAAGAAAGCACTGGATGCTGGCTTCACGGACTGCATCGAAAAACCCTTTGATACCAACAGGACCGAAGCTGTTTTGTACAAGGTTATGAACTTGGATTCCTCGGCTCGTTATTTTTCCTTCGTTGAAGATTACCTTCTTTTTAAAGTTCCTGCGGAGCTCTCTAATTTTGTCATAACTGATATCAAGGACAACATGGACGCGAGAATTAAGAACACCATTAATGAAGGGATTCTCAAGCTCATAATTGATGTCTCTTCGCTCGAGGAAGTTGAGGAAGATGCCATTGAAGTTGTGGGTGAATTTGCTGAGAAAATAGAAGACATGAAATTACCTATGCGTGGGGCAATTATTGCCACGGGTGAGGATGCTGAAATGTGGAACAACCTCGATGGTTGTGAAGAATGGGGTGTATGTGAAGATATTGATTCAGCCAAAGAATATTTAGCCAAAGATCCGGATTCAGACGGAGATGAATAACCTGTGTTCATTTCGTCTTTCCTAAGCCTTACCTTTCTTACGTGACCATGGAAATGAATGCGGATTATGTCCGTTCTAAATTTCTATCCGGTCACAAAAAAGTCATAAAATCCCTGCTGAAAATTGATGGGAATCTTATCGAAGAAATTGATTCCTGGGATAGGCAGGAAGGCGGAGGCGGTGAGACTTTTGCCTACTCAAAAGGAAGATTTCTGGAAAAAGGGGGCATAAACTTTTCTGATGTTAAAGGTGGCAGGCTTCCCCCAAGTGCCCAGTCGGAAAGACCCGATCTTACGGGTTCTCCCTTTCGGGCTATGGGAGTATCTGTGGTTTTTCACCCCATCAACCCTTTTGTTCCCACAGCCCATGCGAACATAAGGTTTTTCACTGCAAAAAACCAAAAAAGAGAAAATGTTTGGTGGTTCGGTGGTGGGTTTGACTTAACTCCCTACTATCCTTTCATGGAAGATGTAATCTTTTGGCATCAACAGGCCAAAGATCTTTGTGATTCCTACGGAAAATCCCTTTACAGTGCTTTCAAGAAGCAATGCGATCAGTATTTTTATCTTCCGCACCGAAAAGAAAGCAGAGGAGTGGGTGGCATATTTTTTGATGACTTATGTATCGAAGATTTCGAGACCAGTCTCGCATTCTGTGAAGATGTGATGACGACTTTTGAAGACTCTTATTTTACTCTTTTAGAAAAAAGAAAAGATACTCCATACACGGAAAAAGAAAAGGAATTTCAAGGTTATCGAAGGGGTAGGTATGTCGAATTCAATCTCGTTTATGATCGTGGTACTCACTTTGGTCTTCAATCTGGAGGTCGCACTGAGTCCATTCTCATGTCTATGCCTCCGTCTGCCAACTGGGGGTACCAGTGGACCCCTCTTCCCGGGTCAAAAGAAGAAGAATTGTACAAAAACTTTCTTTCACCCATGGATTGGTTAAATGTAGAGACATGAATTCCAGGGAGAGAATTATTGCTGCCCTCAATGGAAGCAACAGTGGACGACCTCCCCTCTGGGTCATGCGACAGGCAGGTAGGTATCTGCCTGAATATCGAAAACTCAAGGAAAAACATGGATTTCTGGAAATGGTTAAAACCCCAGAACTCGCATGTCAAGTAACGCTTCAACCCCTCAAGCGTTTTCCCTTGGATGCAGCCATTTTATTCTGTGACATCCTCGTAATTCCTGAGGCAATGGGCCAAGCTTATAAATTCAGGGAAGGGGGTGGAATATCCATGTCTCATGCCCTAGAATCTGAAAAATCCATTCAAGCTCTAGATCTATCAGAAATTTGCCACAAACTTTCCTATGTTAAAGAAGCTCTGAAAATGCTCAGGAATGAATTAGATGGTCAACGGGCTCTTCTTGGATTCGCTGGCTCGCCCTGGACGCTAGCCTGCTATATGATTCAGGGAGAATCTAAGGATGGCTTTCCACGGGCGGTTGCATTGGCAATAAATAATCCATCTGCTTTCAATCAACTGATGGAAAAACTGACTCTTGCCATTATTGATTACCTGAGAATGCAGGCCCGAAGTGGAGTGGATGCGGTGCAGATTTTCGATTCCTGGCAAAGCTTGTGCCCATCTCAAAATGCATGGGATTGGTCGATCAAATGGATAAGTATGATTGTTGAAAATTTAAAATCAGAGATCCCCCTTATACTTTATGCCAAGTCTTCTTCATCAAGAGTTGATCTTTTAAAAAAATCCAATGCTCATGGCTTGAGCCTTAGTCATGATCTGGATTTAGCTATGCTAAGGAAAAGACTTCCTTCCGATTACCTTCTTCAAGGTAATTTGCCTCCAGAACTCTTGGAAACCAGTGCTGAGAAAGTGCACCGGGAAACCATTGCCTTTTTGAACAAAATGAATGAAGATCCTGCTCATATTTTGAATTTGGGACATGGCATTAGACCGCAAGCCAAAATTGAGTGCATGGAAGCACTCGTCGAAGCTGTGACTGAATACAAGAGGATTTAGTTTTTATGGAATTGTTACTTTACAGAGATCTTCAACCGCTTCCTCAAAATCCTCGAAACCCTCCACAATCTCAATTTCCATCCTGACGAAAAAAAGTGGGATAAGAGGACAATAACTTGAAGGAATTCGAACCGCGTCCTTCTCTGTGGTGACCATGACATCCGCACCCGAATTCTTTGCCTGCTGAAACATTCTGTCCAATTCTTCCTGTGAGTATTTGTGATGATCAAGGTATCGCTGTTTGAAACGAACTTCACCGGACATCCTTTCAATTAAATCCTCAAATCCACGTGGCGAAGCAATTCCGCAAAATACCCCAACATACAATTCATGAAGAAAAGTAAGGTTCTCTTTCTTCGTTCCATTCACCTCCTCAAAATACTTCGGCTTATGCACACATCTTATTATTTCTGCGTGCGGGTTGTATTTTCTGACTGTCTGAAGAATTTCCAATTCCGGCTCTATCTCTGATTTAGTAAAAAAAACATAGGAAGCACGCTTTAAATGCCTCACTGGTTCTCGAAGTATACCACGGGGCAAAAGACACCTATTTCCGAAGGGGTTGGTTTGATCAACCAAAAGAAGATTCAACTGACCTTTAAGATGCAAATATTGAAAGCCATCGTCGAGGATGACGGTATCCACCCCAAATTTTTCTATTGCATACCTTCCGGCTTTGACTCGATTTTTATCTGTTAATACAACGACCCCGGGTAAATTTCTCGCGAGCATGTAGGCTTCGTCGCCAGCGTCCTCTGAATTTAGGAAGACTTGCCTGCCATCACTCACAACCCGAGGAGCAAGAATATTCTTAAATCCAAACCAATTTTTAAAATTTCGGGACGGTTTTACCTGTTTGCTCTTGTAGCCACGACTGAGTATGGCAACCTTTTGGCCCTTCTTAAGCAGCTCCTTGGCGAATCTTTCGACAACGGGAGTCTTACCGGTACCGCCAACGGTCAAATTCCCTACCACAACAACCATGCAGTCAAGTGGTTTGTTGCTCAGAAGAATCCGATTGGAGTAAAGAAAAAGACGCAATCTTACAATTCCTGAAAATAAGATTGAAAATGGCCTTAGGAACAGACCAAACAAGCGGGCGGAGACGGAAAGATCACGATCATATAAAACCCCTTCCACAAAACTTTCAAAATCCCTAAGCTTATTATGAAACCAACTGTTGTTCCTACTTATCACTTGTAACCTAGTAATGAAATTGTCTTCTCTTTCAACCCGTTTCCAAGTATGAAGATTGAAATCCCTTTTTTTTAGTTCTTTAGTAAAATTAGAACCAGCCAAACAAATTTATGCAAGTTACCTTACTTAAATCCAAGCTTCACATGTCCAAAGTTACCTCTGTATGTCCAGACTATTCAGGAAGTTTGTCCATTGATCAAAATCTAATGGAAGCGGCGGGGATTCTGCACCACGAAAAAATACTTGTTGGCAATATTGCCAACGGGGAGAGATTTGAAACCTATTGCATACCTGCAGATCATGGAAGCGGAGAAATCGGATTGAATGGAGCCGCTGCCCACAAAGGCAAGCCAGGGGATCCCTTGGTGATTATGACCTTTATTAACCTAAATCCGGAAGAGGCGGCGGTTTGGGAACCTCGACTTGTGCTTGTAAGTAATAATAATCAAAATTTTGATTTAGTCTCTTCACCCAACTCCAAAATTTAATGATCGATTACAAACTTCATATACCTGGTCCCGTAGATGTGTCTGACGGTGCATATCAAGCTCTTACCACCCCAGTCATGGGACATAGGAGTCCTGATTTCGTGGATCTTTACCAAAAGTGCCAGCCTATTCTGCAAAAACTCTTCATGACCGAAGATCCGGTATTTCTCTCCACTTCAAGTGCCTGGGGTGTGATGGAAGGTGCCATACGCAACCTGTGTGGCAAAAAAGTTTTGTGCTGTATGTGCGGAGCCTTTTCTGACAAATGGTTGGATGTAGCTAAACGATGTGGGAAAAACGCTGATGCCCTGTCTGTTGAATGGGGTTCACACATAGACCCTGCCTTACTTGATCAAAAACTATCCAGTGGCGAATATGACTTAGTAACCCTGGTTCACAACGAAACATCTTGCGGAATGATGAATCCGCTGAAAGAGATCATGAAGGTTCTAGCCAAATACCCAAGTGTTTTTTCGGTCATTGATACGGTAAGTTCTTTTTCGGTTGTGCCCATTCCAAAAGATGAATGGGGTATTGATGTAATGCTTACCGGATCCCAAAAAGCATTGGCCCTGCCTCCTGGGCTAGCTTTATTTTCAGTTTCACAAAGGGCTTTTGATCGAGCCAAATCTATAGAGGGAAGAGGTTATTATTTCGACTTCATCGAGTTTCTTAAGAACCACGAAAAAGGGATGACTCCGAGCACTCCAGTAATCCCGCTTATTCATAGTCTTCATTACACCCTGGAGAAAATTTTGGAAGAAGGAATTGAGCAAAGACATCAACGACACGATCAACTCAACCAAAGGGTGCATCAGTGGGTTGAAAGTAATGGGTTTGAGCTCCTTCCCGAAAAACAGTATGCATCCAAGTCTCTCACATGCGTAAGCAACAAACTTGAAATTGATGTCGCGGGTTTTGTTAAAACACTTCGAGAGGAAAAAAAGCTTTCAATCGATGGGGGGTACGGAAAAATCAAAGGTAAGACTTTTCGAATATCCAACATGGGTAATGAATCAACCGACTCAATTGATTTTCTCCTCAACCAGATGGACGAAATCCTTACAAGATTCAAATAGTTACTCCCTCACTTTTTGCCCAAGCCCTTAAATGAAAAAACTAGTCATTGCTGAAAAACCAAGCGTAGCCCGCGATCTCGCCCGAGTGCTGGGTAAAATACCTAAAAAAGAAGATTATTTTGAAAATGAGGAATGGGTTATTGATAGTGCGGTAGGTCATCTGGTAGAACTATACATGCCAGATGATTTTGATCCAAAACTAAAGTCATGGAAAATTTCCAATCTTCCGATTATCCCTCCTTCTTTTGAGTTAAAGCCCATCTCTGCCAATAAGAAAAAATTTCAACAATTAAAAAAACAGCTTAAACGAAAAGACATAGAATTTGTAATTAATGCCTGTGATGCGGGCAGGGAAGGTGAACTCATTTTCACTTACATATATGAATTATCAAAGTCCAAACTGCCAGCTAAGCGTCTCTGGATGCTGTCCATGACCGATAATTCGATCAAGGAGGCTTTTTTAAATCTTCGCAACGAGGAAGAATTAAGACCTCTTCAGGACGCCGCAAGGTGTAGATCCGAGTCCGACTGGCTCATCGGTATTAACGGAACCCGGGCGGTTACGATCAAGCGCACTGCCTCCCGAGGGAGGCAGGTTTCGACTGTTGGCAGGGTACAAACTCCCACCCTTTCATTGGTCATCGATCGGGAGCATGAAATCCGTGATTTTGTCTCCAGAAGTTTTTATAAAATCTCAGCTGAATTCTCCCTAGAAGAGGGAAACTACACCGGAATTTTTCAAAAAGAAGGCTTTTCTAAAAACAATAAAAACAAACATGACCGTGTAGATCGAATTTGGTATCAAGAGGAAGCAAATTCTATTTTGGCTGATATTGAAAGTCATGATTTGGCTTCTGTCACCGAGAACCAGAAAAGATCACCGCAAAGTTCAGGAAAGCTCTACGATTTAACTTCGCTACAGAGAGAGGCGAATCGCCTGCACTCGCTATCTGCCAGCCGAACTCTTCAAATAGCCCAGTCTCTTTACGAAAAGCATAAAGCCATCACCTACCCGAGAACCGATTCCAAGGCACTCCCTGAGGACTACGGAGAAACTTGTCGTGAAATCATTCCCCTTCTACCCCACGAGTACAAAGTCCACAGCGACAAAATAATCAGCGAAAACTGGGTGGATGTAAAAAACAAGAAAATTTTCGACAATAAGAAAATAAGCGATCATTTTGCCATCATCCCGACCAACAACATACCCAAGTCCCTTGATGAATATGAACGGAGGGTGTACAACCTTATAGTTAAGAGGTTTCTCGCCGTCTTCTATCCACCCGCCCAGTGGGATATCACCACCCGCTTATCCAAATTAGGTAACCATACTTTCAAAACCGAGGGAAAAGTCCTCGTGGAACCTTCCTGGTTGTCAATTTATGGAAAAGACCAAGTTTCAGCGGAAAATTTAGTGCCACTTGTCGAGCAGGATGAAAACACCGCCAAACGGATCGACTCGAGTATAGAATCAGATGAAACCAAACCTCCCCCAAGATACACTGAAGCAACCCTGCTTTCAGCGATGGAGGGTGCAGGGAAACTGGTTGAGGATGAGGAGCTTGCGGAGGCACTCAAAGAAAAGGGACTTGGTACTCCGGCTACCCGTGCCTCCACCATCGAACATCTAATCAAAGAAAAATACCTTCGAAGAGAAACGAATCAATTACATCCAACCATAAAGGGTGAAGATTTATTTGATTTCCTTAAAGCAGCGGGCACGGAAGTTCTGACCAGTCCCAGCTTGACCGGAGAATGGGAATACAAACTTCGAAAAATTGAGGACGGCACTATGAGCCGAGAAGAGTTCATGCTGGAAATATCTAAATTAACCGAAGACTTCGTGGATCGTACAACTGGTTTTCAGGAAACGGCAGATAATTTGAAACAAACTCAACTTGAATCCCCAATAAATGGTTCGCCCTTATATGAGGGACTGAATTATTTTCAAGACCTAAACGGCGATTTCAAGATTTCAAAAAGTATTGCAGGTAGAAGGCTTGAGCAACATGAGGTTCACTCTCTACTGAAAGAAAAAAGAATAGGCCCTCTTGACGACTTTGTAGCCAAGACTGGAAGAAAATTCTCGGCCATGCTTAAACTTGAAGAAGATTTCAAAGTAACTTTCGTCTTTGACAAGCCAGATCAGGAAGAATCCAATGAAAAAGAACTCATAGTCGATTCTCCTGATGTCGCTGAATGTCCGGTATGTAACTCGACCGTCAAACAAACCGAACTCTCCTACATATGTACGAGCCACAAAAAAGTTTCAGACAGTGATTGTAATTTCCGAATTTCTCGAAAACTTCTCGACAAAGAAATCCCCTTGGACGAATTTCAAAAATTGGTTAATGAAAAAAAGACGGGACTGATCAGAGGCTTTATGTCCAAAAGAACAAAACGACCCTTTGATGCCAACTTAATCCTCAAGGATAATGGAAGCATCGGGTTTGAATTTCCGCCCCGTCCTCCGAAAAAAAAGAGAAAAACTGCCTGACCCTATGCCTGTCTATCAATATAAGGTAATGAATTCCAAGATGGGGGATGAAATTATTGAAATCGAGCAGGAAGTAGGAGCCGAAGAGTTAACCTCCCACCCAATCACGGGTGAATCCATTCAAAAAATGATTTCAGTTTCTTCATTGACCCTCAATCATTCTTCTATCAGGGAAAAAAAATCCCTCAATCATGAAAATCTTACTAACAAGGGTTTTACTGTCTTCAAAAGGGATCACTCCAATCCTAGTAAATATGTCAGAACAGTGGGAAAACAGGGTCCAGAAGAAATTAATTTGAATTAATCTATTTCTCATGTCTAAGGATTCCCACCGAATAGCAAAACCCTCATGGCTACGTGCCAAACTTCCTGCAGGGCCCCAATACTCTGAAGTTAGGAATATCGTTGACCAAAATCAGCTACATACCGTCTGTCAGAGTGCACAATGCCCGAATATGGGCGAATGCTGGTCCAGAGGAACAGCTACCTTGATGATTTTAGGCAACATATGTACCCGAGCCTGCAGTTTCTGTGCCGTCCAAACGGGGAAGCCAACTGAACTCGATCTTGCAGAACCCCCACGAGTCGCGGAAGCCGTTGCTAAAATGGGTTTGCGCCACTGTGTGTTGACTTCCGTAGCCCGGGATGACTTGCCTGACGGAGGTGCCAAAGTTTGGGCTGCCACTATTCGGGCGGTTCGTAACCGTAATCCTCAAACAGCGATCGAAATATTGGTGCCAGACTTCCAAGGGGAATATGAAAAACTCGATTTGGTCTTGGATGCCAAGCCTGATATTTTCAACCACAATCTCGAAACTGTTGAAAGACTACAAAGGCCAATTCGTAAAACCGCCAGTTATCATAAAAGTTTGGATGTTCTTATATATGCACGGAAACGAGGCTTTAAAATCAAATCAGGCATCATGTTAGGATTGGGTGAAAAAAAGAATGAAATTCGTACTGCTATACAGGATCTCGCCAAAATCGGTTTAAATGTCCTCACCCTTGGGCAATATCTCCAACCTAGCTCTGATTATGCCCCGATTGACAGATGGGCTTCCCCTGAGGAGTTTGAACAATGGAAGATCGAAGCCATGGCATTGGGAATTGAAGTTGTTGAATCGGGCCCGCTTGTCCGGTCATCCTACCACGCAGAAGAACAATCCGCTCAATTTATGCCACAACAAAAGGTTTCTGCCTAAATCTGCGAGCTTATTGATTTCCAAATCGGTAAACTGCTTTTTCAGTTCTCACGACAACAGACCCCTCATACGCCATCAAACTGGCAAGCGTGCGTTCCTTCAAATCATTAACGGCAAGTAAACTGTAACTTTTCTTGGCTTCAAAAACAAAAGTCTTCCCGGTCTCATCGGTAAAATAAATCAAGCCCTTCGCATGAAGTAGAGATGATGAACAACTTCCCCCAACCCTCTCAATCCAATGAGTTTTACCATTTTTCACATCTAGGCAACTGATTACTCCATTATCAGCGGCCATAAAAAGTAAGTTATCAACAACGATAATGGATGAATTACGGGGTACTGACTTGCTGGTCTTCCATATTAATTTACTTTCAGTCACATCTCCTACTCCGTCGATTGCCAATGCATATAGAGTTGGCATATCATATCCGCTACTTACAAAAACCATCCCATTATAGATGACGGGTCTGGGAACGACGGAATACCCACCAGGATAATTAAATTTCCAAATTTCTTTTCCATCCAAGGAATAGGAGAATACATAATCACTGGCAGGGCTTATTATTTGTACGCCACCTCCTGTTGACACAACCAAGGGTGTGCAAAAAGAAAAGTTTTTCTTCGTCCTGCTCGTTCTGATTGTTTTCCATCTTAAATCGCCATTCTTTTTATCAATACCGAAAATACATGGATCAGTTGCTCCATCTGCACTAAATATTAGTAAATCATTATGAATGACTGGTGAACTCCCACCCCCATGTACGGGGCTGTAGTCAAAAACTTTTCTCCATCTGATATCTCCCCCGCTACTCAAGGAGGCGGTGCCAAGATTTCCAAAGTGAACAAAAATGGAATCGCCATCAAAAAAAGGAGTTGGGCTGGCATAGCTATTTTTATGATGGATTCTAGGCAAGTCCGGATAAGAAAAGAGTGATTGCTTCCAAGCAACCTTCCCGGTCGGCTCATCCAAAGCAATGACTTCTAAATCCAGAGAATTATCATCAGGTAATTTTCGTGCGTTTGTTATCACGATTTGTTCATTTACCAATATTGGGGAAGACCAGGCTGTTCCCCTAATGGTAGTTTTCCAATTCAGGTTTGAGCTGTTTGTATTCCAAAATTTAGGAATAGTAGAATCAACATGTCCTTGTCCTGTAACTCCGCGAAATTGATTCCAATACTCTTTACTATTTAAAGATGAAAAGCAGAAGAGTGACAAAATCCAAAAAATTACATGCTTCATCAATTTTATTTAATACAAATTAATATTTCCCAAAGGTACAATCTACTAAAAAAAGGGCACGCCAAATGGCGTGCCCAAATTTAAATAATGTTAATTCCCAGAAATTACATCATGCCGTGGTCGTGATCATGTCCGCCAGGGGCTGGTTTCTCCTCCTCTGGAATATCCGTAATCATGCAATCGGTGGTCAACAACAAACCGGCAACTGAGCCAGCATTTTGTAATGCGGTGCGAGTCACTTTAGTTGGATCAACAACACCAGCTTTAATCAGGTCTTCATGAGTATCGGTAGCAACATTATAGCCCATAGTGCTTTTGGACTTTAAAACCTGCTGAACCACCAAGGAACCCTCCACTCCTGCATTGTCGCAGAGCTTACGCAAGGGCGACTCAATCGCACGACGGACAATAGATGCCCCAATCGCTTCGTCGCCTTCAAGATTTACAGCCGCTTTTTCCACGGCGTTGGCAGCACGAAGTAAGGCAACGCCTCCACCAGGAAGAATTCCTTCTTCAACCGCTGCTCGAGTAGCGTGCAGGGCATCCTCAACACGGGCTTTCTTTTCCTTCATTTCAGGTTCAGAAACTGCACCAACATTGATCACCGCCACGCCACCAGCCAATTTGGCTAGGCGTTCCTGCAATTTTTCTCGGTCGTAATCGGATGTGGTTTCTTCGATCTGACGGCGAATTTGCTTTACGCGTCCTTGGATATCGGAGGCTTTACCGGAACCTTCCACAATTACGGTATTTTCCTTATCGACAGAGATTCTTTTAGCTTTTCCGAGATCAGCAAGCTGAATATTTTCCAGCTTGATACCTAAATCCTCAGTAATGCAACGTGCACCAGTGAGAATGGCGATATCGCGTAGCATTTCTTTACGACGATCACCAAAACCAGGTGCTTTAACAGCACAAGCGTTCAAGGTGCCACGAAGTTTATTTACTACCAATGCAGCCAATGCTTCGCCTTCCACATCCTCGGCGATTATTAGCAGAGGTTTTCCTTGTTTTGAAACGAGCTGGAGCAGAGGGAGTAAATCATTAAGGGCGGAGATTTTTTTCTCATGGATAAGAATAAAACAATCCTCAAGGATCGATTCCATGGTGTCGTTGTTAGTGCAAAAATAGGGACTTAAGTAACCCTTATCAAACTGCATTCCTTCAACCACATCAAGTGTAGTCTCGATGCTCTTGGCTTCTTCAACCGTAATGGTTCCGTCCTTACCGACTTTATCCATAGCGTCGGCGATGATTTCACCAATTTCACCATCCCAATTAGCTGAAACGGTAGCAACTTGTCTGACTTCTTCACGGTCAGAAACCTTTTTGCTGTCACGCAAAAGCTTGGCAACTCCGGCTTCGACCGCTTTGTCGATTCCGCGTTTAAGATAAACGGGATTAGCCCCGGCTGCGACATTCTTTAAGCCTTCACGATAGACGCTGGCAGCCAGAACAGTAGCCGTCGTAGTTCCGTCTCCAGCAAGATCGGAAGTTTTAGAGGCGACTTCACGCACCATTTGTGCACCCATATTTTCATAAGGATCCTGCAGATCAATTTCTTTTGCTACGGTCACTCCGTCCTTCGTTACAGTTGGTGAACCGAACTTCTTGTCGATCAGTACATTTCTACCCTTGGGTCCAAGGGTTACGCTAACCGCGTCTGCTAGAGTGGTTACACCCTTGAGAACTTTTTTGCGGGCTGCTTCGTCGAATAATATTTGCTTAGCCATTTTTATTTTTCCTATTTATTAAAAGATCGTTTTAGAGCAACTTATCCGATTACACCAAGGATGTCATCTTCACGCACAAGTTGATATTCAACATCGTCGAGTTTGACTTCGGTGCCACCGTATTTACTAATCAACACCTTGTCTCCCTTCTTGACTTGGAAAGCAACGACATTGCCGTCATCATCTTTCTTTCCAGTACCAAGAGCTACGACTTCGGCTTCTTGTGGCTTTTCCTTTGCGGAATCGGGAATGATGATCCCACCCTTGATTTGCTCGTCTTCATCGACTTGCTTAACAAGGACACGATCTCCCAATGGAGTGATTTTTACTTTACTCATTTTCCTTTTTTTGGGTTTGGTTTGATTTGTGAGGTTAGGGCGTACGAGATCAACAATTGAAAACGAACGCGAAAATTTAATCTTTTTTGTCAGCTTCATCTACAACTTCAAAATCAGCATCAACAATATCGTCTTCATTTGCTTTTTTGTCAGTTGCTTTGGAGTCGGGAGCGTCCTCATCTTGAGGTTCACTAAAACCGCCGGATACAGGGCCCGTGCTGCCGGCATTTTGATACTTCATCGCTTCTTGGCCAAGTTGCTCAAAGGTCTTTTGGAGGGAATCTTTTGCCTCTTTAAGTTCAGAAAGGGAGGCTCCCTGATTTTCCAGGACTTTCTTTGAATTAGAGAGGATCCCGTCTATTGATTCCTTCAATTCCTTCGGAGCTTTGTCACCAAGATCGGAAAGCTGCTTTTCGCACTGGTAAACCATGGAATCCAGCTCATTTCTTACTTGAACCTGTTCCACTTTTTCCTTATCAGAATCGGCAAACTTTTCAGCTTCCTTTCGTAGACGATCGACTTCGTCTTCATCCATGCTAGAAGAGCCAGAAATGGTTATCTTCTGATCCTTACCTGTATCTTTATCTTTGGCCGTTACATTTAAGATACCGTTGGCATCGATATCGAAAGTCACTTCAACCTGAGGAGTCCCCCTTGGTGCAGGTCGGATACCGTCCAGTTTAAAATCTCCCAGTTTTTTGTTGTCACTGGACATTGATCTTTCTCCTTGAAGGACAACAATATCGACCGCAGGTTGGTTATCTGCGGCGGTGGAGAAAACCTGAGATTTCTTGGTTGGGATGGTGGTATTACGGTCAATCATTGGCGTAGATACGCCACCGGCTGTTTCAATTCCAAGAGTAAGAGGAGTCACATCGAGAAGTAGAACATCATTCACATCACCCAGTAGAACTGCACCCTGTATGGCTGCACCAATGGCAACCACCTCATCGGGGTTGACTCCCTGATGAGGATCTTTTCCCCCAAGTTCTTTGGCAAGTTCCACAATTTTAGGGCTGCGAGTCATTCCTCCAACGAGAACAAGATTACTGACTTCCCCGATATTGAGACCTGAATCTTTCAGGCACGACTCAAATGGGGATTTCGTCCTGGCATAGAGTACATCACAAATTTGTTCAAGTTTCGCACGGGTTAGCGAAACATTCAAGTGCTTGGGTCCAGACGCATCTGCAGTGATAAAAGGCAAGTTAATGTCGGTGGACTGCGAGGAGGAGAGTGCCATTTTGGCTTTCTCAGCCTCCTCTTTCAATCGCTGCATTGCCATGGGGTCCCCGGCTAAATCTATGCCCTGATCATTTTTGAATTCCTGAATTAGCCAGTCAATTATATATTGATCCCAGTTGTCTCCACCGAGTTGCGTGTCACCATTGGTTGCTTTTACTTCAAATACACCCTCGGCAATTTCCAGAACACTAATATCAAAAGTTCCTCCGCCCAAATCATAAACGGCGATAGTTTCTTCACCCTTTTTGTCTAGACCGTAGGCCAAAGACGCGGCGGTCGGTTCATTGATGATTCGTTCGACATCCAGACCCGCAATAGCACCAGCGTCTTTGGTTGCCCTGCGCTGGTCGTCATTAAAATAAGCTGGAACGGTTATCACCGCCTTGGTAACCGGTTCACCTAGGTAGGCTTCTGCATCAGCCTTGAGTTTGGATAGGACCATGGATGAAATTTGCTCAGGCATGAAAGTTTCGGTTTTTCCATCCAAATCACATTCAATGACCGCGGCTCCGTTTTTGCCTTCGACTACTTTGAAAGGCAAAGTGGAAATATCATCCTTGATTTCAGAATACTTCCTCCCAATTAGTCTTTTAGCTGAGAAAATAGTATTTGCCGGGTTAGTAACGGCTTGGCGTTTCGCCGATTGTCCAACCAACCTCTCTCCATCTTTGCCGAATGCAACAATAGAGGGAGTGGTGCGATTTCCTTCGGAGTTGGGAATAACTTTGGGTTCACCCGCTTCCATCACTGCCATGCACGAATTACTCGTGCCTAAGTCAATACCAATAATTTTACTCACAAACCCGATGTGCAACTTGCATGCCTAAGTAAGAAAAAAACCTAAGTTCATGAAAGAAAGAATTTTAGGAAAATTTCACTATTTTCACTCCTCGATCTGTGAGTCATCGAGTCACACTTTAAAGCTAGTGTGTCACATTAGATGGCACTATGTGTCGTCTTTTTTCCGGGTTTGAACTTGATTTTCTATTTCATCCAAGATTTCCATGACCCTATTTCCCCGTTCAATACCATAATCACGTACGAAATGAAGCTGTGGAGAATACTTTAAAATCACATGCTTGCTTACTTCTTTACGAATTTCACCCGCCTTTTTCCTAAAGAACTGCAGGGCCTCTCTAGCTTCTGATTCTTCCCCAATTACCGAATAAGCTACCGTTGCATTTCTTAAATCCGCAGAAACATCCACCGATGTGATTGTCCATCTTACGGTTTCTGTTCTGTAACGAGTGCTGAGATAAGTGGCGATCTCGCGATGAACCAATTCATTTACCCGGGCAAGGCGTAGACTCATTTTGACAAACTAAGCTTATAAGATGGGCCGGGTTTTCTCTAATTCAAATGACTCAATTACATCACCCACTTCGTATCGATCAAAACCTTCTAAATGGATCCCGCATTCAAACCCAGCCTTGACCTCAGTAGCATCATCCTTGAATCTTTTAAGGGTGTCTATTTTCCCCTCGGCTAACACTTCCTTATCGCGTAGTAACCTGGCACCCTTGTTCCGGGTTATCGAACCTTCCATCACCATGGAACCAGCAACCGTACGGCCTTTACTAAGTTTGAATACCTGACGGACCTCTGCCCGGCCCGTTTTCTTTTCAATTATTTCAGGTTCAAGAAGATCAGCCATATTTTCCTTTATCAGATCAATAATCTCATAAATAATATTATTCTGGAAAACCTGAACGCCTAGATGCTTGGCTTCCCCCATGACTCCATTGTCTAACTTTACATTAAAGCCAATAACATCGGCTCCGGAAGTGTTTGCCATCTGAACATCATTTTTAGTGACCGGTCCCACATCACCTTGCAAGATTTCAAGCAATACTTTATCGCTCTGAATCAATTCCAGAGAACCTTGTAAAGCTTCCAATGAACCTCGTACATCTGCTTTGAGTATAACTTTATAACTGGTAGCTTTACTTTTGGAAATTGCCGCAAACAAGGCATCAACTCCTGAAGACTCTTCATTACCATCTGCATCAGTGATTGCCTCGACTTCTTTGCCGAGTTGCAAATATTCCTCCACCTCTCTTCGGGCTTCTCTTTCATTTTTGGATCTGCTGAAAACGGCTCCCGCGGCGGGTACTCCAGACCAGCCCAGAATATTGACCGGGGTGCTTGGGGGTGCACTTTTTACCTGCTTACCTTGATCATCGATCATCGCCTTCACTTTACAGTAAACATCTCCGGAATGAATGGCGTCTCCAATTTTCAAAGTACCTTTTTGGACGATTCCGGTTGCAGTGGGTCCACGCCCGACTTCCTGTCTAGCCTCTACAATAACGCCCTCTGAAACTGCGTCAGGATTGGCCTTAAGTTCCATGATCTCAGCCTGTAGAATGATCATGTCTAAAAGCTCTTCGACCTTGTCTCCGTTCAAAGCTGAGATGGGAACCGTGACGACATCGCCTCCCCAATCTTCAGGAGGGATTGATCGCTCCTGCATTTGTGTTTTAACTTTTTCTGCATCGGCTCCTTTCGCATCCATCTTATTAATCGCAACAATCAGGGTACTTTGAGATCTTTGCGCAAATTTCAAAGCCTCGTCCGTTTGAGGCATAAAACCATCGTCTGCTGCTACAACTAGGACTGAAACATCGGTTAGGTTTGCACCCCGTTCCCTGATTTTGGAAAAAGCGGCATGACCAGGCGTATCCAGAAAAGTAATTTTGTTATCTCCGTGGGATATTTGATAAGCTCCGACATGCTGGGTGATTCCCCCTGCTTCGCCAGCAACCACATTGGCTTTACGAATGGTATCTAAAAGCGTGGTTTTTCCATGATCAACATGGCCCAAAATACATACAACGGGTGGGCGAAGTTGAAGCAAACTGGCATCATCCTCGTCAATTTTCTCTTTTTTTACTTTTGGTTGATCGACCCTTTCACCGCGATGCTTAATTTCAAGTTCAAAGCCTTTTACTTTCGAAATCTTGCGAGCCACATCTTCCTCAATCGTCTGGTTCATGGAAGCAAATATGCCCATTTCCATGAGTTCAGATATTAATTGAAATGGCTTGAGACCAAGCAAAACTGCAAAATCCCTGACTACGATGGGCGGCTTAACAATGACAAGATTACCCTCAACCATACCATCTTGCTCAGAAGTCCCTGTTTTGTCGTCACCATTCAAGGCAGTCGGGGCGGGAATTTTTGGTTTTCCCGCAGAGACTGGAGGTGGCGGTGGGGCAATCGCCTTGGACGGAGACGGAGGCGGCGGAGCCATGGCAGGCTTCGACTGCTCAGGTTCCTCTTCGTCGGGTTCGATATTGGGAACTTGGTTTTCCTTATCAACCTGGTCCTGTTCTTCTTTTTCCCTTTTTTCCCGCTCTATATCTTCCTTACTTTTTACCAGAGGTATTTTGGTTGGCTGAGAGTCGGACTTCGATTGGTGTGTGTTTCCTTTTCCGTCTAAAATTTCTGAGCCTGTCGAAGTAATTTCATTCGATTTGAATTCTTCGACTAAGGATTCCGCGGTGATATTATCTATGGTCGAAGATGCACTTTTTAGTTCGTATCCGCGATCAGTCAAAATTTCGAGTACTTCCTTACTGGTTTTGTTTATTTCTCTGGCAATCGCGTGAATTCGAACACTCATCTAAAAAGTAGATCTTTTTTGAAATCAGCTGATTATTCGTCAGGTGAAACTTCCGTTGATACTTTAGACAGGACATCATCTGCGATAGGCTGATCGAATCCTAGACCAACCAAGTCTTCCGCATTGACTCCTTCAAAAGCTTCCGGGCTGACCAGCCCAAACGCGACCAAGCGGTCAGCAACCTCAAATTTTATGCCCACCGAAGTGAGGGCTTCCGCTGCCTTGGTTTTCCTTTCATCGAAGCCAACTTCTTTAACCACCACCTTGCCAATATCTAATTTCCAGCCCAGCAATCTAGAAGTGAGACGGGCATTAATCCCCTTTCGTCCGATCGCAACGGATAAATCATCCTCCACAACCTCAAAATACATTCTCCGCTTGTCCCGGTCCAAATTGACATTCTGCGGAATCGCCGGCTTTAGTGCTTCGGCTAATTGTTCTATAGGATCCTCGTACCATCGAACAATATCTACTTTTTCTCCATTCATTTCACGAACAATGCTTTTCACACGGGAACCCCTAGCCCCAACACAAGCACCCACTGGGTCCACTTTGGGATCAGCACTTTTAACGCATACCTTTGTTCGATAACCGGGCTCCCGAGCCATAGCTGCCAGCGTAACGGTTCCGTCAGAAATTTCTGCGACTTCCATCTCAAAAAGTTTACGGACAAAATTGAGACTTGAACGGCTGAGAATGAGCTCAGGTCCTCTCCCTTGCTGTTCAAGTTTATGTAGAAGACAACGAATTCGTTCGCCGGGAACCCAGTCTTCACCGGGAACGCGTTCGCGCCATGGAAGGAGGGCTTCCGCCTTGCCAACCTCTACGACCAAATCGCCCCTTTCCTTACGGCGGACAATTCCAGTAACCAGTCCACCAACCTGATCACGAAACTCATCATAAATGTGCTCTTTTTCGAATTGACGAAGTCGTTGTTTAATCGCCTGCTCCGCAGTTCTTGCAGCAATTCGTCCCAAATAAGCCGGATCTAACTCTCGTTCAACGAAATCGCCAATTTGGGGATTTTCAGAATACAAACGGGCCTTGTCCAAATGGATTTCGCTGGCTGTATCTGATACAGATTCCACCACTTCTAATCTCGTCCATGCCTGCATAGCTCCGGTTTTGGGGCTGATTTCAACCCGGACTTCTCCCTGTTTATTCACTCCTCTTTCCGCGGCAGCTTTAACTGCACCTTCTATGGTAGCAATCATGTCATCTCGACTGATGCCCTTTTCTTTTTCCATGTACTCGAGAACTGCGAGGATTTCGCTACTCATAATATTGGCTTCTATAGGTTTGAGAATTTAGAGAATAAAAAAGGCGAGCAATGCCCGCCCCTTTTTGGATTAGACTGAAAGTAATCTTTCATTAATAAATTTTTGCTTAATTTTGTCAACGAATACCGATCCCCACTGGAAGCCTCTCTTTTCTGCGTTGCAGATCAGTACCTTTCCCATATGAATAATACCCCCTAATGATTACGATACGATTCACCAATCTTCCAGGTGATGGAATTGGCCCGGAGGTAATGTCCGTCGCTTTAAAGGTACTTGAAACCCTCGGTCTACGAAATGGCTTTTCCCTTCAAACTTCGGAATACGATATTGGGGGTATCGGAATAGATAGGCACGGTTCCGCCCTCCCTGACTCGACCTTGTCAGCCTGCCAAGAAGCAGATGCAATTCTATTTGGATCCGTAGGTGGGCCAAAGTGGGAGTCACTTCCACCAACAGAACAACCGGAAAGGGCCGCTTTACTTCCTATTCGTAAGGCGTTTGAACTTTTTGCCAATTTGAGGCCTGGCAATCTTTACCCAGAACTAGCAGACTTATCGCCCCTGCGTCCTTCCACGGTTGCAAAAGGTATTGATGTTCTTTGCGTCAGGGAGCTAACCGGTGGAATTTACTTCGGACTGCCAAAAAGTAGAGAGACCCTTGCGAACGGCGAAGAACGATCGATCGATACTATGGTTTACAAAACCAGTGAAATCGAAAGGATTACAGAAATTGCAGTCAAGGCTGCTAGCCTTAGGGAAAAAAAGATCTGCTCAGTAGACAAGGCCAATGTCCTGGAAACCTCTGTGCTCTGGAGAAAAGTAGTCAGCGAGTGCATCCAGCGGCTAGATCCCACCATCGAATCAACCCACATGTATGTCGATAATGCCGCAATGCAATTGGTCCGCGATCCAAATCAATTCGATGTCATTCTTACAGAAAACATGTTTGGTGATATTTTATCGGATGAATTGGCGGTTATTTGCGGTTCTTTGGGTATGCTTGCATCCGCAAGTTTGGGCACCGGAAAAAATAGTCTGGGTCATTCCTTCGGACTTTATGAACCGGCTGGTGGAACGGCACCGGATATCGCAGGCAAAAATTTAGCCAACCCTTGTGCTCAGGTTTTGAGTGCCGCTCTTATGCTACGATATAGTTTCGGAATGGAAAAAGAAGCTTCCGCCATTGAGAGCGCGGTCAAGCAAACCATTCGCGACGGATTCCGTTCAGTAGATATATCTTCAGGATCTGAATTCGTAGGTACGGATGAAATGGGAGAAGCAATCATTGACAGACTCCCTGCATAAGTAAAATAGATCCTCATGACATCCGCGGAAATCCGGCAATCTTTCCTCGATTTTTTTGCAAGCAAGAATCACGAAGTGGTTGCTTCGGGGTCCCTGCTTCCAGAATCCCCAAACCTGCTTTTCACCAATGCCGGGATGAATCAGTTTGTCCCCTACTTCTTGGGCGATCAAAAAGCTCCATTGCAACGGGTTGCAGACACCCAAAAGTGTATCCGGGCTGGAGGTAAACATAATGACTTGGAAGATGTGGGTTTTGACACCTATCACCACACTTTTTTTGAAATGCTCGGTAACTGGTCATTTGGAGATTACTTTAAGAAAGAAGCAATTGAGTGGGCATGGGAGTTGTTAGTGAGTATTTGGAAATTCCCACCTTCCCGGCTTTATGCAACGGTTTATAAACCTGAAGGGAATGACCCCGCGGAATTTGATCAGGAGGCTTACGAGGTCTGGTCCGAAATTTTTAATGCAGCCGGTCTTGATCCTAAAGTGCATGTGGTAAATGGTGGTAAAAAAGACAATTTTTGGATGATGGGAGAGACCGGACCTTGCGGTCCTTGCAGTGAGCTACACATTGATCTTACTCAAGAAGGCGACACAAAAGGAAACTTGGTCAATGCTGATTCCCATTTATGTATCGAGATATGGAATCTTGTTTTCATCCAATTTAATGCTGACCGGGAAGGTAACTATACGCCGCTTGCTGACAGGCATGTCGATACCGGCATGGGTTTCGAACGAGTAGTCGCAGTTATGCAATCAACTCAAGGATTCACTGATTTCTCCAAGCCAACCTCCAATTATGATACCGATGTATTTTCTCCAATCTTTAATATAATCGAAAAATTATCTGCTAAAAAATACCATTCAACTCTGCCAGTGGCTGATCAAACTCCGTCATCCAAGGAGATAATTGACATAGCATTTAGGGTTGTAGCCGATCATCTCCGGGCAATTTGTTTTTCAATTGCAGATGGAATTCTACCGGGGAATACCGACCGTAATTATGTTCTGCGAAGAATCCTGAGAAGAGGAGTTCGGTACGGAAGAACCCTGGGATTTAATGATCCCTTTTTTCACCATCTCGCTCCGATTCTTATCGAGCAAATGGGTCCATTCTTTCCTGAACTATTCAAACGAAAGGATTTAATCTGCAAAACACTTCTTGCTGAAGAGACATCCTTCAACAAAACTTTGGACAGGGGAATTGATCTTTTCAATCGCGAACTGACCAGATTGCACAAAAAGGAGCAGGTGTCGGGAAGTTTTGTTTTTAAGCTATACGACACTTATGGATTTCCTCTCGACTTAACTGAATTACTGGCCAGAGAAAACGGAGTCCAAATTGATATTGCAGGTTTCAATAAAGAAATGAATGCACAAAAAAAGCGGGCACGAGAAGCTCACAAGTCTGTGGATATTCTTGTGCATAATTCAAAAAGGGGAGATCAAGGAACTGAATTTCTGGGCTATGACCAAGCTAACTTAAATGAATGTGAAGTTTCCCTCCTTGATACTCTAAATCAAGAGGGAAGCACCTATCTGATATTCGACAGAACTCCCTTTTACGCTGAAATGGGTGGCCAAAGGGGAGACCAAGGTACTGTGTCTTTTAATGAGACCAGCTTGATCATTACCGATGTAATAAAAGATGCGAATGGTCGATTCCTTCACAAAATTAAGTATACTGAAGTACCCGTTCAATTTTCAGGGAAGGCAATCGTCTCGGTTAATCAAACACTCCGGCAGGATATTCAGTGTCATCACACCGCAACCCACATTCTTCACTGGGCACTACGAAAAGTATTGGGCGATCATGTAAAACAATCGGGATCACTGGTCGTGCAGGATCGTCTGCGCTTTGACTTTTCACATTATGAAGCACTGAAAGACGAGCAATTATTGGAAATAGAATATCTGGCAAACCAAAAGCTTTTGCTGAATGAGAAGGTGGAGTCCTACGAAATCCCATTTTCCGAAAAACCTGATGAAGTAGTCGCTTTCTTTGGCGAAAAATATGGAGATACCGTAAGGGTCGTAAACCTGGGTGGTTGGAGTCAGGAACTTTGCGGAGGAACTCATGTTTCCCGCTCCGGCGAGATCGGATCCATTCGAATAACCAGTGAATCCGCAATCTCTGCCGGTAATCGCAGAATCGAAGCGGTTGCTGGCAGTGCTGCCTTCGATTGGATAAACAAGCGCATAGTTCACCTCAACCGACTTCTCCGCCAACTTGCCTGTAAGCCGGAAGAAATCAGCTATCGAATTTCCCAGATGCAGGAAAAAAACAAAGACCTGGAGAAAAAATTGCGCTCATTTACCCAGAAGAACCAAGCTGGCTTGGCTGATGATCTCATCAAAAACGCCATCGAAATAGGCAACATCCGGCTCATCAAGGCATCACTGAACAATATTTCAGCCAACGATCTTCGTCCGCTTGCAGCTCAGATTAACAAAAGAGCCGGCCCGTCCATTGTCCTTCTGGCCAGTGAAAAAGACAATAAGTGTGGACTGATTTGCCTTTGCTCGCCCAAAGCGGTGGAAGCGGGTTATGATGCAGGTCAAATCCTTGGACAGCTTGCTTCTCAGCTGGGTGGAAAAGGCGGAGGCAAGCCGGACTTCGCAATGGGAGGAGCTCCTCCGGGGCAAGGAGTCGAGGGAGTTCTACAGTCTATTTCCATTGCAAAATCAAGCGGGTGAAACTTCGTATATTGCTGCCTCCTACCATGGCAGGGTGTGCCCAACGCGATTCAATACCTGCCAAGATTGAACTGGAGACTGACCAAGGAAGCCGTCAGCCCCCTGAAAAAGTTGAGTTATCCCTGCTCGGTGACCTTCCTGACGCTCAAAGAAGCGCCCTTTTTGCCCTGACCCAGTGGTGTCAGGGTAAACTGTCTTCCTTTCTTCAGTTGAATTTGGAGCAGACTGCAGAACTGGTAAAAATTCTGACCAACGCACCCTGTTTTTTTCCCGCGAATCAACCCGAAAAACCACTTACCTGGAACGATAACAGCCTCACAGGCGTTAGTGAATACCTCCCCGATAAAGCCCCTCAAGCCAATCGGCTGGTGCGAGAAATTTCCTCTGAGGGGATACCAGAAAAATCTCGGGAACAAACAGTGGAACCTGAATACAAAGGTCCTCCCATCGAAGTGGAGGGCTCCACAGAATATCTCCGTATCATCTTACCTTCTTCGGAACACCCAGGATATAAGGAAATTTTAAGTCTACTACGGAAATGGAACTTCCTTCGGGACCGTTCACACCTTCATTGGTGGTGGCTACGAGATTCATCCAAGGTGTTGGACTTCCTAGCCTCTAATCAGGATGACCTTGAACATGACTATGGTGCCAAGTTTACGGAAAACTTCCAACAACTGACAAAAGTAATCACCCGTGCAAGCCTACGAGTTAAAGCCAGTGAATCAGAAAGCGGAACAAACCTGGAGGTTTCTATCGAAGCGGGAGACACACCCATTGATGAAATCGAACATGCCTTATCCATCGGTTTAAATCATGTCCGGCACGGAAAGAAAGTATATCTCCTAACCAAAGAATTAAAGGACCAAGCCAACCAGATCCAAAGACGAGTGAGGGGAGAAATGGACATTCCCCTGCTTTCGCAATTTTCCCATCCGGTAGAGAAATATCAGATAACCTCTCTTGAGGAATTCATTTTATCGGCAGATCCCCGCTTTAAACCTCCGGCAGAATGGAAGAAGAGATGCCTGGCACTTAAAGATTTAAGTGCACTTCCATCCCCGGCTCTCACTCCATCCCTTGATCGCCTGCTTCGCCCTTACCAAAAAATTGGAGTCGCGTGGCTTCTCCACCTTTTCCGTAATCAACTGGGTGGTATCCTAGCAGATGAAATGGGCCTGGGTAAAACTTTGCAAGCCTTGTCTTTCCTTTCCACCCTCAAAAGAGAAATAAAATCGGCCTTGCCCTCACTAGTAGTCTGCCCGGCTTCCCTGGTTGAAAATTGGCGCAGGGAAACCCAACATTTTTGCCCTGAGTTTAAGGTTTTAGTACATCATGGAATTACAAGAACATCGGTTCCAACAAGCATGAGCGGAAATGATTTGATTATCACATCTTATGGTACCCTCGTGAGGGATAAAGATATGCTAGCTTCTTTTCCAATGCTTTGTGTAATAGGTGATGAGGCTCAGTACCTCAAAAACCGCAAAACCCAGAATGCCAAGGCAATGTCGTCTCTGTCCTCCGAAGGCAGAATATTACTTACAGGCACGCCGATTGAGAATAGCGTTTACGATCTTCTGGCTCTGCTTGAATTCCTCCTACCAGGAGCACGTCCGGAAATCCCCGTCAGTAGTCGGGGTGATGAAAGAGTTTGGCATGAACGAAGAATACTTAAGGAAGCAGCCCCTTATTTACTGAGAAGAACCAAGAATGAAGTGGCTCCCGAACTACCAGGTAAAATCGAGCAAATTCTTCATATCAAACTATCTGATGAACAAAATGAATTGTATCAAAAAGTCAGAGAATCTTCGGACACCGAACTAAGCAAACTGGCTGAATCAGGGGTATCCGATGGAACATTACGAATGAAAACCCTCACACAGTTACTTCGCCTCAGACAAACCTGCTGCGACCCACGCTTGATTGATAAGACCATGGACTCGGAACATTCTGCCAAACTACGAGCTTTCAGAGAACTCCTCTACACCTGCCTGGAGGGAGGGCACCGCCTATTGGTTTTTTCTCAGTTTGTACAAGCCTTAAAGTTAATTAAGGAAGAGCTTGAATCGGCATCCATCCCCTTCTGCTACCTTGATGGTTCATCCAAGGACCGTATGAAACAGGTTGACTTATTTCAGGAAGACCACTCAATACCTGTTTTTCTGATCTCCCTTAAAGCTGGCGGAACTGGCTTAAATTTGACGGCAGCAGATGTCGTAGTGCATTTTGACCCATGGTGGAATCCGGCGGCTGAAACTCAAGCGACCGACCGGGCTCACCGCATCGGCCAGAATAAAGTCGTCACCGTGTATAAGATGATCACTTCGGGTACTGTCGAAGAGAAGGTCCTCGATCTCCAGCAGGAAAAGAGAGCCCTTCTGGAACAGGTTTTTGAAGAATCAGAAGCAGCTAATCTAAAACTTTCCGTATCCGAACTTCGCGAATTAATCTGAAACAAAGACTGCAAGAAATATTCCATTTCCTTCTCGGTTCTTTCACCTTGATAAAGAAAAGGCTGTTTGACATAATAATACCATAATTCCAAAACTTCATGAGTACTCAATCCATTAGATATCAAGATCCCGAAGTCGAAGGCGAATACGGTTACGCCATGAAAGGAGCCGACGCCCTTGTTGAAGCCCTTGAGCGTGAGGGCGTGGATGTGGTCTTCGCCTATCCTGGCGGAGCTTCGATGGAACTTCATCAGTCACTCACCAAGTCTGAAAAAATCCGCACAATTCTGCCCAGGCAGGAACAAGGAGGAGGATTCATGGCCCATGGTTATGCAAGGGCAACTGGAAAAGCCGGCGTTTGCATGGCCACATCCGGTCCCGGAGCGACCAACTTGGTGACCTGCATCGCAGATGCTTTCATGGACAGCATTCCTCTAGTTGCCATCACCGGACAGGTGTATCAGCAATTTATTGGCAAAGCAGCCTTTCAGGAAACTGATTTCTTTGGAATGACCCTACCTATCGTAAAACACAGTTATCTTGTTCTCAAGGCCGAGGATTTGCCAAAAGTCGTAAAAGAAGCTTTCTATCTCGCTGAGAGCGGTCGCCCCGGTCCTGTGGTGATTGATATCCCGAAAGATGTACAACAAAAAGTTTTCGAACCATTCTTTCCTTCAAATGTGGAGGACTTGGATGGTTATAAATTGGATGATCCACGCGCCACTGATGATGAACTCATTGAAGTTTTGAATCTCCTTTCCAAGGCCAAAAGGCCAGTTTTATATACCGGAGGTGGTATCATCTCTGCGGACGCCCATAAGGAGCTTAGAGAATTTGTCGAATTGTCCGGCTTGCCAGTTACCCATACCCTTATGGGACTTGGTGTGTTTGACCCCGACCATGAACAGTCCCTTTATTGGTACGGCATGCATGGCACGGTTGCCGGGAATTGGGCCGTATGTGAGAGTGATCTTCTTCTATGTGCAGGTGCCCGCTTTGATGATCGTATCACTGGCAAGGTCGATAAATACGCCCAAGAGGCATATGTCATCCACTTTGACCTGGACAAATCTGAGCATAACAAAAATGTTCACGCCCACTTCCCCATCCGTACCGATATAAAATATGCGCTCAAAAGAATGAGTGAAATGATTAAGTCCGGTAAATTTCAAAAACCTGACCTTTCGGAGTGGTTGGATACACTTCAAGCATGGAAAAAAGAATATCCTTTCAAATACTCGAAGGGGGAACACATCACTGCTCAGGAAGCGGTGGATGTTCTTTATGATGAATCGAAGGGGGATGCGATCATCACCACCGGAGTCGGGCAGCACCAAATGTGGGCAGCTCAATACTACAGATTTAAGGAACCAAGAACCTACATATCCTCGCTTGGTTTGGGCACCATGGGATTCGGTTATCCTGCAGCGGTGGGAGCGAAAGTGGCTTTTCCGGACAAAGAAGTCATCGACATTGACGGTGACGGATCTTTCCTGATGAATATACAGGAATTAGCAACCGCCAAGATTGAGAAAATTAATGCAAAATGTCTACTTCTAAACAATCAGCATCTTGGAATGGTGGTCCAATGGGAAGACCGCTTTTATGAATCGGTTCGTGGACACACAATTTTGTGCGATCCTGAAAATATAGGTGGACCCGATAATTTGGATGCAATTTATCCAGATTATATCAAGGTTTGCGAAGGGTTTGGCGTAAAAGCACGTCGCGTTACCAAAAGGGAAGAATTACGGGAAGCGATGAAAGAAATGCTTGAGAGCGACGAACCCTATCTTCTAGAAGTGATTGTCCCTTACACCGAACATGTTTTACCAATGATTCCCCAAGGCAAATCAGCCAAGGAAATGTTGATCGACTAGTCCTGTATTTCCTTGATTAAATGAACTTCCCTGCCCTTGCATCTAAAAAATTTCTTGATTAAAATTCTTTTTTCAATTCGACTTAGGATTTACACCCAAACCCCTGCCCTCAACCCTTCAAAAGTCTCGAAATGTGTGATACAGATTTTGATTTCTCAGCTATCGTACAGCATGCCAAAGACATCGTTATTGTCACCAAGGCATATCCCTTAAACGATCCCGGACCTGAGATTGTTTATGTCAACGAAGCTTTTACTGAAAAAACGGGGTACACTCCCGAGGAAGTCATAGGTAAGACTCCTAGAATTCTACAAAAAGAAGGCACCAACCGCAATGACTTGGATAAAGTTCGCCAAGCCCTTGAAAAAAAGGAATCCGTTCGCGTAACCCTTCGTAATTTTTCCAAGAAAGGTAACGAATATTGGGTTGATTTAAGTATTCTGCCCTTGCCCGACAAAAATGGGAAGGTTACACACTTCGCCGCGATCCAAAGGGACATCTCGGATTACAAAAAACTGGAGCAGGATTTACAGACTCTTTGCCGGACTGACCCGTTAACCACCGCCGCAAACCGCAGGGCTTTCAATGAGATTATCTCTCAGGAATTCTCACGCTTCAAAAGGAGTCAAAAAGAATATGCGTTGGTCATGATTGATTTGGACCATTTTAAAAGCATCAACGACCAGCACGGTCATGGTACCGGAGATCATGTTTTGATTGAAGTGACTGAAAGATGCAAAGACAACCTCCGTGTGCATGACATCATTGCCCGACTCGGAGGAGAGGAATTCTGCATTTTGCTTCCCTACACCAATCAAGAACAAGCTCAAAAAGTGGCAGAGAGGCTAAGACAAAAGATTGAAATAATGCCTATCATCTCTGAGGGGAAAAGAATTAAGGTAACAATAAGCGTAGGGATATCGCTGGTTGCAGTAGGCGATGTGGACGGGCATGATGCCATCGAACGGGCGGATAAAAAACTGCTAGAAGCCAAGTCCATGGGTAAAAATCGAGTTTGTGCCTGATTCACGGTTATTGACAGGAGTCTACGATTTCTGAGAATTTAGAACACCCGTGAAATTTTCAATCATCACCCGCCGTAATCTTATCAAGAATTCATTCTCCTTAGCTCCGTTTTTTAGTAGCCCGGGGCTGATGGCTGAAACCTTATCCCTCACACCCAGTCAGACGGAGGGACCGTTTTATCCTGACAGAATGCCACTAGATACAGACAATGATCTTATCGTCATTAATGATTCACTCACGCCAGCGGTTGGTAAGATAGCTTACTTACGGGGAAAAGTTACTGATTTTAAAGGAAATCCGCAACGGAACGCCCTGATTGAAATTTGGCAAGTCGATAATCAAGGTATATACTTGCATTCCCGTGGAGGTTCCCGGGATAAGCTCGATCATAATTTCCAAGGATATGGCCGCTTCCTTACTGACGCTAAAGGAAACTATTTCTTTCGTACCCTAAAGCCGAGCCCCTATTCAGGAAGAACTCCGCATATCCACATGTCAGTTTCCGTTAAAGGGAAAGAAAAATTCACCACCCAATGCTATATTAAAGGAGAGCCTCGTAATCAGAAGGACTTTATTCTTAGACGCATAAAAGATTCCAACGCCCGAAAATCACTGATTGTACCCTTCAATCCAGTACAGGGTTCAAAATTGCAGGAAGTTTCCGCGAAATTTGATATTGTTTTGGGATGGACACCAGAAGGTTGAATCGAATCAGGTGCAAGACTCGCAAATTTCTAAAATCCAAGACTAAGATTTGAACAATCAAAGGTTCAAGAATTTCCTATCAGACTTCTTGATGCTTTGAGTATACTGAGTATCAATTGAAATTACTTACTTAAAATCACAATAGGGATGGCCAAATCCAAACTGGCTTTAGCGATATCTCAAATCCCTGCATTTTCGGCCACTAGTCCGAAAATCTGGTGAAATGTCTTCATTATCTCAATAATCTGCTGGCTATGCATTCATTACTAATTTCTTTCAACCAACTTTGATTGAGATGATGACCCCTTTCTGTTAAATATGCCTGCTCCACTTTTACTAGATGACTCAAGTTGAAAAAAATTGTTGAACATCTGGAGAAGGTAAAAAGAGAATGCAAATCAAGGCATTGGATATGAAAAATCTGGAAAACATGATTTGGTGCGGGTCCGGGGAATCGAACCCCGCCCTCAAGCTTGGGAAGCTTGCGTGCTACCGATATACTACACCCGCATCTGATGAAAAGCTCATTTAAAGAATAAAGAGTATTAGAAAGTCAACATTACATTTGTGTTTGCTTTCGAGCAAGCCTGAGTTGATTAGGTAAACATGTCATTTGAAGATATTATTCCGCTCGAGGCTCTATTTGGCAAACAAGCCAACCCCATATATGGGGAGAACAATCTTACATTAAATGGTAAAAAAAAGAAAATTGACCATGAAGCCATGCAATCTGCGATTATGCGTATTCCAAGAATGGATGTGAGAGTCGCACGGGATCTAATGGATATTGGCGTCAGGGAAATTTATGAATTACAGGGAAGATCCGCTGAAAGTTTAATGGATGAAATAAAACAGATACGTCCTGAGACTCCGAATTACCGAATCGCGTTCTTACGCATGGGTATCTACTTCTCTGAGAATGAAATCCATGAACCTAGCAAGTTGCATCCAAGTGTTTGGCAGGAGTGATCAAAATTAACCATCCCCGTGTTCTAGGCGTTGGCGGGCACGCTTGGTTTGCCAAATCATAAAGATACCATATCCGAAAAAAAGAGCACCGTTTATCATAATCAAGGGCATTTGGTTATTCTTGACCCCAACTCCGAATAAACAACCACCCACTATCGCAAATATCCAGCCAAAGTAAGAACGGAATTTGATTACCCGTTTAAAGTGGGCCACTTTTTTAGCCATGTGGTCGGGGCTTGGTTTTGGTCGCACCATGTAAGAAAACTAGTCTTTTTCCGATGCTTCATCATCAGATTGTTTCATCATTTGCTTAATCGAAACCAAACGATCATTTTCCCGGTGCAGGTCGGTAAGTAGCATCGAAGCTCTTTTACTTAAATGCTGGACCTCAAGCATAGCCTGCTTACGTAGGGTATGTCTGCAAAGGGTGAAGGCCGCGAGATCAACGAACGCATCGTCATCTTCTAGAGGATTTAAGAAATCCAACATTTCGTCGGTTACACCCCCTCCAAGTAGTTTATTTTGTTTCAATGCCGCTTCGATTTGCTTACGAATCTCGTGCGATGATTCGTCACAAATGGAGTTCATCACTTCAGTTTCTATTACCCGGTATGGTAGCTCCTGTGAAATCCCCCGTACCTTTACCCTCTTGATCCCCTGAAGTAAAACAAAGGATGTGCCATCATCATGCTTTTTGGATACCCGTATCAAGCCCGCGGTTGCCACGCCAAAGGGATGCTCAAGGTGTACCTCATCCTCAGACACGTTTTCGCGTTCGCAAACAATCCCAAATATACGGGTGGTGCTTAATACCTCATCGAGCATTTGCCGGTATCTTTCCTCAAAAATGCGAAGGGGCATCATGGCCTTGGGAAAAAGAACCATCCCGCGAAGGGTCATTACGGGAAGTTTCTTAGGAATATCGATCGAACAACTGTACATCTACAAAGTCCAATCTGTTGGAAAGGAATAAAAGGTCAAACCGTAGATTTGTTAAACTTTCGTTAGAGAAAAAGTCCGGCAATGGTTGCGGACAGTAAACTGGCCATGGTCCCACCAATAAGAGCTGTAATTCCAAGGCTAGCCAGTTGCGATCTGCGCTCGGGTGCCAAAGCTCCAATTCCTCCTATTTGAATTCCAATCGACATAAAATTGGCAAATCCACAAAGTGCGAAGGTTGCTAAATACACGGATCGCGTGCTTAAGCCCTCTGATTGAAGGGTAGCCAGATCAGCAAATGCAAAAAATTCGGTAGCAAACAGTTTCGTGCCTATCAATTGACCAACAGCAAGGATTTCTGTAGATGAAATGCCTATGAGCCAGGCAATCGGAGCAAAAAGAAAACCGAAAATAGCTTGCAAACTAAGTTGTTCGAACCGGGCGTTGGTTGTCATTGAAAGCCATTGATTGATATTTTTTCCGTCCCCCAAAGAGAGTAAACCCAGGTATGAAAGCATGTAGTTAAGTAAAAGAATCAAGGCATAAAAAGAGATTAACATAGCAGCAACATTGAGGGCTAGGGTTAATCCTTGAGTTGTTCCATTCGCAAGGGCGTCAATGGGGTTTCTACCGATTTCCTCACGATTGATGCTTAGTTTATGATCAACCTGTTCAGTCTCAGGAATTAGAATTTTCGCAAACAGCAATGCAGCGGGCGCATTCATCGCCGAAGCACAAAGTAAAAACTTCCCGAATAGGATTTGTGATGATTCATCAGCACCACCAAGCATGCTCATATAAATAGCAAAGACTGAACCGGCAATTGTGGCCATGCCCCCTACCATCAGGGCAAGAATTTCGGATCGGGTCATTTTTGAAATGTAAGGTTTTACTATCAGGGGTGCCTCCGTCTGACCTACGAAAACATTAGCGGCAGCGGCCAGGCTTTCTGCGCCTGACAAACGCATAACCCGGCTCATCAACCAAGCCATGCCCCTAACCACAAATTGGAGCACACCAAAGTAGTAGAGAAGGGATGATAAAGCAGAGAAAAAGAGAATACTAGGCAGGGCCATAAAGGCAAAGACAAAGCCCTGGCCGGAAAACAATTCATTCATTTTTTCAAAGTCCGCGAGCGGTCCGAAAACAAAGGAAGAAGCGTCAACCGAAACTTCCAGAGCAATGGCAAAAAGATGTGCAACCCAACCGAACAACAATTCCACCCACGCAATTTTCAAGACTCCAAAAGCTATTACCAATTGAAGGAGAAGTCCGCCGAGGACGACCCTTGGATTGATCCGGCTACGATTGGAGCTCATTAGGAATGCCAGTCCCAAGAGACCAATTATCCCGATAAAAGCTCGAAGTTCCGAATAATCTGATTCAGTGGAGGCTAAGGCAATCATCTACAAGGAATGATGTTAGGTTGGATAGACAAGATCGGTCAATCCTAGGTTTTATAAGTAAGAACACTTTCTCTGAGCAAGATTTAAAACTTTGGAAGATCCTGCTTGCCCTCTTGGAAGCGAACATCCAATGTTATTCAATGATTCGTGTACTATTTATTATTATGACTTTTTCTCTTTTTTCCAGCTGTGGCGTACCATTCGTCCCTGGAATTTAGTCTTTTTTCCAAATTTTAACGAGGTATTAGCCTGCTTGTTTTGCTGCCACAATGGAGGAAAAAACTGATCTCTCAGAAAAAAATATTCTACTGACAGGCGGGGGATCAGGCATGGGAGAGGCAACCGCCCTCGCCCTTGCCAAAAGCGGAGCAAATGTGGCCATTGTCGGAAGAAGAATGGCGACCCTAACTTCGACCCTCACAAAAGTACAGCCTGTTGGAAAAATCCTGGCGAAAGAGGCTGATGTTACTGATCGCAAGTCCTTGGACGGACTCTTCCAGTGGTTTGATGGCGAAATTGGCACATTGGATTATTTAGTGCATGCTGCCGGAGTGAATGTTGCCTTGCGGTCAATGCAGGAACTTTCCCCTGATGATTGGGATCAGCTAATTGAAACTAATCTCACCGGCAGTTATAATATAATCCGTCTTACATTGGAACGCATGAGGATTCAAAAAAAGGGTCTCATCATCTTAATTAATTCAGTTGCCGGTAAAAGATCCGTCCCGCTTGCAGGAATTGGATACAATGCCTCCAAGTTCGGAATGACGGGATTAGGCATGGGGTTAGCTGAAGAGGAAAAAATTCATGGCATTCGAATCAGCAGCCTTTACCCCGGTGAGGTCAACACCCCCATTTTAAATAACCGGAAAGAGCCTCCAACAGAAGAACATCGGCAAACCATTTTACAAGCCGAAGATATTGCGTCGGTGATTCTCTATCTCTGTCAGCTACCTGAAAGAGTTCATATTCCTGAACTCGTGATTAAACCGACAAGACAATCATTTGTCTAAGGTCGCATCCAAGTGGGGTCAAAAGACGCCCTACATTTGGAGTTTTTCGGTGATCGAGGATACCGCCTTTTCAACATTTTCACGATGACCGAAGGCACTCAACCTGAAGAAGCCTTCCCCCGAAGGTCCAAACCCAGACCCTGGGGTGCCTACAACATGACATTCATGCAGGAGTTTATCAAAAAAGTCCCAAGAGGATAGTCCTTCCGGAGTCTTAAGCCAGACATAAGGAGCATTCCCACCTCCATAGGTTATGATTCCCATAGACTTCAATCCTTCATTAATGATGCCTGCATTTTCCAAGTAGAAAGCAACCTGAGCATCTGTCTGCTTGCGTCCCTCCGGACTAAGAGCGGCTACACCACCTGCCTGCACGATGTTGGCGGCGCCATTAAAAAAGGTATTTTGACGCCGAGTCCAAAGGGAATGTAATTTGCCTGGCTCCGCGTCTTCCGTCCTGCATGCCTCCGGCACAATGGTCCAAGCAAGCCTCACTCCAGTAAATCCCGCCGTTTTAGAAAAGCTGTTAAATTCTATGGCACAGGTTTCAGCCCCCTCCACTTCATAAATTGAACGAGGGAGTGAAGGATCAGTGATGAAGGAGGCATAGGCAGAATCATAAAAGATGATAGCCTGATGTTGATTCGCGTAATCCACAAAGGATTTTAGTTGTTCTTTTGTGGCCACGGCTCCGGTTGGATTATTGGGGCTGCAAATATAAATAAGGTCCACTTTACGATCTGGCAGTGCGGGGAAAAATCCGTTCTCCTCGGTACATGGCATGTAAACGAGCCCTTGATATCCCGAGTCTGTGGCTTGCCCGGTGCGGCCGAAAATCACATTGCTATCAACATAAACGGGATATGCAGGATCCTGCACCGCCACCACACAGTCGTCAGAAAAGATACTCTGTATATTGGCCGAGTCAGATTTAGCCCCATCGCTGACAAAGAATTCAGAAGCATCCAAGGAAATTCCACGCTCGGAATAAAGAGCAGCCAAACCATCCCTTAAGGGAGCAATTCCTTCGGAAGGACCGTAGCCTGAGTATGAATCTGCCTTGCCAAGGGCATCAACGCCGGCATGCAATCCTTCCAATACTGCGGGAACAATCGGCTCTGTGGTGTCTCCAATACCGAGACGCATGACTTGGGCTCCCGAATTTTCCTCGAGAAAAGCATTTGTGCGGCGGGCGATCTCTGGGAAGAGATAACCTGCAGCCAATTTATCGTAATTATTATTTATTCTGGCCATATGAAAATTGAAGTTCAAACAATGCGCCCCCACCCCAATTTGGCAACTTTGAATCCTGAAAATTATTCCCCGGATTGCAAAAGAAGTCCATGTCGACGGGCTGCCTTAAATGAAATGAAAAATACAAATAATCCGATTACAAGATAGCAAAGATTCAAGGCAAACCCCTTTAGCATGAAACCAGATTCAAAATTCCCTTCCACTAACAGAGCCCGCATACCCTCGAACGCATAGGTTGTGGGAATAAAGACAGCAATTGACTGCATCCATTCCGGCAGGGTGGAAAGCGGATAGTAAATGCAGGAAAACGGTGCGAGCAAGAAGGGTAAAACCCAGGTCAAACTTTCAGCTCCAAGACCATATCGGATAAGAATTCCAGTGACAAATTGTGACATGGCCCAACCTGTAAGCACCAGATTAAGAAAAAAGCCAAGCAAAGGGAACCCCATCTCAAAAACCGAGACTCCGAAAAAAGGGACGGCAAGCAAGGCGGCAGGCAGCATACCAATGAGTGTCCGCATCATGGAGATAGTCGCAAGTGCAGCAATCATCTCACGAGGTCTGAGGGGAGACACGAATAAATTTCCAAGATTACGGGACCATAATTCTTCCAAAAAAGAAAGGGTGTAACTGATGTGAGAACGAAACAGACAATCCCAGACTAATACCACAGAAATAAGTATTCCACCAGCAGTCAGTTCTGGACTGGCATTTGAAAAATGCTGGGAAACAAATCCCCAGATAACCATCTGCATCGTCGGCCAGTATGCGATTTCAATTATTCTGGGCCATGAACTTCGTAACAAATAAAGGTAACGCAAAACCAGGGCACCAATCCTCCCAAATGAACTTGCGGATTGCATTTATTCCAGCATTTCCCGAGAAAGATCCAGAAATACCTGTTCAAGGTTCTCTCGCTTATGTTTGTAGAGTAAATTCTGCGGGGATCCCCTTTCAATCAATTTCCCTTTTTTCATCAGGAGAACTTCATCACAAAGTAGTTCAACTTCGCGCATATCATGACTTGCAAATAAAATCGTTGCCCCTTGTGAGTCCCGGTAGTTTTTCAAAAAATCCCTTATCCATGAAGTGGTATCCGGGTCCAGGCTGGCGGTTGGTTCGTCAAGCAGTAAAAAGTCGGGACGATTAATCAAGGATTTAGCGAGAGAAACCCTGGTTTTTTGGCCGGAAGAAAGTTTTCTTACGCGCCGGTTGAGCAATTCATGCAAGCGAAACTCTTCACAAACTTGATCAATCCGTTCCTTTGGCTTGTCTACACCATAAAGCTTGGCGTAGACTGTAAGGTTTTCCCTGACGGTAAGGCGTTGCGGAAGATCCACATAGGGCGAGGAGAAATTCATTCTTCCTAAAACCGAATAGCGGTTCCGGATAAAATCCTGATCAAATAAACGAATACGGCCAGAAGTTGGCTCCAAAAGACCAAGAAGCATGGAAAGGGTAGTGGTTTTACCGGCTCCGTTTCCTCCCAACAGGGCTGATATTGTTCCCTCTTCCAAACCAAAAGTGAGAGAATCCACCGCCAGAACAGAGGAGTATTTTTTGGACAGGGTTTCAGTTTGTAAGATGGTTTTCAAAAAAGAAGGAGAAAAAAGACTTGAAAGAAAAGGCTCAAGGCGAATTGATGGATATTTTTAAATTGAGAAATTAATCAAAAGTCAGTTCCATAAGCGACTTCCTAGCCAGCTCAGTCGCCTGTAGATCACTCCCAGCATCGAATAAAGTCTCGTTAGAAAGAATACGGGTGCGAACAATGACTTTTGAAAAGGGATAAGGTACCACAAATCTGTCCCAGGAATTAAGCCGAATGAAGCCTGAATACTCAAAAGACAAAAGCAAGATTGGTTTTTTGGTAATTCTTGCCAGAGCAATCGCACCCGTTTTCGCCTCATAGATCGGTCCTCTTGATCCGTCAGGGGTTATCCCCACATCATTTCCTGATTTAATCACTTTTACCAGTTCACGAACAGCCTGGGGCGCCCGACGGTTTTGAGAGCCTCGAATTGGCAAAATGCCCGCCCATCCGTAAAAAGTTTCCAGCCATGCCCCGTCCCGACTTGCACTGATCAAACCGTAGCACTGGTTTTTTTTCCGAAAACGATGATGCCACTCCCCTGCCAAGAATAAACGGTTATGCCATAAAAAAATAATCATTGCCTGCGGATGCCTGTGGAGTGCAGACTTGCCATTTTCATCCGGGTAACTAATCCTAATGGACAATGTCCACAATCGATAAATAATCCCAAGGGGAGACAGCACCAAACGAATAAAAGAGCTTTGACGGAAGGGAGTAAATCCCTTTCCAGTAGAGCGTTCTGACATTCGTTATTTAGAAATCAAAGTTCAGTCCAATCTCTGCAACATGAGCGGGAACCTCATCTTCATGCAAGTAACGATACCCGAATCGTAATGCAATGAGATCGGTAACATTCCAAGCTAAGCCCAAAGAACCGGTGGCAAAAACACCATGATCCTTCCGTTTCCTGGGATCTTCCACAAGAGAAAGATAGTAGCCAAACCCCAAGCCCATGTAAGCGTCCAAAGAACTGGCAATCGGGGTCCTGAGTCCTAGGTCCAAATAGCCCGCGACTGTTTGACTGTTCCCAGAAATAGGATCCTTGATTTTACCGATTAATTTATTAGTTTCATGAGCGGAACCGTCCAGGGAGTGCCGTGAGTAGGAAACTCCGAAACCCACTCGAAACGGGTTTTTCTCCAACCCTCCCGCAAGATTAAGGGATATTCCTGGATCGTACTCTCGATGTCTAGACTTGTCCACTAGTGGATCACCCTCGTGAGTTTTAAAAGGAATTGAAAAGCCCGGAGAAAGGATAAGATACCCGCCTAGGCTTTTACGGGAGGCTTGTTCAGGATCAAACAGAGATGCAACCTTTCCTTCTTTTGAATATTGGCCTGGGGCATCAACGCTAAAAGCCAACTGGTTGGTTTGAGAACGGGGAGGAGGTTGTGGCTCTTTCAGTTCAGAGGGTAAGGATTGTGTGGCGGGCCCCAAAAGGGTGGGTGAAGGGGAAGAGAAATTATTTTCATAAATTCTAGGTTTGTACACTGGTTTTTTGGGGGTATCACTTAATTCAAAAGGAGTGGAATGTTTTCCATCTGAGGACAAACCGTAAAAGATTTGATCAAATCTTTTTTGGAGTGTGTAAAGTCTACTGGAATAATTGTTGAGTTCACTCTTCAGACCATGAATTCTTTGCTGTTGGTAGAAACTTCGGTCATCTACTTTTTCAAAATAATCGCTAACCGGTTTCTCCTCGGCTAGAAAGTTACTGCGAGAGTCAGAGGAGTATTGTCCCGACGATAGGAAGGGAGAGGTCATCCAAACGAGGGAAAGGAATGTTTGAATAATTCGCATAATAAAATGCCGACTATCAAAGATTTACTTGGTTAATGGCAACCCTAAAGAATAGATCAGGCATACCTTCCTGCCGTCTTACTTTTCGCAATACTTCGAGTAAAATAAAGCACAAGAAGATGGTAAGCTAAAAAATAAATAATATTAACCACAAATCCTCCTTTTAGGGCCATCCGCAACCCTTCCTCCTGTCGGTAGGCTTTACGATAGGCCCCGAGGTTTGCGGATTGAATTTCTTCCTGCGTTAAAGACAGCCGGGCATCGTACATTTCCGGCTTTAAATTATTTTCCTTGGCGTACTCCGGGATGGCAGGTTCATGATTCTGAATAATTTCCAAGTATCCTCTTTTCGGCATCCCCAACATCGGCCCCACTTTGATTTCACGATAAAAAGTAAGCTGGATAATGATAGCGGTAACAATTAAGAGTCCTTGTGAAACCAGCCATGCTTTAGTTTTGAGTTTCATTTTGTTTATTAAATCCAAATCTATCCAAGAGTACAAACCTAAGGTTCAAAAGGACTTAGTGTCCCAATTCAGAGTTGCCATATGAGAAAAGAATTGTCTAGGTAGATATGGTGTGAAATTGGTATTGGGAATTCTAGTTTTAGTCTTACCTGCTTGGGGTCAGGCCGAACATGTGGTGCAAAAAAATGAAACCCTTGGGGGAATCGCCAAGCGTTATGGTGTGTCTGTGCAAGCACTCCAGGCAATCAACGGTATTTCCAATCCCAACTTTCTTTTTGCGGGAAAAAAACTGAAAATTCCGGGTGGAAGCCTCCAGAAAATTACTTACACCATCCGCAAGGGGGATAGCTTGGGCAGCATAGCTAACCGGTTTGGGGTTACGCAATCCGCACTGATAACATTTAATCAGATTAAAAGTCCTAACCTTATCAAAATCGGACAAAAACTGGTGATTCCATTCAAAGCAAACCCAACAAAACCGACCACACTGCTAAGCAGTAGTACAATGAGCTCACTCAATAAAATTAGCCCCAGAACTGGAAGGTGGAAACGCATCGTAATCCATCACTCTGCCACACCCGTTGATGATGCAATGAACATGCATCGGGTGCATAAAGCCAGAGGAATGAGAAACGGACTTGCCTACCACTTTGTGATCTCAAACGGCTCGCGAAAAGCCTATGATGGAGAGGTTCATATCGGTGATAGATGGAAAAAGCAATTGGATGGAGGTCACATGAAAAAACTTTCGGACAACAAAACCAGTATCGGTATCTGCCTGATCGGAAATTTTGAACTCCGTGCTCCAACTGCAATGCAAATGAAAAGCCTAGCGGGCCTTTGCGAGTATCTGATGAGACACTGCCGTCTTGGACCAAGTCAGGTTACCACTCACAAAGTTCATCATCCCAACCATACCGTTTGTCCTGGAAAATACTTTTCCTTACCTTCTTTACGAAAACGAATTAGCTGAGGGAACTTTTAATTTTTTCTTTATCCCGGGCCAAAAGCACCTTGCCCATTCTGGATTCAGAATTTCTGGCCATTGCTTCAGCGAACTCTTCAATTGAAAATACCGAGTCTATGGGATAGGAAACTTGCTTTAAAGCAAGTGGGTTCAAGATTTCCTCAAGAGAAACTCGCAATTGCCCCACAGACTGACAAGTTTTCCATCGGTCCAACCAAAATCCGACAAAGCGGACATCATCAAAAATTAAATTCCTGGTTGGGAAACGGACCGATTCTGAAGTCATTGCCCCGAATGTCACATGGACTCCTCCCTGCCTTACGCATTTTGCCAGCCTAAGTGCACTTCTTCCTCCAACCGAATTCAAAGCCATTGAACATCCCTTTTTTTTCGTGAATTCGAGAACTTTCCTCGACACATCCTCATCATCGATCCAGACCTCCCCGCCTCCAAAGTTTTTAAGGTCCCTGACCCTTTCTTCGGTCCTCACCAGGCTGATGCAGGTCACGCCCATCCGTTTGGCGAATTGCACCACAGAGAGACCAACTGCTGAATTACCGGCATTTTGAATGATGACATCTCCCTCTCTCAAATACTCGAAATCATGGAGTAATCGCCATGCAGTCATGGGGTTTAGAAGGCTCACGGCAAGTTGATGGTATGGAACCAAAGCGGGAAGTAGAATTAAATCATCGACTCCGGCATTACAATACTCCTGCCAGGCTCCAACCTGATCAGGAACCGCAACTACTTTATTCATTACATCCTCCGTAACCCGACTCCCGATCTCAACAACTTTACCCACCCCTTCGCGGCCGGCAACACAGGGTAATTTTCTTAGCTTCCCGTAACTCCCTTTGATTAATCCATAATCGGAGGGATGAATCGTGGATGCCTGAATTTCAATGCGCACTTCACGCGGCCCCAATTCGCAAGGCGAAACATTTTCCAGCCGAAGAACCTTGTGGGGGTTTCCATGCTGATGATATTTGACCGCTCGATAAAAATCATTCATTTGGAATCAAGCCAACCCATGGACTTCATCCAGGATGCTGCTCGCGTCGGCCACTGGGAAACTGGAGTGCCAATCTTTCTCATTCCATAGCCATGACCGCCGAAGGGATAGACATGAAGCTCGTTTCCCTCGACGCCAGCTTTTTCCAAAGCAAGATAGGCAAGAACACTTCCTTCCGCTGGCACATGGTCATCCCCAGTGTGTACAAAAAAACAAGGGGGTGTTTCGGATGTAATTTGAATTTCAGGAGAAAGCGTATCCCTTTTTTTACGGTCAACCAGATAGGCAGGATAGATTAAGATTCCAAAATCAGGACGGCATGATAATTTATCGGCGGCATCGATTGGAGAATAAACTCTTTTTTTAAAAGATGTGAGAGACATCATCGCAAGATTACCACCAGCAGAAAAACCGAGCACCCCCACTTTTGTGGGATCTATATTCCACTGTTTGGCATTTTGCCGAACCAAACCGAAAGTTCGCTGAATATCCTGCAGCGGGGCTTCATAAGGAAGACGATTCTTTCGACGAGGCACCCTGTATTTTAACAACACTGCGGAAATTCCTAAATCATTAAGCCACTCACAAACCTGTGTTCCCTCATGCTCATAAGCAAGAATATTGTATCCACCGCCCGGACAAACGACCACCGCCAAACCCGAGGATTTGGCGGGGTCGGCTCGGTAAAGAGTCAGCATGGGGGTAGAAACATTTGCAATGCGTAATACATCTTTATTATCAGGTTTAGGTTGCCGAAATTCTTCCGGCCCAACCGCTCCCTCCACTTCACCGGGTGCGATGGCAGGCCAAAGTTTAATGCTATCACTATGGACAAAAAGCAGGGGCAAACACAAAAGGACACCTAGCAAACAAAGTTTTGATTTTACCATTCTACTGATGTTTACATGAGATAAGACAAAGGAAAGAAAAAAATGGGAATTTTTTCCTTTGTGATTTAATCAGCTAATGACATTGATATGCTTTATGAAAAATAGTCTTTCGATCTTTGTTTTCGTAATCATTAACTCATGCCTCATGGCTAATAATGATATATATGACGCCATTACTCAGGTGGGACCCAAAGGAGCGGGAAACGACAAACTGGTCAAAAATTGGCACTTGGTCGATAGCATGAGCTCTTCAGACATACCACGCCTGCTCAAAATTATGAATCAGGCAAACAATTTAGGTGATAACTGGGCAAGGGCAGCTGTATTTCAAATTCTAGAAAATGCAGGCAAAGAAGTCCTGCCCAAAGATGAGACGATTGCGTTCATCAAAGACCAAAATAACCAAGGAAGCTCCCGTCGTGCAGCCTATGAATTCATTAATTATGTTTCGCCCCAGGTCGCACAATCTCTAGTCTCAGCTTTCATCGACGACCCTGAACCAACCTTGCGCCGAGAAGCAGTCGAACTCCTTCTTACGCAAGCAGATAATCTCGTTATAAAAGAACAAGCCATCGAGGCTTACGAATACGCCTTGGAAAAGGCTCGCGATGTCGACCAAATCGAAAGTGCCTCCAAGTCTCTGGATGAACTTGGAAAACCAATTAATATCACTGAACGCATGGGCTTTCTCACGGGTTGGCAGGTCATCGGTCCCTTTGATAACTCATCAAGGGGTGGATTTAACGAAATTTACTCCCCCGAAATCGGTTCGGACTTTCTTAAAAAGGCACACACCGGAAAAAATGGTTCCGTGCAGTGGCAGACTTTTTCAACAACTGATAGGCTGGGGTTGCTCGATCTAAACCAACCCTTTGGTCACATCAAAGAAGTACTTTGCTATGCTTATTCGGAATTTGAGTCATCGTTGGATCAAAGAGTCCAGTTTCGAATAGGATCCAAAAATGCATGGAAGTTGTGGATTAATCAGGAGTTGGTTTTTGCCCGCGATGAATACCATCGGGGTGCGACCCGGGTCGATCAATTCATATTAGATGGCAACCTCAAGAAAGGGAAAAACCAAATTTTGGTAAAAGTCTGTCAAAATGAACAGACCGAAAGCTGGACCAAGCAATGGGAGTTCTGCTTTAGAATTACGGACTTAAGCGGCTCACCCATCAAAACCATAAACTAAAATGAAAGCATTCTTTTTTTACTCAATTATCCAAATCTTACCCTTTATAGTTTTTGCTGACTGGCTCGGTTTTCGTGGCACTCATGGAAACGGTCTAATTAGTGAAGAAATCCCTCATGAGCTTTCCTTGAATTCCCATGATTCCTGGGAAACAACCCTTCCTGGAAGAGGACTGTCCAGCCCCGTCTTGGTGGGTGACTTGGTTTTTCTCACATCCTCAAGTGGTTCCCAGCAAGCTGACCTTCATATCCTCGCTTTTAATACCATAACGGGTAAACAAGTATGGGAAAGAACTTTCAAGGCAACGGGTAGAACCATTTGTCACAATAAAACCTGCGTGGCCGCTTCCACCATGGTGAGTGACGGTGAAGTAGTGGTGGCACAATTTTCCTCGAATGACATTTTCTGCTTGGATCTAAAGGGTAACCTTATTTGGTTACGCGGACTCACCTACGATTACCCTAACATCGCTAATGGTCTGGGCATGTCGTCCTCTCCTTTGATCGCATCAGGTGTTCTAGTTGCACAAGTTGAAAATGATGCCAATTCTTTTACTTTTGGCTTAAATCTCCATAATGGAACAACCCTGTGGAAAAAAAACAGACCCAAGGGGGCCAACTGGACTTCCCCAGTTGTCCTTGCTAAAGGTTCAACCAAATGGATCGGGCTTCAGTCGAAAGAAGGTTTGGCTTTTCTCGATCCATCTAACGGAGAGATTCTCTGGAATTACAATGATGGTGCTTCCACCATACCATCCACTGTAATCAGTTCAGAAAATGTGTTGCTTATCCCATCCAATGGATTAACCGCCGTTGAGGAACCGGTAAAGGGAAAAGGTCCGGAACAAAGATGGAGAAATAACAAACTGGCACCGGGTACGGGAAGCCCAACGGTTTGCGGAAATCAGGTGTTTGTTATTAATCGTGCGAATGTCCTTACTTCCGCATCCGTACAAACAGGAGAAATTAATTGGAGACTACGAATTAAAGGTCCAGTGAGCGGATCGCCCATCGTCACAAAAAACAAACTATTTGTTTTCAATGAGGATGGACTCGGACAGGTCATTGACATAAGCCAAAAAACAGCAGCCAGGGTTCTCAAGGAAATCGATCTGAAGGACACAATTTTATGTACGCCTGCAGCCGATCAAGGAGCACTTTTCGTAAGGTCAGACCGTAAGCTTTGGAAAATTGGCCAAGCCACAAGGAATTAAAAGCTGACCTGCAAGTGCTTTGCTTTTTCTTGTAAAAGTGAAATACCCAATGAAGAAAATTTTGTTTTCCACAAATAAACTTTTTGCAGTTGTGGCAGAGTCAATAGAGCATTAGTGATTTCTTCGGAAACCTGAGTGTTCACTAAATTTAGGCTTTCCAGGCTTTGATTGCCTCTAAAGTAAAGGATGGAACTCGACTCCGTGGATGTTTCCATCAAATTTAAATTAGTTAACCTTGGGAAACTTGAAAGAAATTGAATGGATTTGTCCGATATCGAGGTCTTGCGCAGGTCTAATTTAACCAGATTTTGCTTAATTGGCAGCAATGCTTCGAGGGCAAAGTCATCTACAGTCTCAGGTTCGGTGACCGCTCTCGCTTCGAGCAAAACAGACCCAACCCCAAGGGGACGCACCAACAACTTGCTCTTTTCCGAGATCTGCTCGAGAACGAAATCTTCCACCGGCATGACTCCGACAGCTAACTGGTCGATCTTCTCTAAATAACTCGCTTGAGGAAGCTGATCATCTTCTTTCCTTTGCACTAATTTCTCAATTCCATCGGTAGCCCCAGTCCAGTCCCCAAAATCTACTCCCTGGGCAATCCACATTCTTAGAATTTCCTTTTCTTGTGTGGTTAAAGATCCTCCCTTGGGCGGCATATGATCAGCATCCTCCTCTTGAAGAATAACCCGCTGATAGAGGGAGCTCCTACTTGGGTGATCAACTTTGACTACGGCTCCATCATCACTTCCATGCATAATATAGGCAGCGCCATCTAACCTCAGTCCTGCCTTAGGCTCTTTGCGCACTCCATTTTTTTCGTAGGGGGATTGATGACATTCAATGCACCTGTTCTCTAAAATCGGCCAAACATCATGCCGAAAATCTACTACAGCCGATGCCGTGGCATGCAGCATAAGTATGAGTGGAAAACTTCCTCGAATCATATTCTTTTTTTAACCGGCAGAACCGATAACTCGAGCCTTTTTCATCTTAATTAGAAAGAATAATTACATGGGTACGGATCCTTTTGGCTTGGAAAAAATTTTGGCCAAAGGCTAAATGATCACTCGATGCAAATTATAAAAATCATTTTCCTTCTTTTTTCTTTCGTTCAAGCAGGCTCAGCCCGAAGTGATTTTTCCTGGATTGATACCCCTATGAAACATCTCGATCTTTTTTGGGGAGAACGTAAAGTTGCCCGTTATGTATATGAGCAAATGGACCCGGGAGAACGCGAAAGAACCTACAAGCCTTTTGTCCATCTCTTTGACTCCGAGGGAATAGACTTTGTAACCAAGGGTCCGGGAGGAAAATTCACCCATCATCGCGGTATCTTCTTTGGATTCTCAAAATGTTCGGCTGTAGATCAAAATGGGAAACCAGTAAGCGTCGACACCTGGCATTGCAAAATGGGCTTCCAAACGCACGAAAAAGTAAACAGGCAGCAGGCTGACTCTAACAAAGCCTCGCTTCAAAGCGAAATAGCTTGGCGAGTGGAAGACGGCACTGTTTTCATTACCGAAAAGCGAGACTTTACCTTTCAGTTCGATAGGAATGACCGATTACAAATCGATTTCATCTCTGAGTTATCCACGTCCCAACCCCGAATAACCTTAGACGGAGACCCACAGCACGCGGGCTTTCAATTTAGAGCCTCCAATGAGGTCTTTGAATCCACCTCCAAACGAACCTTTTACATCCGCCCCAAGGACGGTAAGGATGATCCGGGAAAAACGAAAAATTGGCCACAAAATCAAGACATGACTAATTTAAATTGGAAAGCCCAAAGTGTGGTAGTCGGAGATGAACGTTATTACACCCTCTACCTGGATCACGACCAAAACCCGAAGCCCAGTTATTACAGCGAGCGGGATTACGGTCGTTTTGGCTCATACTTCAAAAGTTCAGTCACTCCGGAGCGTCCATTGATAGTCAAATACAGATTAATTTTTGGAACCAAGGAATTATCCGTTGAAGATTGCGAGTCCTATTCAACCGCTTTTCTTACCCAGTAACTTTTTTACAAGCCTGACTTTGATTTACTTGCTAATTTGAGCGAGAACTTCCCACCCTACACCTTAGCACTCTCTGCCGGCTTTCTGTATGCATGCAGTGCAATTCTCTGTAAAAGAGGCTTAGAACAAGGTGCAGGCACACTACGCTCTTTGGTTTATTCAAACTTGGTAATGTCATGTTGCTTTCTGCCCTACCCTTATTGGGCGGAAAAGAGTCTATCCCTGGAATTTATTTTCTATGGTTTCTTACTCGGTTTCCTTTTTTTCTTTTCTCAAATGCTGTGTTTTCTGTCTCTGCGAAGAGGTGATGCTAGCCTAATGACCCCGATTATGGGATCCAAACCCGTATTTGTAGCTATCTTTGTTGTCCTTTTTAATTTGAGTTCACAGAACTTGGAAGTTTCCACTTGGGTAGCCGTAGGATTAACCACTCTCTCTATTGCCCTGATAGGTTGGCCCGAAAAAGCCTCCGATTTTTCCTTTTCCGGATTACTGATGGTAATCAGCGGGGCAGCGGGGTTTGGTCTACTTGATTCATTGGTTCCTTTTTTTACGCATCGATCCGACCCGTTTTTTCTCTTATTCATTATCTTCGGGTCGGTCGGATTATTTTCGATTCTGATCATACCGTGGACCGAAGGCTCTTTTCTGACTTTTCGATCGAAGGCGGACGGTTGGATGTGGCTATCTGCCCTACCCATGGGAGGACAGGCAATCTTTATGTCTGTGGCAATCGGCTTTTACCAAGTCCCGACAGAAGCGAATATTTTTTACGCGGGGCGTGGTTTTTGGTCCGTGGTGCTGGTCGCAGTGATTGGTGGATGGATTGGACTAGCGGAGGGCAAATCATCCAAATCCCTACTTTTACGAAGAATGGTCGGGGCTCTGCTTTTGTTAATCGGTATCTGGCTTGCATCCATCTAAATCAAACTACCTCTAAATCCAAGTTACTGAAATTCTCTCAGGCGCTCCCCTAATATTTCGATTAGGTAAGGATGTTTTCCCAAAGTAGGGGTTTGCTTAATCCTTACCCCATCCTTTTCAAAAGGAAGACAGATCTTTGTAATATCTCCATTGGATCCCGCATGTCTTCCTGGAGCTAAAAACAACTGAGCCACAATTACATTTCTTTCACCCCGAGCACATATCTCAGCCAATAACTTCTTCAGTAAAGGATCATTAAAGGAGTATTCTTCCCCTGCCCTTCTCTCCATGGAAGCCGTTGAAAAACCGGAAATGATTCCAGGCAGTTTTTTTTTCAATTGGTTGCCAATTTCCTCTCGAACCAAGTTGACCTCCCGCTGAGGAGTACCATGGTCCACCAAAATAACATAGGGTTTTATCTGGCCGTGCTCAGAAAGTGACTGCATAACATGTTCACACAGAGCACTTGCGATCCTTTCATCCCCTTTACGGAACAGACAATCAGCAATTTTGTACTCTCTTCCAGGTTTAGCAGCAAACCATGCATCCGCCCTGCCTTTTAACCAATCGGTAATGGCAAGACTCGGTCCCAAAAACATGGGAATAAAATTTATGCATTCCAATTCATTCGAATCCATTGATTGAAAAAAAGCTTCCATTGATAAACCGGGAATTCTGTTTAATTTCAAGGGATCCACTTTATGAGAATGCATAATTCCCGCGGGCTCCACTTTTTTGCCTGTAACTTTACTCAGTTGATGGGCTATGTCGCGAATATAGAGTACAGACTCGGGACGAAGAGAACCATTATCGACCAGAAAATATTTTTTTGTCTTTGATTTTTCCAATTGACGAACGAGGGTTTGAAGGGCAAATTATAGAAATAACAGCCGGGAAGCTGTTAAATGTAACTAAGCGGGAAAATAATTATGAAAAATAAATTGTGGATGGCAACTACACTCGTTGTATTAATTTTTATATCATCTTGTTCCAACAAGAACAGTTTATCTCCAGAGGATACTGCACTCATCAAAGGAACTGATCGTGGTACCTTTACAGGCTCGCCTGAAGATTACATGAATCCAACAGAATCCGAAGAGCTTTCGCCCGTCGGAGCCACCATTACTGGCATTGAAGGTGATGATGGACTCGCACCCCAAGATCCTTTCTGGAGTGATCCGGATTTGTTACAAACTGCGGAAAGGCCTTTTGATCCGATCTTCTTTGGTTTTGACCAATACAATATCGGTTCAGACGAAAGAGAAAAACTTCAGGATATTGCCGTCTTCATGTCCCAAAATCCCTCCATCAGAATCTTGGTCGAAGGATACTGCGACTGGAAAGGCACTCCTGCCTACAATAAATCCTTGGGCGACAGAAGAGCCACGAGTGTCCGCGACTACCTAACTGATCTTGGCGTCGAACAAAACCGTATTGAAATCATCTCTATGGGCGATGAAATGGCGACCCCCAATGCCGATCCGACTACTGCCGGCATGGAAAGGAAAGCTCATTTCCTAATCCTCCGGGATTCCTAAGAATCCTCGCCCCTATGAGGAAGTTTTCGAAAACAGCCGCTTCGTTCCTCTTTTTACTTTTAGGCTTTTCTTCCTGCTCGAAGAAACTTGAGCCTGACACTACTCTAATCAGAAATTCAGACGACAGCACAGGAATAGATTCTGCTGACTCGTTGAGATATTTGCCGGGCGATGAATTTTCTCCGGCGGGCGATCCTTTGATTGGCGTAAATAGTGACCTCCTAGTACCGAGAAACAAGGATCTCGATGCGTTTAATGACCCACTTAATACCATCCGTCCATTTGATCCGATTTATTTTGGTTTTGATCAATACAACATCAACTCTTCTGAAAGAGCTAAATTGGCTGGGATCGCTGAGTTCTTAAATACCAATCCAAAAGCAAAATTATTGATTGAAGGTTATTGCGACTGGAAAGGTACGCCTGCTTACAACAAATCTCTAGGGGACCGCCGGGCAACTACGGTAAAATCGTATCTTATGGATCTTGGGGCTGATCAATCTAGGATTGAAACCGTCTCGATCGGTGATGAGAATGCCATTCCAAACGCGGATGGTGAACAAGCAAAATTGGACCGACGTGCAGCCTTCGTCGTTACCAAAGGTTCCTAAAGATTTGCT
>CACMQL010000008.1 GCA_902615835.1 uncultured Verrucomicrobiota bacterium
GACGGTGCCCGCCTCGGTACCGTCGGTCTTCCAGAGCTCGGTTCCGTTACTGTCTTGAGCCCTAAACAAGAGCTTACCGTTGAATTCGGTGAAGTTTGAGGGATATGAACTACTGGTGCCTTGATAGATGTCCTTGAGCATTCCTTTACTCATGATGGGTGGGTTGGAACCAAATGGATACCAGATTCCCTGGTTGGCAATCAGTTCAAGATTTCCCGTAATTTGCGTCCAATCACTTCCATTCATCTCTCCATTTAATGCGTCCAAGCGCATTGATTTACCCGAGGCTAGAAAACGAATGGATCGGCCATCCTGTCCCACCGCAGTGGGGAGGTAAATCCTGATTGTACTGTTAGCCTCCTGGCTGGCTAGTACGATTTGCTCAGCCGTAACATTAAGATCGCCGGACACGCTTGAGGAGAGCTTTGGAAATAGTTTGGACTGAAGACCGGGATCGAGCATATTTTGCGTGATGGTCCGGTTGAGATCAGCAAGAATATCTGCCGCCAGCCGGCTTCGGGTAATGGTGGTGTTTAAATCGGAAAGAATTTCAGAACTTAAACGGTTTTTCCCAATGGTTGCGTTAAGATCGTTGATTATGTCCGAAGCCAAACGACTTTTGGGGATGGTTGCGTTAAGTTCGGCAAGTACGCCCGAGGCAAGCATGGACCGGGAAATGGAACCGGGTGCCAGATGGACCGACCCGGCATTCAGGGCATAGGGGACGGAGGCGAAGGCACGGTCTGGGGCGAGTTGTTGAAAACCATTCACACCGTCGCTGAACCAGACGCGGAGTTTAAGGTTGGCTTGGGATGAGAAAATAGCTGGGTTCAGCGCTGACATTCCAGAAATGGATGCATTACCCAGAAGGATGGAATAAAGTCCCCCATCTACCTGAATACTCACATTGGCATCAGGTTCCGAGCCGGCGGTGCTGGTGCCATCATTACTCCAGTAAGAGATCACGGAAGCATTCCTTTCGCTGACGATGGCAAATTTGAAGAAGCCTGTGCCTGCGAAGGGCTCACCTTGCACGGCGATTTGCCCGGCATAATTAAATATCGGGGGCACGGCTTGTGCCCAGTATAAGGTTGACGAATAGAAAAGTAGATGGAGTAATATCCGAAAATTTTTCATTATAACAATTGTGACACAAAATAGTAGATTCATGAAATATCACTTTGAGGCAAGAAAAGATTTCCAAGCTGGGAAAGAATGCCTGTATTAATTCTCAAGATTTATAAGTCAAAATCCGGGGTCAATTCAAATTTTTCACCGGCTTTAATTTCGTGTTTTCCCGTATTATCAGGATCTTCGTCATTGCGATAAATTTGAATGGTGACCGGAACATTTTTTTGCGGGGGAGACCAGGCCCATTTTCCAATCTCCATGAAATTCATCGGCACGCCTTCCTCCCAACTCAGGCCGGGGCCTTGACCCCGGACATAGGGCTTGTTCCCAATGCCAATCATAACCTTGGCAATCACGGAGGTTATTCCACCCGAAGGTTTTCTTTTTGCCGAATCCTCTATGGATGGTTCTTTAGGTTTGGATGGCTCAATCGGTTTGTCGGAAAGCAGGGCATCCACTTTACGGAGGGTCTCTTCGGGGTCAGGCAACCCCAGGTCCAATTCATCCGGGGGGTCCGTGGGGATGGATTCGACTTCTTCAACTGGAATTTCCTGCTGCTCTGCTTCTTTCAAGTCTTCAAATTCGAGGTTTTCGAAAGTCTCTTCCTGCAGTTCCGGTTCGGAAGTGGATGCAGTTGGGGTTTCCTGCTGTTGCGGTTCAATTTCCGTTTCAGACATCTCAGCGTCTTCCTTATCGGCCAAGCCGGTCTCATCCAGGCTCTCCGCTTCAGCTTGGGCGGAATCTGGTGTTTCCCCCGGTGGATGATCATCTAGATCGAGTGAATCATCATTTGAATCCTGGGGAATATCATCATTTTCGGTATCCAATTCAGCAGGGTCGGGAGAGAAGGCATCTTCGGTCAGAATTTCCTCCAGGGGGAGGTCCGGTGAAACCGCTACTCCAAGAATGTCTGCAGGCTCAGCCTCCTTAGGTGGTTGTTCTTGCTCAGTTGATACAACAGTTTCTTGAACTGCTTGAATAATAGGGGCGGGAAATTCGGTCGGGAGTTTTGCAACCTGGGCATGGATTTCGGCAAGTTGCCCGGAGAGGCTGATGATGGATTTACTTAGTTCGGTAATGGATTGATGAGCCCGGGCAATTTCAGGGTCGGGTACAGGCAGTTCCGGTTCCCGCGCGGCAAATTCCTCCAGTCGCTCAAGTTTAAGGGCGAGCTCCTCCTTGGTTTCATTGAGGGTTTCGGATAATTGAGTAATTTGCGTAATATCCTTGGTGGAATCGGAGACGATTTTGTCAACCAGGGTGGGAACCTTGTCCACTTTGACGGAAAGGGTTTCGAGCTCATTGCCAACTTCTTTGAGGTCAAAATATACCTTGCGGAAAAGTTCATCGTCCTTGCGGTTGGCGGTTTGTAGGCAGAGCTGGAGGGAACGTTCCAAAAGAAATGGCATGAAAATAAGAAGGGATGCGGTACCCGATGCCAGAATGCACACCAGTAGTTGCCAGGTTTCCAACTGGCCGGAAAAATGGTAATGGTGATAGGCAAAGCCCAATGCTCCACTAAGAATAAAAAGGGCAGAAACAAGAAATGGCCATTTGGGTAAACCTTCCTGTTCGTGTTCTCGTTCTTCAAAATCCATCACCTAATCATGTCCGCCAAGGATTTCATGATCGAAATATCCAAAAGAACCAAGCGAAAAATGAAGATTTTGAACAGAGGTCAGATACGGTATCGATCTGGAAATCCCACTTTCCGGTAGACTTTTGAAAGAATTTTAAAGGCTCTTTTTTGGGCGGCTTTTGCTCCTTCGGCTAGGACTGATTGGAGGTAGGACTTGTCTTCAATCAATTCTTTGTACCTGGTTCGTACGGGGGCGAGGGATTCAGCAATGATTTCGGTGAGTTCTGATTTGAGCTCACCGTACCCTTTGCCGGAGAAATATTCTTCCAGCTCAGAAATCGATTTTCCGGACAATGCGGAATGAATGGTCAGAAGGTTGCTGACCCCGGGCTTTTCCGGATTGGCGGTGATTTCAGATCCGGAGTCGGTAACCGCAGAGCCAATTTTTTTGCGGATCTGATCGGGTTCGTCCAGGATATAGAGGGTGGCTCTTTCATTCTCGTCAGATTTGGACATTTTGCGGGAGGGATCCGACAGGGACATGATTTTCGCCCCTTGTTTTGGAATGTAAGGCTCCGGTATGATAAAGGTTTCCGAATATTGGTGATTAAAACGCTGGGCGAGATCGCGGCAAAGTTCCAAGTGTTGGCGCTGGTCTTCCCCAACCGGAACGAGGTTGGCATTGTATAAAAGGATATCGGCAGCCATGAGAACGGGATAGCAGAGTATTCCCGCATTGATCGATGCTTGGGCACGGGCACCCTGGTGTTCAAATTTTAGATCATCCCCGTCGGTGTTTTCCGAAGCCCTGAATCCGAGTTTGGCAACCTTGTCCTTAAATTGGGTCATCCGTTGAAGCTCCCCAATGGGGGTGAGACAGGTGAGCACCCAGGCCAGTTCGGTATGACCCATGACATGGGATTGCACAAATTGATGACATTTTCGGGGTTCCAGTCCACATGCGATGTATTGGGCCACACATTGGAATACATTTTGGCGAAGAACGGCAGGTTTGGCAGGCGTGGTAATGGCATGCAGGTCGACAATACCGAAGTAGCATTCATGAAGATCAAGCATCTCTGACCAATTTCGCACGGCACCCAAATAATTTCCCAAAGTGAGAACACCCGTTGGTTGGGCACAGGTAAGGATTGTGGGTTTTGGTTTGCCTGAGTTATCTTTTTCCATCAAGATGTATAATAAACATACAAATTTTCTTTCATACCTGATGCTGAGAAATCTCACGATCAAAAAAACTTCCCTAATTTAAAGATGACAAAACAATCGGATTCCACCGTTGAAGAAGATCTCAAAGAATTATTGAAAAGATGTCCCGTGGGTACCTATGAAGCTGCCCTGACCTTTCGAAAAAATAAAGATGTTTCTCAGGTGGAAACCATTGTCATGGGAATCATTGACCGTCATCTTGAGCCTGAGCAAAGAGAAATTCTTGCCGACAGTGATGATACCCTGAGGATGTATGAAGATTTGGGCATGGATTCGTTGACCATGCTGGAGGTGGTGATGTTGGTTGAACAGACGCTTGAAGTGAGTATAGACAATGAGGAATTACGAGATCTTCGAACCATTGGGGATGTAAAGGTATATTTAAACGCAAAAGCAAGGGGCGAAGAACCTCCCAAGCGCATGAAAACTTATCGGGTTGAAGAAATAGCATCCCTTATGCCCCATAAAGAACCGTTTATGTTTCTTGAGTCCGCTTCTATTTCCGGAAACACGGCAACTTCACGCTACAAAATCTCCGGTAATGAATATTTCCTGGAGGGTCATTTTAAGGATAATCCGGTTTTTCCGGCATCTATCATGATCGAGGCCCTGGGGCAGTTGTGTGTCTTTTTCCTAATCAAAGGGGAAAATGAAGCCCTTGAGCAAAAAGTCGATCCAAGTACGATTTATTTTACTTCCTGTGACGGGGTTAAATGCCGTCGGATCTGCAAGCCGGGTGATATCTTGGAAATGCAGGTAAAAGTGAACAGGATCCGGCATCCTCTTGCCAGTTTTCAAGGAGAGATTACGGTTGACGGGCAAAAAACATCCACCGCTGAGGAGGTCAAATTGGCCTTTGATTACTATCCTGTGATTGACGGAGAAGTTTCCATCACCGCAAACATCCCTGAGCCCAGTTCCGGCAATGGCAATGGCAGTCATCCGGAACGATCCAAAGTTCTTAGCAGCGAGAAGGCGGGTCCGAGATTCGTAAAGTTTTCTTCGGATAGTTAATCCAAACCCGTTGATGGGTTTAGGTCCCCATAAATTAGAGAAAGTCGCCTTTTTCTACGCCACTTTTCCCCGCCCAACTGAAACATTTGTCAGGAGAGAACTTCGTGCCATGATCGAATTGGGACTTAATCCCACCCTCTTTTCCATCTGGAAGGGAAGGAAAATGTGGGAAGGTAATCCAATTGAGAAATTCCAGCTAATCAGGTTGCTGAGTCTGTTCTTTTGGATTCCATACTGGGCATTTCGGAAACCGCATTCTTTTCGGGAGGTTCTTATTGCACTGTGGAATAGGCCCTGTCCAAACCTGCAGAACTGGAATGAAACCTTTTTGGGCCTGGGGTTTGCCCTGGTGGAAGCCCGCCGTATACAATCCAAAAAGTTTCAAATCTTACATGCAGTCTGGGCAACCATGCCTGCAACTGCTGCTTTTGCTTTGAGTAAGCTCATTGATGTCCCTTTTTCGATGGGTGCGCATGCTTATGATCTTTTTCGCCAGGGAGGCGACTGGTTATTGAAAGAAAAGTTGGCCAATGCCTCGCTGATCAGAACCTCTTCCAACTCATCGGCAAAAAGGCTGCATGCTCTGGGGTTAAATCATAGTAAGATAAAAGTTGTTCGCAGGGGCTTATCCAGTTGGCCAACGCGTAAATCCTTTACTTTACACAATCCACCAGAATTATCCCTTCTCTGCGTCGGTCGATTGGTTGAAAAAAAAGGATATTTCCTGTTGATACGAATTTTAGATTTATTGCAACAAAGAGATAAGGTTGATTTTCAATTGAAAATCGTTGGTGATGGACCGCTGAGGAAACCCTTGCAAAAAGAAATTAACCGAACCGGGCTGCATGACTGCGTAGAGTTGCTTGGCCCGAAATCCGAAGATGAAATAAATAAGCTTTATCTTGCTTCTGATGTTATGCTATTTACCGGAATTATCGCATCCAATGGGGATCGGGACGGCATCCCTAATGTGGTGCCTGAAGCAATGTCTGCGGGTTGCCTGCTGCTTGCTTCTTCCTTTGCCGGTGCCTCTGAAGCCTTCGTAGACGGAGTTTCCGGCTTTTCCTTAAATCCAAGGAACCCAAAAGCTTGGATCGAAATAGTGGAAGATTTTGCGGCCAATCCATCAGCGTATGACAGAATCCGAAAAAAGGCCCAAGTAGAAGTGAGAGAACGATTTGATGTAAAACGCACGGCCCAAAATCTAAGAAAAGCCTTTGAATTAGTCATGGAGTCGAACTAATGATTCCTGAAGTAAGCTTGATTATTTCTGTTTTCAACCAGCTCGACTACACCAAGCGGTGTTTGAGTTGCATAGAAAAAACATTGAAAGGCAAAATAACTTATGAGGTTTTGATTGTCGACGATGGCAGCAAGGAGGAAACCATCAACTACCTCCGTTCCCTTGAGGATCCTCATTATGTAACCTTTAATGCTGAGAGTAGGGGATTTGCCAAAAACAATAACCTGGCATCATCGCAGGCTAGGGGTGAGTATCTTTGTCTCTTGAATAACGATATCTTTGTGGAAGGTGACTGGCTGAGCCCAATGATTAAAGTCTTCCAAGAGGAAGAGAAGGTTGGTTTGGTTGGAAATGTGCAAAGACTGGCTTTTTCAAACTGTTTTGATCATATGGGCGTGGTTTTTGGCCCATTGGGAAATCCAAGGCATTACGGGCAATGGTTTAAAAAGATAAAATTTAGAGGGGAGGTCAGAAAATGGAGTGCGGTCACGGCGGCTTGTTGTGTCGTAAGACGAGCGGATTTTTTGGCCATAGGGGGGTTTGATGAAATTTATCTCAATGGGTGTGAGGATGTAGATTTATGCCTTCGTTTCAACCGGCAGGGATGCAATCATTATGTGGTACACGACAGTGTTGTCCTGCATGTGAAGGGTGCCTCCGCTGGCCGAAAGCTTTTTAATGATCGAAATTCGGAAATATTACTCAAACGATGGGGGCAGGAGATAAGGGCAGAGGAATCGATTGCAGATCAGGTCCTCCATGCCAGGAATTACCTGTATCGAGGCTTTGTCAGGCCTTTTTCCACTCATTTTTTTAAGTGGCTGGAAGCACTCCTGATTTACTTTCGTTTGAAGCGGTTGTAGTGGTTTTAAATTTTGGATTTTGCGTAGTGCATCGCTTCTTCTATTCGATCAAGATCTTCCTCGGTGTGAGAGGCTGAGATTGCGGTGCGAATAAGATCTTTCCCCGGCGGAACTCCCGGAGCAATTGAGATGATGGTATAGATTCCTTTTTCGAGGAGGGCCTTCCAAAAATAATAAACCTTTTCCTTTTCGCCCAACACAATGGGAATTGCGGGCGTTTCACTTTCCCAAGTATCAAGCTCAAGTTCGCTCAGAATGGAACGGTATCGTTCCAGATTTTTAAACAGTCTCTCCCGGTGTTCAGGCTCAAGCTGTAAAATACGAAGGGCTTCTTTCGCACATGCACAGGAGGCGGGTGAGAGGGCCGCTGAAAATATGGTCTGCTTCGAATGGCTCCGCATGTAGTTAATCGCATCCTTATTGGAGGCAACAAACCCGCCGGAACCTGCCAGTGACTTTGAAAAACTTGAACAGATTACATCCACTTCATCCGAGACTTCAAAGTGATTACATACTCCGCGGCCCTCCGAGCCCAGTACCCCGAATCCATGGGCATCATCCACCACCACAAAGGCTTTAAATTCCTTCGCCAAGTCGATAAAATCAGGAAGCTTCGCGATATGACCTTCCATGGAATATACCCCTTCGAGCACAAAGATTTTAGGATCATCCCTATCCTCGTATTCCAGCAGTTCTCGTAAATGTCGGGGATTGTTGTGAGAAAATCTCTCACATCTTGCCCCGCTCAGTTTGATACCGCTCCACAGCGAAGAGTGGAGGTTTTTGTCGGCAAAGAGAATGTCTTTCCGGTCAGCAAATCCGGTTACGGATGAGGCACATGCGAGGTATCCCGCAGAAAAGACATGACAAGCTTCTTTACCCACAAATGCCGCCAACTCTTCTTCCAGTTCCTGATGAAAAATCCTTCCTCCGTTGGCTAATCTGGCACCAGTGGTGCTCGATCCCCATTGCTGAATTGCTTTTTGCCCGGCTTCCTTGACTTTTGGATGATGGGTCAGGCCGAGGTAATCATTACTAGATAACATAATGAATTCCCTGTCTTCTTTCCAAACCCGGGTTCCTTCCTGTTTTTCAAATATATGATAATAGGTATCGTACTTGAGCCGCAAGCGGGTGGCATCATCTGATTGTATTCTTGCGTGGATCGGAGTTTTACTCCGCTGGAGAAAAGGAAGTACCATCAGAACACTAGCCTACCCAATAAGTCCTGTTGGTGAAAGAAAAAAGCCTCATCCTCATCTGAGCAGAAGAGGCTTCTGAAAATCAACGGGATTTATTCGGTTCTTTTAATCACATGAAACCCAAATCCGGTTTCGACCACTCCAGAAACTTCATCAATTCCAAGGGCAAAGGCGGCTTCGGAGAAGGGTTTAGCCATGACTTCAAATTTGAATTTTCCTAAGTCACCACCTTTTGTGCTACTGGGACCATCAGAATGTTCTTTTGCCATCTCGGCAAAATCCTGCCCGTCATCAACGATTAATCCACGAATCCTTTCCGCTTCGGCTTTTGCCTCATCCTTAGATCTCGAAATATCCGCATCCGCACGGTCGGCACCTTGATAGGAAATCAGGATATGAGACGCCTGAACTTCCTCCGGTTTCTCTTCTTCCTCTTTTTCCTTGGCTTTGACAAAATCCGCCCGATCCAAGCGAATTTTCTCATACACTTCATTTGAAATCACGTAGTACCAGCCGGCCAGGTTCTCATTGAGTTCATTGACCCGTGTTTGTGCCTTGGAGACTTTCCCCTGATATTCCGTTTGTTTTTGCGAATTGGATGCCTTTATGCGGGCAATTTCAGCGTCCCGGTCAGCCTTCTTTTTGGCAAAATTGTCCTCACCATCATTTGCATCCGTGCTGGTTACATTAGATTCTTGTAAATTGACCACTTCGGGAGTTGGCGGGGGAGGGGGGGTCAAACTGGGAGGAGGTGATGGGGGAGTGAAATTCGGCGGAGGACCCGGGGGTGCAATCGATGGAATGGAAGGTTGTCCCTCCTCACCTTGGTCACCCGTATCCCCTTGGGAGCCGTTGGAGTCTTCAACCGCAGGTGATGCGGTGGATGAATTCAGATCAGCCTGTGGTAGGGCCAACGGTGTGGGGACGGGATCCAAAACGGGTTGATCCAGGAGGCTTTCATTGACCCGGGCGTAGGCATAGATGTAGCGGCTGTCGCCGGTTGAATTCTCATCGTCTTCCGAACCCCGGTAGGTTTCTCCAAAACGTAGGACATATTCCACTCCGTCTTTCATGCCCACGAGGACCTCCCCTTTTTGCGAAACAACCTTTAATTTTGGTTTACCGTTTGGGTAAGCGAGGGGCTTTCCGTCCTTGCCCAGCTCGTTAACCGGGCGGAAACCCTTTTGAATGAGGGAATTGGCACTGCTTTGGAGTTCCTGGATATTGTTCGCGTCTACAAACTCGCTACCTTTGCGAAGGCTCGAAATGAGGATTTCTGGCTTTCTTTCAACATCAATGATTTCAAGATCATCGAAAGCATCCTTCATCTCATCAAGTTTTTCCTTATCGAGCTCTTCATCCCCGGACAAAGTGGATCCAAGTAGTTTCCATTCGGAATTGTCATAATCGAGTATTTGCTTGGCGGAGGGTGCAATTTTTCCGTCCTTGATCTCGTAATTATCAAAGGTGACCTGTTTGATGTTCCATTTGTCGATATCAAGGAAATCCTGCTCCACCCAATCAACAAACTTGGTGGTCACATCATTTACATTTTCCAGTTCAACCCGATAGACTGCATTTTCCTCGGGCTTTCTGACAAACCGGGTATTGTTCAAGCCATCGACTTCGTTCCCAATGATCAGTTGAGCCAGGTTTGCCCCCGTGTTGTTTTTCAGTGCGATCATTTTACCAATTCCTGCATCACTCGGATTGGCTTTGGAGGGATCAAGCACACCAAAATTGGCGTGTTCACCAGCACCTTCAGCAGCCTGATCAATAATTCTTAGGTCGAAAAGAAGGGAAGAGACATTTTTGACCTGATTGTCGGCATTAGCCGGGTAATCCACTTTTCCTGGTCTTTTAATCAGCCAGCCCTTTTCCGTTTGGGACACTTCAATCGACTTGGAAATTAGGTTGGTTTCATCAATTTCCACAATTTCAATTCCCGTTGCCGAACGGGGGTCAAAGCTTTCAAAGAGGGCTTGCCCCATTTTACTTCCCTGAGCACTGGGGTCCCGGGCTTCAGGAGCGGTGATAAAAGCAAGAGCTACGCAAGCGGCCGCCACGGCGATAAAAATGATAGTTTTACTGTTTTCGTTCATAATACCTAAATCAAAAAAAGTTGGTAAGGGATGGTAACGATATCCTTAGGATCTTACTCTGAATGAATAAGCCCCTTGGATTTCTGCTTTTTTCTTCCGGTAAAACACCACCAAAGCAATAATGAGCAGGGGTAAGGGGGGTAGGAACACCGATAGTCTTTGGATGCTTTCCTGCTTCGCCTTAATTTCGCGGTCGCGTTTTCTTTCCGCGTCTTTGATTTTTGCGTTACTTTCCTTGCGAAGTTCGCGTTCTTTTTTCGCAAGGTTCTTCTGCAGTTTAGCCGCCTCGGTCTGCAAGACTTGCATAAATTGACCTTGTGTCATGGAACCCTGACTTCCCTGAACATCCGCTAGAGCTTCGTTTAGTTTGCGATTTTCATCCTGCAGAACTTGCTGGATTGATTGCTCGGCTTCCTTGATTGTCCGGGTGGCAACCTCCCTGGCTTCCTCAATGCTTTTCTCGAATTCCTCCAGGGTGCGGTGAAGTCTTCTCCGGTTTCTAATTTCGAGAAGGCTGTCCTCTCCGCTTAAACTATCAATCAGGTTTAAACACAGGGTTACATTATCCACATCGAGGGGAAAATCTGAGTCCGGGCCGCGGCTGCGGATATTGAAGAAGGGATCGGCCAGTACATCGGAATCCGCCACCAAAATTACATTCATTTGATTGGTTTGATTGCCATCCTTAACCGCCCCTGAAATGTTAGCGGCGATCACCTCGGCGTCCCCGGAACCAGGGTAGATGGTCCGGTCCGGGTTGAATCTTCGGGGGGTGCCGAATACACCACCCGTCCAAAAATTATCAACCGAAGTGGTTCCCGCTAAATTTCCGCCTCGGGTGGAAAGAATGGGCTTGAAAGTAAGAGCTGAATTTCCTTTCGGGTAAATGGAACCGGGACAGGTGAAGAGGCAATATTGCAATTCTGAAGTTTCAGGACCTTCTCCAAAAGAATTGGAAAGACCACCCACATAAACAAATTCATCCGGAAAGTTTTCAGATCTTGGAATTTTGGGGAATGGGTTGTAAGGATCACGGACCACTCTCTTGCCCATTCCGTTTAGACGGGTTTCCACATTGGCCAGAAGCCGTTGCTCGACAAAGTTACGAATCGGATGATTGTAATCAAGATCCTGGACCGTTTTGCGCAATTCGTCCAGTTTTAAACTATCCCAATCACTTGAATAGAGCGGGGAGTTTGCATTGAGCCTAGCATTATACTCGGATGCTTTTTTGACCAGTTCATCCAATTTTGCAAAAAATTTACCAACCTCCGGAAAACGCCCTCTTGCCGGGGCAAGACTTTGGCTTGCATTAACCTGAAGGGAATTGAGCTCTTTAATAATCGCTGCCAGTCTTTCCCTGGGGTTGACATTGAAGTGAATACCGAGAAGTTCCCAGAGTTTATTTAAGTCTCCCTTTTCCGGGGCGGGGGGAGGGGGCTGGCCGGGACCTCCACCTCCCTGATTATTCCTCCGCGGGTCATAGGTACCGGTCAGGCCACCTTGGATCAGGGGCAGAGGATCTTCAAAAATCGCGGTCGGGATACCGGATTTGATCGCAGAGATCAGCTCATCCAGTTTTTCGTTGTCGAGGTTGTTGGGTTGGACCACCAGCAAGGCATCATAATCATCCTTCGAAACCTCGCCTCCGGTAATCTCTTGTACATCATATTGTTTACGAAGTTCGGTGATTACCTCCCAGGCCGGGGATCCTCCCCCCATACTAAATCCCATAATGCCCATGCCGCCCGTACCCAGCAGGGGAGCATCGGTGGCGAAAACACCGAGTTTCTTTTTCGAAACCGGGCCGCTTACCGCACTCAGGGTACGCATGATTTCATATTCGACTGGTAGGCCCTTGTATAAGAATGGAATGGTTTGCTGGGATCCGTTACCTTTGAAAACAAGCCCAAGATACAAATCTTTCTGCCACGGCATGAAACGGCCGTCTTCCTGAACAAAGAGTGGCGGATTCACCCCATTCTGATTCTCCACGCCATATTTCTCTGCGGTAACGGATGCGTTATCCTCCGGGGTTATCTGATGAATCTTGACCAGAACATTTTTACTTTCGCGATCAATTTCCTTCAGGGCAGTCAGTAAATTGATCCGGGTTTGCACATACTGTTCGGGCATGGCCTCGGCCGGGGATATAAATGCATCGATTTCGACCTGAGAATTTAGATTTTTCAACACGCTGATTGAACCGGAAGAAAGGCTACTGAGTTGTTCTTCGGTTGAATCTATACGGATCACATCATTGTAACGAAAAAACTGGGTGAGTCCCAGTGCGATAACCAAGGCAGCAACCACCCGGATCGAAAAATGGGTAATTTTCGAGGTTCCTTTAGTGCTGCCTACCCAGTGTCGACGACCAATCAATATCGAACATAGATAGAGCATGGCGATGGCTAACCCGGTAAAGAAGGCAATTCCTGAAATGCTGATGATGCCCCGGCTAAAATCAAGGAAGTTGTAGGAGATACCCCACTCGGAATCTGACAATAGGGCGATGGGAGCATTAAAAGCGACACCAAGAACGAAGGCGACGGTCAGGTTGGCAGTGAGGAAGGAAGCGACCATGCCAATCGCAAGCATGCTCAGGCCCACAAACCAGTAGCCCACATAAGTGGAAAGAAGGAGTCCAAAATCGGGACTACCAAGCTGGCTGAGCACATAATAGTTTGCCAAAAGGGAAATAACGATGGAAGCGGAAAAGATGGCGACCGCTCCGAAATATTTACCCAGAACCACATCAAAATCGCTCCCGGGTAAAGTGAGCAGGAGTTCGTCCGTTCCCTGTCTTCGTTCGTCTGCCCACACGCTCATAGTGATGGCGGGTATGAAGCCCAGGAGAATGAGAGGAAGGTATTTGTTTAGCTGGTCAAGGTTGGCAAGATTGGAATCAAAAAATTCCTGGGGCCAAAAAGCGGCCAATCCACTGGCAAGCAGGAAGGCACAAATAAAAACATACCCGCTCGGGCTTCCAAAATAGGAGGCAAGGTTTCGTTTAAAAACAGCAATAATAGCATTCTTGTTCATAAATCAAAGATGTAAAAAAGGGTAAGAGTGAATGATCGCAACCTTAGGCTGCTTCCATGGTTTGACGATTGAACCAGGAGTCAAGTGAGGATTCACTATTTAGTTCTTCAGGGGTGCCCTCAAAAATGAGTCTGCCGTGATTGATCAGAATGATTCGATCCGCAACTTCGGGGACCTCCTGCAAAATATGAGTGGATAACAAAATGGTTTTACCCAGGCCCTTGATGGTTTTTCTGACTTCGAGTACCTGGTTGGGATCCAAACCAGCGGTCGGTTCGTCCATAATAAGCACATCCGGTTCGTGGAGCAATACATTGGCCATGCCTACACGCTGCCTGAAACCCCGTGACAATTTGCCAATTGGTTTATTCAAGACGGTCTGCAAGGCACATTGGTCAATCACCTGTTCAATGCGGCTCTGTTTCCTTGCAGATGGGATGCTTCTGGCATCTCCAAAAAAGTTTAGCAGGCTGATGGGGGTCATCTCTTCGTAAAGCGGGCCGTTTTCGGGTAAATATCCGATTCGGTTGGCCACTTCATCCCGGTTGTCGGCAACTTCCAAACCGCAAACTTTCGCCGTGCCCTTGGACGGGGCAAGGTAGCCGGTAAGCATTTTCATGGTGGTGCTTTTGCCAGCTCCGTTTGGTCCGAGGAATGCGACAACCTCTCCGCGTTTTATCGAGAAGGATAGATCTTCCACGGCAATAAAATCGCCGTAGTACTTACTTAGACCTTCAGTCTCGATCATGATGTCCGAGTATGAATTATCAGTCATTTAAGATAGTTAATTATTTGAGGATTAAAAGATATCAAAAGTTCCATGCGATACCAAGGCTGTGGGTTGTGCAAATTATATTAAAAAATCTTATATTGCTTTTGCTTCAAGAAGAAAAGCTTTGCCATTCAAACAAAATTCATCCTAGACTGTGTATAAATGGCACGCAGCTCAACCATCATCGTATCACAATTCCTGCTTAGCTATTTGATATCAGGAACTTTTGTTTGGGGAAGTTCTTTTCCAGACTCAACAAACCTAGCATCCATGCAGGAGCCTTTGCGCATGGACGATTTGGATTCTTCGGGGTTCTTGTCAGTTCAAGCTACTGAAATCCCCTTTCCTCTTCTTTATCCGTCAGAGCTTTCCTTTTTTAATCTTCTAGATTCCGCAAGCCCCCAATTTCAATCATTGGAAACCCTTGAAAAACTCCCCGTACAAAATAAATTTCCGGCACCGAAATCCGATCCGATCCGCTATCTCCGAAAATCCCAACAATCAGACCTGTCCAATTCGAATAGTCTGCAGGATAAAAATGATCCGGTTGTTCAATTTTTAAAGGCATCTCCGCCTCAATCCCTACCCACCGACGCTGAATTACAATCCTTTCTCAAAAAGGGAATAACAAAGGAACCCCAAAAGGCTAAACCCACAGAATTAACCGGCCGGAATATACTTGCCAATAAGAATTTTGCTGATTTTCGGAACGAAGCCGCCTCCTCCATGCTTCGCCAAATTTTTAAAGGGTCTTCCCCGAATTTGAAACCAGTCCAACCCAAAGATGAATTACTGTCATCCATCCCAACTCCCCCCATTCAGACATCTTTCGCACCACCCAAGGTGGTCAAACCCCAATCAACTGCCAGGTCTTCAGCTTCCTCAACCTTAAAGTTCAAAGCCAAAAAACCCAATCATGAAGGCGAACTTGAGCCGGCCCAAGCCTCGGAGTTCTACCTCACGACTCAAAACCTCAATGATCTTCTCAAAAATTTGGAATCAGACCCTGCCATTGCCGGAGAAATAAAGTCGGTGGCAGCGTTATGGGCCCAAGCGGAAAAAAATGCATACCAGGCACCCGAAGTGGCCCTCGGGGTAAAGTCAATCCTGCTTCAGGCAAAGGTAAGCAAAGCCCGCACCGATCCTTACGGGGAAGCCGCCCTCCGCGGGGTCCAACCAGATGAAAAATATTATCTCATTGGCATCGATAAGGATGTTGTTTCCAATGTGGTCACGATCTGGTCCAAAGAAGTGGAAATCCAACCCGGGGAAAATGTGGTTGAGCTGAGTTCCAGTGATGTGATTTACCAGGAGTAAAGCTCCCAAAAGGACCGGCCAATCCCCCGGATTAGAGAAGTAATTCTCGCCAAACCGAAATTTCCTTTGTATGGGGATAGGTTTAATTATTACTGCTCCCCAACCTCACTTGACTATTATGCAAAATCAGGAAATTCTTCAAAGGGCCGCCGATCAAGCCCGCGGGTTGGCCATCGACGCCATTCATGCCTGTTCTTCCGGACACTTGGGACTCCCCCTCGGAGCCGCGGAAGTCGGGGCCGTTCTTTTTGGTCACGACCTGCAGGTCGATCCATCCGATGCCCAATGGATCAATCGCGACCGCTTTATCCTGTCTGCCGGGCATGGGAGTATGTTCCTTTACGGATGGCTTCATCTTGCCGGATTTGATCTCCCCATGGAGGAAATCAGGAATTTTCGCCAATTGCACAGCAAGACCCCCGGTCATCCTGAATACATGGAAACCCCCGGGGTCGAGTGCACCACCGGTCCACTGGGGCAGGGAGTAGGCAATGCCGTGGGTATGGCAATCGCAGGGAAAATGGCGGCCGCCCATTTCAACACCGAAGAACATGAAATTTTCAATCATCAGGTCGTTGTGCTGGCGGGAGACGGATGCTTACAGGAAGGCGTGGCTGCGGAGGCTGCTTCCCTGGCCGGGCACTTGGCTCTCCATAACCTCACCCTGATTTATGATTCCAATGACGTTACCCTGGACGCCATGGCCGATGCCTCCCAGAGTGAGAGTGTGTTCGACCGTTTTGCCGCCTACGGGTTCAATTGCATCCTGATTGAGGACGGACACGACCTGCAGGCCATTGCCGATGCCCTCGCCCAGGCCAGGGCCCAGACTGAAAAACCCACCTTTATTGAAGTCAAGACAACCATCGCCAAGGGAATCCCGGAAGTTGCCGGAACTGCCGGTGGTCATGGCGAGGGCGGGGCCAAATTTGCTGAAGCGGCCCGTCAGGGCCTGGGGTTGCCGGAGGAAACATTTTATGTGTCCGGGGAAGTCCGTTCTTTCTTTGAAGACCGTAAAGCCCACCAAGTGGAAAGCCGCCAGCAATGGGATGTGACTTTTTCCGCCTGGCAAGCGGCCAATCCGGAAAATGCGTCCCTCCTCGCCTCAGGACTCAATCGGGAAGTCCCGGCAGATTTAGTGGAAAAGGTGCAGGTATTTGAGGAAGATGCCAAGGTAGCCACTCGTGCGGCAGGCAGCCAGATCATTAATGACCTCGCCCAAGCGGTGCCCCTTTTGATCAGTGGTTCGGCTGATCTTCATGGATCCACCAAGAATTATATCAAGGAAGTGGGCGATTTTACCGCTGATAATCATGCGGGTCGCAATATACTTTTCGGAATCCGTGAGCATGCCATGGGAGCGATCGTCAACGGAATTGGCTATTATGGAATCTTCCGTCCATCGGGGGCAACCTTTGCGGTCTTTGCTGATTACATGCGCCCATCGGTCCGCCTGGCCGCCTTGAGCAACCTACCCGTTTTTCACATCTGGACGCACGATTCCGTCGCCGTTGGGGAAGATGGGCCCACCCACCAACCCGTGGAAACGGTTAGTGGCTTACGCGTCATTCCAAACCTGGATGTCATCCGCCCCGCCGATCCCGAGGAAACAGCCGGTGCCTTTGTGGCCGCCCTGCAGAGAACAAACGGCCCCACCGGTTTAATTCTTACCCGTCAGGGAGTGCCCAATCTTTCGGAAATCCCGGTCTCAGAACGTCGAGAAGGCGTGCTCAAGGGTGGCTATATTGCCAAGAAAGAAACCGAAGAATTGGAACTGATCATCATGGCATCGGGTAGTGAGGTATCCGTCGCCATGGAGGCCGCCCAAAAACTTGGCGATTCCGTGCGGGTCGTATCCATGCCCTGCATGGAAAGATTTGACCGACAGGATTCCGCATACCGCGATGCAGTTTTACCCAGGGGTTTTCGTCACCGCATGGCAGTGGAAGCAGGAGTTTCCGATCTTTGGAGAAAATATGTTGGCCTGGAAGGGGTCGTGGTCGGGATCGACCGTTTCGGATTATCCGCCCCGGGAGGAACGGTGCTGAGCGAATTGGGGATCTCGGTGGATAATGTGGTCAAGCAGGCTGCACTGGCCGGCTTGAGACTTTAATCGGAAGAGTCATTCCCGGCAGGGAATGCTCCCTGCACAGATGGGCGGGTGGAGGATCTACTTTTTAAGACGATCAAGGATATCCTGGGCCACCCGTTTGGCGAGTGCCTCTGAGCCGTGGGGGTAGTAGTGAACATCCGCCACTCGCATCCAGTCTTTCATATTTTTCTTACTTGGGGAAAAAAGATCAAGGGTAGGAATTTTATGCTTCTTCATCACCCTCGCTGCCGCTTCGTTGTACCTAACGGAATCTCCCACATAACGGGCTCTTGATCCGGGAGGAATGGGGGTGGTGTTCCGCCAAACCAATTGCCTGGCCGATTTTTTCATCCGGATTATTAATTTTTCCAAATTCTTTTCGTAATCGGCAAGAGGAACCTGCACGATTCCGCCCTTTTCTTTGGGTACCAGGTTGGTACCGTCCTTTCCCATAAATTTCAGGTCATGGAGTCCCCAGTTAAAATGGATCAGGTCCCATTTTCTGTCCCCCAGCCACTTATCTATTTCCATCAAGCCTTTGATGGTGGGCCCTCCATTGGTGGGGATTCGGTGCAAATTGACTTTTCCCTGGAGCAGGGCCCGGGTGGGCAGGGTATAGCCGATACTAATCGAGTCCCCGATGATCAGGACATGGGGCAGGCCTTTGACCCCCTCGATGGGAGTCATCGGATTTACGCGCTTGGGCTTTGGGTTCTGTCCGAATGATAAGCAGGCAAAGAAAAGGGAAAGAACGATGGTTCCGAGGCAAGTATTTTTCATCAGGCCATCAAAATTTCGACCCCGAATTCCCGCAAGCTATTAAAAGTATAAAATTATATAAAAAAGGTTTGATCATGAGTCTTTTCTTAAATTATCAAGATTTCTAAAGCAAAGTATAATGAAAAGCATCTCCCATATGGTTCTATTTTGGCTCGGAATGGTTGCATGCTTTATAAATGCCAGCCCGATCCCTTACACCGGGAAGATATCCCTGAATGGTATCAATTTTGATGGGCAGGCAAATTTTCAATTCACTATTTATACGGAGGATGGAAAAGCGGTCTGGCGGAACGGCAAGGATGCTCAATCCACCATCTCGGTTCCGATTAAGCAGGGGCGATATTCGGTTTTGCTTGGCGGGCAGGGGATGGACCCGATATCCCCGGAGTTGTTTTTAAACCACAAGGATTTATTTCTTTCGGTTTATGTGGATCTGAATGACGGCAAGGGTCTGCGTCACCTGCCCCCGGATCAGCCCATTCATTCAGTACCTCATGCATTGTCAGCGGATTTGGCAGAACGGGCTAAGGTGGCGGAGGAGGCAAAAATCGCAAACCAGGTTGTGGATGGTTCAATCACCAGAAAAAAACTGAGTCGCTCTATTCTGGCCGATCTCAACCGCACCGTGACCAAGTCGATGCTCGGACGGGATGTGCTCGCCGGCCTGAACCGCACCATTACCGGAGATATGCTCTCCCGCTCCCTTCGTCAGCAGATTGATGCTCCGGTCTCCGCGTCCCGCCTCGATCCGGCTCTCAAGGCTTATCTGTCACCTCTGCTAGAACCAAAGGCCACGGGCAGTGTCAGTGATTTAGATCGGTTGGAGGGTAAGAGCGTTACCCTGTCCGCCCCAACTGCCAGTGGGCAAAATCTGCGTTACCAGTGGAAGAAAAATGGTAATTCGATGCCCGGAGCAACCAGTAAAGACTTTATTATCACCGACCTCAATGCCACCACCGACTCCGGAAATTATCAGGTTGTAATCTCCAATGATTTTGGGAGCTTTTCCAAACAAATTGCATAAAATGTATTTAGTGCCACAGCCGTGCAGATGGTTGTTGGGGATCATCACGCCCTGTATTTGGATGCGATGGGATTTCCTTATGGGGTGGGGCTCAATCAATTTGGTGAGATTGGCTCGGTTTCAACTGCAACCTCGATACCTATGCGGATTATTAATGAGCAAGTTGCCGGAATTGCAACCAGTGTGCAACATTCTCTGATCTTGAAAAAAGACGGTTCGCTTTGGGGAGTGGGAAACTTATCTGTGATCGGAGGAACTGTCCAAAACCCAGTTAAGATAACCGATGGTCCGGTCAAGGATTTTGCTGCCGGTGAGTGTACGGTCTATGTGGTCCGCCCCGATGGATCCCTCTGGTCTGGCGGGTTAAATTCAAATGGTCGACTTGGGGACGGAACTACGCAGAATCGTTCCTCTCTGGTCAGGGTGATTGATTCGGGAGTGAAGAAGGTTTTTAGTGAGGGACAATACGCCGCGGTGATTAAGGAGGACGGTTCCCTCTGGACATTTGGGGCCAATCACTCTGGACAATTGGGAAATGGCACCCAAGTTGATTCTCCTACCCCTGTGCAGATTGAAACATCCGGAGTGGTGGATGTTTCCCCCTACTGGGATAGTACCCTTTATGTGAAGTCAGATGGTTCCCTTTGGGGAATGGGAAGAAATCACCATAAAATGCTAAAAAAGGCTGAAACACATCGTTACCTTTCTCCGTTTAAAATGGTTGAAAGTGGAGTAACCAAAGCTGCGGTTGGGCACTGGTTTTTGATTTACCTACAGAATGATGGATCGGTTTGGGGCCGTGGACATAATTACCATGGCCAACTTGGACAATCGGGTGGCTCTTCCTACTCCGATCCCGTTCAGATAGTATCCAGTGGAGCCGTGGATGTGGCTGCCGGAGCAGATTATTCCATAATTCTGATGGAGGATGGAAAAATTCTAACCTTTGGTAGAAATAGTTATGGCCAGTTGGGTACGGGGGAAACATTACTTCATCAGATTCCACAAAAGCTGCCTAATTTAAAAGTTAAAGATGTGGCTACAAACTCATCTGGGTCCTACTTCGTTGATCAAAATGGTTCCCTTTGGTCAGTCGGATACGAAGATCACGGACAGTTGGGGAATGGATCCGCCGGTCATTCCTCCGTTCCTGTAAAAGTGGTGGATGGAAATGTTTCATCGGTCGAAACCAACTCGTATCATGTCTTGTACCGGGATGTAAATGGGTCCCTGCTTGGTTTTGGAAAAGGAACTCATGGTCGACTTGCCAACAATTCAATTATTAATCGGGAAAGTCCGATTATGGTGCAGGATGGAAATGTATTATCCTATGATACTGGCGATCACTATTCAGCAATGGTGTTGACCGACGGTTCACTTTGGACATTTGGTCGAAATAATTACGGGCAGTTGGGCGATGGAACCACTACGGATCGGCTGACACCGGTTAAAATCGTTGATGAAAATGTGACCAAAGTAGCAATTGGAGAATCGCACACCGTTTTCCTAAAGAATAATGGTTCTGTTTGGGGAATGGGTTACAATAATGATTATCGTTTAGGTGATCTTAATACTTCCAATAAATTGGTTCCCCAAATAATCGTCGATGCTAATGTGAGTGATATTGCATGTTCCAATCACGGTACATTTATTTTTAAAACCGATGGATCTCTCTGGGCAATTGGGCATAATGCACACTACCGTATGGGACACAATGCTGGAACTGGTAACTATGCAACACCTCAGATGGTATTTGCCAGTGGGGTGCAGGCAGTATCCGGAGGACATGAGCATAGCCTTTTCCTGAAAACGGATGGTTCCCTATGGGTTGCCGGCTCGAATAAATTGGGCCGGGTGGGAACTGGGGCAAACAATGAAAGTGTGCAACTGACCAAAATTGTCGATTCCGGAGTGGCAGGAATATCTACAGGCAGAGAGCATTCCATTTACTGGACGACCAATGGTGAGGTTTATGTTTTTGGAAGTAATGCATATGGACAGCTTGGTTTGCTCGGCAGAACTTTAAATACCCACGAAAAACGGGTACTCTACGATCCGAATAAGTAGGACTTTTCCATAGTTTTTTTCTTTCTTTTGAGCACTGTCCGTTTGACGAAAATCGGTTGGAGAGTTAAGGTAAAAAACATGAAACTCACGGCAGTAATTACCAAAGAAGAGGAAGGGTTTGTTTCGTTGTGCCCGGAATTGGACATTGCGAGTCAGGGGGATACCAAAGAAGGGGCAAAAATAAATTTGAAGGAAGCGGTCGAGTTGTTTTTGGAATGTGCATCCAAGGATGAGGTTGAAAAACGGCTTTCTTCGGAATCTTTAGTTTCTTCCCTGGAGGTCAGTCTTGCCTAAATTGCCCCGAATTTCGGGAAAAGAAGTAGCTGGCATATTGGAGGTAAATGGATTCACAAAGGTCCGGCAAAGGGGTAGCCATTTGGTTCTCCAAAAGAGACTGGAAACCACCACTGTTACCGTACCGGTGCCGGATCACAAAGAGCTCAAAATGGGAACTTTACGGTCAATTATTCGGCAGTCTGGTTTGAGCAGGTCTCTGTTTGAGAAATAAACTGCCTGAAAAGTTTTATGCTCCCTGTAAACCTTTTTCGAAAATAAGCCTCCAAAAATCAATTCAGCATGGAGGTGTTTTTTACTTTCTTTACCCCCATTCTTCATCATAAAAAAGTTTGATGCCTGGGCTTCGATTATTCTTTCTTTTTTTCTTTTCAATCTCGATCGGGTGGACGGAAAAATTTCCTGAGTTGCCTAACACTGAGTCGACCACGGATGCAGATCCGCCGAGTGCGGAGGAGGGTGCAAGAGCTTTTTCTTTACCTGAGGGAACCAAGGTAAAAGTCTGGGCAAGTGAGCCCATGGTGCAGAATCCGATCGCTATGGCGTGGGATAGAAATGGCAGGATGTGGGTTGCGGAAAATTATACTTACGGGAGCCGGAAGATACGATTTGATCTGAGCCTGCGGGACCGGGTAATCGTTCTGTCCGATACGGATGGGGATGGGCAGGCGGATACCCGGAAGGTATTTACCGACGAGGTGCAGATGCTCACCAGTGTGGAGGTTGGGCAGGGTGGGGTCTGGTTGATGTGTCCACCAAAATTACTTTTTATACCTGATCGGGATGGGGATCTGGTTCCGGATGGAGAACCCGAAGTCATGCTGGATGGGTTCGATGTCGCCCGGGGAAATTATCATAATTTTGCCAATGGTTTACGATGGGGACCGGATGGCTGGCTTTATGGACGCTGTGGACATTCCTGTCCCGGGAAAATCGGGGTTCCGGGTACACCGGATGAAGTAAGGTATCCGATTGACGGCGGAATCTGGCGTTATCATCCGCAGAGAAAAGTGGTCGAGGTCCTGACCCATGGTACGGTTAATCCATGGGGGCATGACTGGGATGAGCATGGGGAATTATTTTTTATCAATACCGTGATCGGGCATATGTGGCATATGATCCCCGGGGCTCATTACCGGGAGTCGGGAAGTGGAGCATCCCAGAACCCATTGATCTACGAACGCATGTCCCAGCATGCGGATCACTTCCATTACGATACCAATCTCGCCTGGCATAAGTCGCGCTATGGGGCGGCGGATGACTTTGGGGGTGGGCATGCTCATGTGGGGATGGCCATCTACCAGGCGGATCATTTTCCGGGTGAATGGAGGAATCGACTGCTGACCTGGAACCAGCATGGGAGGAGGCTCAATCGTGAACGCCTGAAGAGGAAGGGGAGTGGGTATACCGGGGTGCACGAGACGGATGTGTTTGAGAATTCCAATGAATGGTTCCGGGGAATGGAAGTAAACGTGGGTCCGGATGGGGCGATATACGGACTCGATTGGAGTGATACCGGAGAATGCCATGACCATACCGGGGTGCATCGGACGAGTGGAAGAATTAACAAATTTTATTACCAAAAGAATCCGGTGGTAGAATTGTCCCTGCTTGAAAAAGCAGAGGCAGATCCGGAAGCGGTCATTCGACATCCCAATGCCTGGTTTGCCCGTCAGTGGTTACAGGCTCTTACAGAAAAGGGAGTGGGTATTAACGAGAAAACAATCCGGGTCTGCGAAGAAATCCTCGCTGATAAAAAGACAAAACCATCGATTCGTTTACGGGCAATGTGGGGTCTGCAGGCATTGAATAAATTAAATACGGAAAAATATTTGGATGATCCGAATGAACATATCCGTAGCTGGGCGATCCGATTGATGACTGATGACCAGGCGATTGATACCCTTTTCGGAACAAGGGAGAAAGCCTTGCCGGTGAAGAATCCAACTCCAGAAAAAAAGTTTATCTCCCTGGCAAAGACGGATGATTCCGGACTGGTCCGCCTGGCCCTCGCTTCGTCCCTGCAACGATTGCCGGTTCCATCCCGTGGGGGATTGGGCAAGGCTTTGGCTTCACGGCAGGAGGATGCCGGCGACCACAACTTACCGATGTTGGTATGGGCGGGTATCACTCCTTTGGTGGAAGATGACCTGAATGGATTGATCGGTATCGCCCGGGCCACGAACTGGCCCAAGTTACGAACCTGGATTGCCCGGGCCGTCACCGAGAGATCGGTAGAACAGCCTGAAGCGTTCGCCGATTTGTTGGACTTGGTTGGGGTGCAATCCCAATGGGCGGATTCATTACTGGCGGGAATCGAACGGGCAGTGACTGGCATGAACGGATTTTCCAGACCGGAGAAATGGGATCAGGTGCAGGGCAAACTGGGGACAAATCCAACGGTCTTGAAACTAAGCGTGCTTTTCGGAGACAAAGGGGCGATTGAAAAGATGGAAGGACTGGTGAGGAATGCCCAGGCGGATACCGTTATTCGTAGGGATACCCTGAACATCCTGATTGAATCGAACGCATCAAACTTGAAATCCCTGTGTGTGCAGGCACTGGATGATTCGGAAATGCGGGGAATAGCTGCCCGGGGCCTGGCCAAATTTGCAGACATGGAAATCGGGAAAAAGCTGATCAGCCGGCTGGAAAAGTTTGCGGACCCGGAACGGGACAGGGTGGTGGAAATACTATGTGGTCGGGTCGCATGGGCCAGATTATTGATCGCCCGAATCGAGGCGGGCGAAATTTCCAAATCCCTGATTTCTCCCTACCATGTTTCTCAGATAAAAGCCTTGAAGGATAACCAACTCAACAAAAGACTGGAGAAAACATGGGGGATTATAAGGACTTCTTCCACAGCCCTCACCCAAAAGAAGCAGGATTTTAAGCAGGAATTTACCATCCTCGGGTCGGGCAGGGCGGCCAATCTTTCTCATGGGCGCCACCTCTACGAGCAACGATGCGCCAGTTGTCATGTGCTCTACGGACAGGGTGGAAAACTGGGGCCCGATCTGACCGGTTCAGGACGATCAAACCTGGACTATCTCTTGGAAAACATCGTTGATCCCAATGCCGCGGTTTCGGCGGACTACCGCATGCATGTGATCGAAATGAAGGATGGACGCATTCTTAGCGGAATGATCGTCGGGCAGGACCGGAATTCCCTGACCCTGCGGATGCCGGACTCAGAATTGGTGGTCAGTAAATCCACCATTAGCCAAAGGGAAGCATTGGCTGATTCAATCATGCCGGTGGGTCTGCTGGATAACCTGAGCGGGGAAGGCAGGCGAGATCTGCTTGCCTACCTCATGCACCCAAGCCAGATACCGGTGGCTGAAGGATTATGACACAAATAGTCGGGTCGGCATGGATTGATTTATGGATATTGAGTTGATAAGAAACGAATTTTTTCTAAGGTTATAGGATCTCTTTTATAACAACCCTCCAAACTAACCCTCTTATATCATGAAGCTTGAGACCCAATGCCTGCATGCAGGATACCAGCCCGAATCGACCACCAACTCCTGTGCCGTACCTCTCTACAAGACCAGCTCTTATGTTTTTAACGACACGGAACATGCCGCCAATCTTTTTGGGCTGCGAGAGTTGGGTAATATCTACACCCGCCTGATGAACCCGACCACCGATGTTCTGGAGCAAAGAGTGGCGGCGATGGACGGGGGTGCGGCGGCTCTGGGGCTGGCCTCGGGAACCAGCGGGGTCTTCTATTCGATCATCAATATGGCCCAGGAAGGGGATGAGATCATTTCGGCTAATAATCTGTACGGAGGAACCTACACCCAGTTTAATGATATTCTTCCCAAACTAGGCATTACCGTAAAATTTGTCGACCCCAAGGATCCACGCAACTATGCCAATGCCATCACCGATAAAACCAAGGCTCTGTTTTGCGAAACCGTAAGCAACCCGGGCCTTGATGTTGCCGATATTGCGGCGATCTCTGACATCGGACTTGAACATGGTATTCCCACCATTGCGGACAGTACCTTTTCCACCCCATACCTGACCCGTCCAATCGAGCATGGAGCCGCCATCGTTATTCATTCGTTAACCAAATGGCTGGGCGGACATGGAACCGGGATCGGAGGCATCGTGGTTGATTCCGGTACCTTTGACTGGAAGAACGGTAAATTTCCCCTCTACGACGAGCCGGACAATAGTTATCACGGGCTCCGCTGGGGACATGACCTGCCCGAACCGCTTGCCCCGCTCGCGTTTATTTTAAGAATGCGCACCGTTCCCCTGCGTAATCTCGGAGCCTGCATTTCCCCGGACAATTCCTGGCAGTTCCTTCAGGGAATCGAGACCCTGCCATTACGGATGGAGCGTCATTGTGACAATTCCCTGGCGGTGGCCAAGTATTTGCAGGAGCATGACTCCGTTGAATGGGTACGCTTCCCCGGTTTGGAAGGTGACCCGATGAATGCCCTGAATCAGAAATATCTGGATGGCAAAGGTGGATCCATGGTAGTCTTCGGTATCAAAGGGGGTGCGGAAGCGGGACCCAAATTCATCGACAATTTGAAGCTATTTTCTCATCTCGCCAATGTGGGAGATGCCAAGAGCCTGGCAATCCATCCGGCGACCACCACCCACTCCCAGCTCAATGAGGAGCAGCAGCGGGCCGGGGGGATTACCCCTGAACTGGTGCGGCTTTCAGTTGGTATCGAGCATATTGACGATATTATCGGGGATATCGAACAGGCCCTTGCCGCCGCCACCGTGCCGGAACTGGCACCAGCCTGAGGAATATAAAATGGGCAAGAGATTTGCCCTTGGATACCTGATCGTCCTTACCGTTGTGATGGGGGCTGCCCTGGCCTACGGTTTTCTGGTAGGAGACTTTTGGGCAGATGGAGCGGAACTGATGGACAATCCGTGGGGGGTTGTTTCCCTGTTCGATGTCTATGTGGGATTCTTTTTCTTTATCGGCTGGGTCTGGTACCGTGAGTGTTGTCTCGGAGCCAAGGCTTTCATGACGGTGGCAATCCTGCTCGGAGGAAATCTAATCTGTGGGATTTATGCGGTGTTTACCTTGCTTACAAGCAAGGGTGACCCTCAGGTTTTCTTTTTGGGAAACGGGAAGAAAGAAGCTACGGTTTCCGAAACAGATAGTGACTGACCCACCATTCCTGCCCTTTGGCAAATCCGAAAGTCTCGGCACAGGCGAGGAAAAAGATGCGCCAGCGGTGAAACATCCTGATGGCTTCATCGGGGCTCATTTCCTTCTCGAAAATGGGTAAGACTTCGGTTTTTCTACGATCAAGGTTTTCCAGCCAGCATTCCGAGGTCTTGGCATAATGTTGCCCGGACCAACGCCAGCGGGATTCCAGTTCCAGTGGCCCGGCGATGCGTAAAAATAATTCATCCGCAGGCATGGTGCCACCGCTAAAAAAGTGTTTCGACATCCAGTCATCCTCGCCATCAACTTCGAAGGGGTAGGAGGTGGAACGATGGCAGAAAACATGGGTGAAGAGTTTGCCTTCTTCTTTGAGCCATGCATGAATCCGTTTGAACAAACCCCGGTGGTTGCGGACATGTTCAAACATTTCCACGGAAACCACCCGGTCGAAAGTTTGGTCGGGTTCAAAGGTGTTCACATCCGCAGTGACCACCTTAAGGTTAGTCAGTTTTCTTTCCCTGGCCTGTCCCATTATATATTCACGCTGGGAATTGGAATTCGATACTGAGATAATCCTGGCTTGGGGGAATTGTTTCGCCATCCATAGGGACAGGGAACCCCATCCGCACCCGAGTTCAAGAATCCGCTGCCCATCCTCAAGGTCCGCATGTTCAGAGGTCAGTTCGAGAGCCCGGTCCTCCGCAGTGGAAAGGTCGCTTACCAGTTCTTCGAAATAGCAGGAGCTGTATTTGAGATTTTTTCCCAAGACCCGGTGATAAAAAAGGGCAGGCACTTCGTAATGCTGTTCATTGGCTTTGTCAGTAAGCACTGCAAGGGGTGATTCATCCACAGACCGCATATATTCTTCCACCAGTTCCGCATTGACTTCGCAATCATCAGTCCGGCATTGTTGAAGGCGTTTACGGCAAAGATTGCGGATTCCGGCCCGGATCAGAAAGTCGGGAACAAATCCGCGTTCAGCCAGTTCGATAAATGTGTCGGTCAGGCCCATGGTCTAGGAATCCGCCTTCCGGGGAGTTCGCGGAAAAAAGGAGGAAGTGGTCTTAACATAATTTTTGTATTCCTCTCCGCTGGCTTCCAGTTTACGGGCCTCGACGAAGGGAATCCCGGTGACTTTTACGAGAAATAGATAAAGGACGGGGGGAATGAGGAAGAGCCAGGGGCCACCGTCGGCAAAAAAACCAAGCGGAATATAACCAAGCCATAGAATCCATTCAAAAAAGTAATTGGGATGCCTTGAATATTTCCATAGCCCGGTGTTGCATACTTCCTTCCGGCTGTCCTGATGTTTAAGTTTAAAGGCCCGCAATTGTTTATCCGCCAGGGTTACTCCAACAAAACCAGTGATCCAGATGATCAGACCGAGGTGGTCCCATATGCCAAGATCGCCCGGGTTTTGCACCAGGATTAAAAAGGGGGAAGCGAAAAGAACCACCCAGAAGGCTTGCACCTGAAAGAAAAAGAAAAAGCCCAGGTTAGCCTTTTTTCCGAGGTGCTCCCTCAGGTAGGCGTAGCGGGCATCCTCTGGTTTACCCCAACAGCGTCTGAGAAGATAGGTGCCCAAACGCAGTGACCATACCGCAAGAATTCCTTCCAGCACCGCAAGCCGGGCCGGATGGCACTGGTCTGATTGAATGACCAAAAAGCATAAACCGAGAACGCCGACCCCGTAAGCCCAGAGGACATCGACATAGGAGGTATTTTTAATAACCAGGGCAACCCCCCACCCAACAGCCATGACCACAGAAGCCCCCAACTGTCCGAATAAAAGAAGATCAAGCGTGCTCATGTTCAATAGTTGCTGGGAATTTCAGGTGGAGAAAGTGAAAGGCCAGTCCGGCAATCGCCCATTCCACGGCAATGCCCATGGCCGAGAACCAGGAATGGGTAAATTCGAGTACGCCCAATTGTTGTCCGGACCAATAGGCAATCACCCCGCCAAGGGCAAAACCGATGATCGAACGCATACTTTGATCAAGAAACCAGGTAAATACGGGCCGTAACATGATGCCAAAACATACCCATAAGCTGATCATCCACAATGGATTACCCACGATGTTGGGGTAGGGGGGAAATTGTAAAAGATTAAGTTGCACCAGAGTGGCGTCCCCGAGGATCCCCAAAAAAAGACAAACCACTGCGAAGGGAAGGGAGTTGCGGAACCGTCCCGTCATCCAGGCCCTGCCACTGACCAACAAGATACCGATGTACGGAGATATTGCAGGAATGGGTGTTTTGATGGCAAGAACGCATAAGACCCAGGCTGCCTTAAAGATTAGAATATCGAAGAGAAATGAAAACCTGGCATTCATGAGGGAAATCCTTTGGCCAATGTACATGCTGGTTTGGTCAGGAGGAGGTGTATGTCACCGGTGTATCCTTCTTCAAAACCCGCCTCGCAATAGCATAAATAATAAATCCAGGCCCGGCGGAACTGCTCATCATATCCGAGTTTGGCGATCCTGTCCTCATTTTCCAGAAAACGCAGGCGCCATTCCCGAAGAGTCCGGGCATAATGATAGCCGAAATCAAAAATATTGGTCGGGCGCAGGTCCGATTTCTGAACGACGGCTTCCACCATGGCTGAGATGGAGGGAACATGACTGCCCGGAAATACGCGGGTACGAATATAATCAACTTCCTTACAATACTGGGAATATCGATGATCCGGCATGGTGATTGCCTGTATCATGGCGGCTCCATCGGGTCTTAGAAGATCAGCGATCTTGGAAAAATAGGTTGGCAGGTATTCGTGGCCGACCGCTTCGATCATCTCGATGGAAACCACGCGGTCAAAATGTCCGCTGAGATTGCGGTAATCCTGTTTTACGATGGAGATTCGATCCGCCATGCCCAGGTTTTCAACCCGATTACGGGCATACTTGAATTGTTCGTCTGAAATGGTCGTGGCGGTAAGCTTGGCTCCGGTTCTTTGGGCAAGCCGGGCGGCAAAACCTCCCCAACCACACCCAATCTCAAGCACCCGGTGGCCTGAATCAATTTTCAACTGATCAATAATACGGTCATACTTGGCAAGGGAAGCCTCTTCCAGAGTGGTTTTTTCACTTGCAAAGATTCCGCAGGAATAAGTCATGGTTGGGTCGAGCATCAACTTGTAAAAATCATTACCCAAATCGTAATGGAGGGAGATATTTTTACGGCTTCCCTGAATGGTGTTTTTTTGACTGAGAAGGTAGATCCACCGGGCACATTTATTTAAGAGGGTGGCCCAGCCACCTTCCATCCCGTCCATTACCTGCTTGTTTTGCAGAAAAAATCGGAAAAAACGGACGAGATCAGAGGAGTCCCAGTCACCAGCGGTATAGCTGTCGGCAACCCCGAGGGACCCTCCGAGGCAGGCCTTGCGAAAAAAGGCACTTCGATGAATCCGCAAATCAGCCTGTAAACCAACCCCATAGTCTTCGCCAAAGGTTTTTTGGCCGGATGAAAATTTGAGCTGAAGGCAGCCTTTTTCAGATAACTTAAGTTGCCTGTAAAGTGCCTTTTCAAAAAAGCCCATGTTCCCTTCAGTATCTTTGGGATAGCCCACAAATTGATCTTCTGCCCGTTCAGTCATGCGTAGCTTTCAAATGCTTGGGATGGGAAAAAAAAGGGCAACCTTTAAGGCGGAGTAGCAGGGCGTTCCAGTAAATGGCTGCCGACACTTTAACCGTCATGAAAGGGAACCGGAACAAGGCATAGGATAGGTTTTTGGAGGAGATGTCTTTTTGTTTCAAGTGTAAATGGGCAGAAAAGAAGTCTCGTTTGTTCTGCCGTAGATACATGTCCACCTTATTGGTTTCCCCGGGATTGAGGAATCTCCAGTCATATTCCACATCCATGCCAATGAAAGGGGAAACATGAAATTCCTTCCGAAATTCATGCACACTTTTTCCTTTATTTTCTGAATCACCCCAATGAAAGCACCGAGCATATTTTTCACCCCAGGGCGTGTTGGTGATTTCCGCCATCACTGCACGGGGTTTTTTCAGATCATCCGCCCAGAGGTAGTAAAAAGTAACGGGGTTAAAACAATATCCAAAAGTACGGAGATGGGTCAGGATTGATACCCGTCCGGAGATTTTTTCACCCAGTTGCTTACTCATGGTTTCGTGCACCGCCTGTTCCAGGGATTCAACTTCGGGTCGGTGATAATCAGATCTTTGAAAACTTCCGAGATTTGAACGATTGACGGACCAGAACCAATGATTACGGAAGAGAATCTTGAGTTCGTCGAGAAACAGATGAGCCATAAACAACTTGTAGCGGAGGTTGTGAACCTTGGGCGATTTTCGGTGATGGCTCACCTTTCCGAAATAAAGGCAACTATTCATTAAAGCTCAGCCCCGAAAGCCTTGCAGACCCGCAGGCCGCTGGTAAGTCCGTCTTCATGAAAACCATAGCCCCAATAAGCGCCGCAAAGTGAAATTCCTTTTCTGCGAATAAAATTTGGATGGTTCGCCTGTGCTTCCCTGCGGCCAGGGTGGTAGGTGGGATGGGAATATTGAAACCTTGCGTGCTCCTTGCAGTTATCGATCTGATCATCTTGATTAAGGGACACACAGAATGGTTCCCGGGTGGGCAGGCTTTGCAGAATATTCATATCATAACTAACCAAGGCGCTCTCATGACCCGATCCGGGGAGGTAGGCGTTCCAACTGGCCCGGGCAGATTGTCTTTTGGGTAGAACGGAATCATCCGAATGCAGGGTTATGTTATTCTTTTCGTATGGAAATGCACGAAGCAGGCCCGTCTCTTCGGCATCAGGATGCTGCAGCAGCCGAAGGGACTGGTCCGCATGACAGGCCAGAATTACCTCATCAAATGATCGAGAGGAACCGTCGGGGAAATGCAGTTCCACTCCAGTTTTTGTCCGGTTGACTTGCCGGACGGGGGAATCGAGTTTAAGCCTCCCTCCCAACTCTTGAACGATCACATCGACATAAGTCCTGGACCCGCCCTGAATAACCCTCCAGACCGGTCGGTTGTTAGCTTGGAGCATCTGATGATTTGAAAGAAAATCGGTAACGAATTCCATGGGGAATTTTCCAAAACGATCAATCGAACAAGACCAAAGTGCTGATCCGAGGGGAAGCAGGAAGGAATCGCGAAATCTTTTCCCCAGACGGTTGCGCTTGATGAAATGATCCACCGTTTCGTCGGGATTTGAAAGGTTTTCAGCAAGTTTATGAAACTTGAGAATATCCATGACCATACCCCAGTGGCCCGGACTGGTCAGGTTGCGGAAGTGCCCCAAAAGCCCCACAATGGATTCGCCACTGTATTCGATACCGGTATTTTCGGAACGTACCGAAAACCCCATGCGTGTTTGCTGAGAGACAACCTTGAGTTTTTCAAGCAAGCGAACAAAATTGGGGTAATTTTCGCGATTGAAGACGATGAAGCCGGTGTCAACCTGAAAGATACCGGTCCGTCCCTTCGTTTGGACGGTGTTGACATGACCGCCTGGACGAGAATCAGACTCAAATAGAGTGATTTCGTTTTCTTCGCCAAGCAGGTGGGCACAGATCAGTCCCGAGATTCCAGATCCAACGATTGCAATCCTCATCCGAGAATGAGGAAATTACTGATCTTTTGCCTTTTCCTTGACCCAGGCGGGGACCGGACGAAGTTCGCTGACCAAACCGAAAAAAGACATCATTCGCAATACAGTATATGTCAGATCGTATTCCCCCTTGAAAAAACCCTGACGGGCAGAACCTGGAAAAAAATGGTGGTTGTTGTGCCAACCTTCACCGAATGTAAAAAGGGCTACCAAGGAATTGTTTCTGCTTTCGTCGCCGGTTTCGAACCTTTTCTTTCCCCACAAATGGGTGAGGGAATTGACCGCAAAAGTGGCATGGTATAAAAGGATGGTGGGAATTACAAATCCCCAGACAAAAGTCATCATACCATTCATCCCAGTCACCGTGCTGAACCAAGTCCATTCCCCTAATTGGTAGCATACTCCGCCCCAAATTACCACGGGAATCCAATCATAACGGTTAATGAAACGAAGTTCGGGAAACTTAAGCCAGTCCGGAATTTCTTTCAGAAATGTGGGCACAGCATAATCGGTCATAAACCATAAGGTGTGGCTCCAAAACAAACTATTTGTTTTGGGTGAGTGCATATCTTTATCAGTGTCAGAATGACGATGATGCCGCCGGTGATGTGCGGCCCACCAAAGAGGTCCTCTTTGAGCGGAACAACATGCAGTGAATGCCCCAAGGAACTGAACAATCCGGTTGGTCTTGAATGCCCGGTGTGAAAAATAACGGTGGTAAAACGCGGTGATGGCAAACATACGGACCGAATAGGAAATTATGCATACAAACAAACATGGCCAAACAAAAGGTTGCCAGAAAGAAAGTAAGAGCAATCCGTGTATAATCAAATATGGAACGCAGCGGAACCACTCCACTTGTGCACCCGAATTGGGAGGTTCTGAGAAGGTCTCAGGAGGTGGGAGAACCCACTTGGCTATAGATTTTGACATTTACGCGGCTGAATCCAAAATGAGTGAAAGTTCAAGAGGACTCATTTTGGTTTTACCACGTAATTCTTTTCCTACAAGCTTATCTAGCTGACGAAAATCAAGTTTTCCACTCTGCATTAGAACTGCCCGCAATTTTCTTAGACCAAGAGCTTCCAATTGCCGAACTCGTTCACCCGATACATTCAAGACATCTGCGATTTCGTCCAGCTTCATGGAATCATCTTGACCGATGCCAAATCTCATCGAAAGTACTTTTCTTTCGCGCTGGTCAAGAAAACTTAAGGCAACGGACATATCGTCCGAAAGAGAACCGTCTTCGCGGTAGGATTGATTGACCTCATCTTCGGCAGACATCATGTCAGAAAGTGTTTGGTTAGAATCTTCACCAAGTGGCTCATCCAAGGAAAGAGTGCTGGCAGGTGCGAACTTGACCCGGTTGGAAAGGTTGCGGTCCTTGCCCAAGATTTCATTTACCTCCGCATCAGAAGGGGTTCTGCCAAGATCGACCTGTAATTGAGTCCGCACCAAATTTTCTTTACGTTTTCCTTGGGAAACATCATGCGGTACTGCGACCGCGCTTGACATTTTACCGATCAAACGCTGAATACGTTGACGAATCCACCACGCAGCGTAGGTACTAAGTTTAATTCCTCTGGTATGATCAAACTTGTCAAGGGCCACAACCAAACCGTGGATACCTTCCGCCATAATGTCTTCCATAGGGACGCAGGTTTGGCGAAATTTGAGGGCGATGGAAGCCACTAGACGAACATGTCTTTCAATGAGTTCTTTACGTGCTTCATCACTGCCTTTAGACATTTTAATGAATAATTCGTCACACTCCTCTTTGGTAGGGGGTGCCATGCGTGAACGATCAGAGATGAATCTACCTATCGGATCTAAGTTGCCGTCTTGGATAGTTGCGTGGGATTTAGTGTTTGCCATAACAGTTAATAGAACGAAAGGTTGTAATTCTAAGATCACCTAATAGATGCTTATTAGAAAAATTTTTATGAGTCTTATTAGTTCATGTGACCCTGTACCCGCTCAAGGGCTTCCCAAGTACCCTTATCACCCAAACATTTTTTTTGAAAAACGAAGTTCTGGAATCAAGAATTCAAGGATTGTACTGTCCGGCGGGTGATTTTTTTATTGATCCCAGGGGAAATGTCCCCCGGGCCGTAGTCACGCATGCACACAGCGATCATGGCAGACCGGGACACGGCTCTTATCTTTGCTCTGATACCTGTGAACCCCTGCTAAAATTAAGAATTGGGCAGGATTGCAGAATCGAAAGTCTTCCTTTTGGAAAGCAGATCAAGATTGGGGAAGCAATCGTTTCCTTTCATCCTGCCGGTCATATTCTGGGATCCGCTCAAATCCGGATTGAAGTGAGGGGAAAAGTATGGGTGGTTAGCGGGGACTACAAGCCACAAGCTGATCAGACTTGTGAAGCTTTCGAACTGGTAAAATGTCATGGATATGTGAGTGAGTGCACCTTTGGTCTTCCCGTTTACCGATGGCAGCCTGAACAAATGATTCATCAACAAATCAATCACTGGTGGGCAGAAAATGCCAGGGATGGCCTGCCCTCCCTTCTTTTTGCATACTCCCTCGGCAAAGCTCAACGGATTTTGGCAGGACTGGATAACAATCTTGGTCAGGTTTTTGTACACGGTGCGGTTTATCCTTTTCTCGAGCACTACGAGAGGGCCGGTGCCAGACTACCTGCGGTTATCAAAGTGGAAAGAGGACAGGATCACGACTTTAATCAGGCAATGATTATTGCCCCCCCTGCAGTTGAGGATTCGACCTGGACCCGTAAATTTCGGTCTGCCCGCAAGGGGTTTGCATCGGGGTGGATGGCTGTCCGCGGAGCCAGGAGGAGGAGAAACCTTGACCGTGGGTTCATCCTTTCCGATCATGCGGACTGGGATGGTCTGCTTGAGGTAATTAAAGCTACGGAAGCAGAGGAGATCAAGGTGACCCATGGAAACGGGGATGCTCTGACCCGCTATTTGCAGGAACAGGGCTCAAATTGCACGGTACTGGACGGCGCCGGAATCCGGGGAGAGGAGGAGGAATGAAAAAATTCGCCTCTCTTTTTCATGATCTTGATTCCATGACCAAAACGAATGACCGTCTGGACCGTTTAGTTGTCTACTTTGAAAATGCATGTCCCGGGGATTCCATTTGGGTCTGTTGGTTCTTGGCGGGGAACCGAATTAAAGGGGCCATCAAAACCGGCGAGCTTCGGTCTTTTTTGTCGGAAAGAGTAAATCTGCCCCTCTGGCTGGTTGAAGAATGTCATGACCGGGTGGGTGATCTGGCAGAAACCGTTTCCCTGCTGGCTGGTTCCAATACCGTAAACAAACCAATCAGTCTTGACGAAACCATCCGAAAATTTCTTATGCCTTTACGGACCATGGATACCGAAGAGAGAAAAGAAACTCTTTACCGGGCATGGGATTATCTTGCCATGGATGAAATGTTGCCCTTTCACAAGCTCCTGACCGGCGGTTTTCGAATGGGTGTTTCCAAAGGCAATCTTTGCAAGGCTCTTGCCCGTGTGGGCAAGGTGGAGCCGGCGGTGATTGCCCAGAGGTTATCCGGCAGCTGGAATTGTGATAATCTGTCGTTGGAAGACATTCTTGACCCGTCCGATGAAGCAAAGGATCGAATCAATCGTCCCTTTCCCTTTTGTCTCGCCTCTCCGCTTCAGGAAAAAGCGGAATCTCTTGGAAAGATTGAGGACTGGCAGGTTGAATGGAAATGGGATGGTATCCGGGCCCAACTTTTGACCACAGTCGGGGGATCCGGTATGCTATGGTCGAGGGGGGAAGAGTCGATGGATGAATCTTTCCCCGAAGTGCTTGAATGTATCCCTCATCTACCCCCGGGCTTGTGCATGGACGGAGAAATTCTTGCCTGGGGCAGGGAGGGATTGCGTTCGTTTTCCCGTTTGCAGAAGAGACTTGGACGCAAAAATCCCGGGCCATCCATTCAAAAAAAAGAGCCCGTCCGTTTTCAGGCTTATGACTTACTGCGCGTTCATGGTGAGGATTTACGTTCGATGCCCATGGAAAAAAGAAGAGCAAGGCTGGAAGATTTACTGAAAAAAGTACCGGATCATTTGCCTCTTGGTATATCCTCCCTGATCAAGGAAAAGAGCTGGGCGCAACTTGAACTTCGCAGGGAGGAATCAAGAGACCGGGGAGTGGAGGGCTTCATGCTGAAAAAAAAGGATTCAAAGTATGAGAGCGGGCGGGTGAGAGGTTCCTGGTTTAAATGGAAGGTAGATCCTTTTTTGGCCGACATGGTGGTGGTGAGTGCCCAGCTTGGGCATGGAAAAAGAGCGAATCTTTATTCGGATTATTCATTGGCGGTTTGGGATGAGTCCGGCAAACTGGTCACGGTGGCCAAGGCATATTCAGGATTGAGTAATGACGAGATCGAAGAAGTCGACAAATTTGTGAGGAAAAATATCACCGGTAAGTTTGGACCCGTTCGTGGGGTTACCCCCAGTCTGGTTTTTGAAATTGCCTTCGAGGGTGCCCAGTCATCAGGGAGGCATAAATCAGGGGTAGCTTTGCGATTTCCAAGAATTCAACGCTGGCGTAAGGATAAAAAAATCGAGGAAGCGGATACCCTTGAAGTGATCCGGGGATATGCCGGAATGAATGATGAGGTCTGCAATGAGACGGGACCCAAGAGCGATGCGGATGGGAATTTGCTTCTTTTTTAGAAAGGGGCAAAACCTAGTTCAAACTGGCTTTGAATCGGGCTAAGTTTTCTTTGGCCGCCAATTTACGATCAACCATTGGTTCGGGGTAATCCTTACCGATTACACAACCGGCGTGCTCCTGTACCTCCCGCGGGGCCAAATGAGGTTCGTAAATGTATTTTACGGGAAAGTTTTTTAATTCCGGTACCCAGTGCCGGATGAATCCCGCATCCACCGCGTCCACATTGAGGCTCGATTTTCCGTCCGGACAGGGGTTGTAGAGCCGGAAATAAGGCATGGAAAAGGGAGCCACCCCGGATAACCATAACCAGTTTGCATTGTTGAGGGCCCAATCACTGTCCAAGAGCTTTTGTTCAAAGACATTGCGTCCTTCTTGCCAATGTTGCCAAAGTTGGCCGCGTGTTAGAAAACAGGACACCGCATGGCGCCCGAGGTGATGCATCCATCCAGTCGAGTCTAATTGGCGCATTAACGCATCCAAAAGAGGGAATCCCGTTTGACCATCCTTCCAGGCTGACAATTTAGTATCGTCCTTTTCTCCCCATTTTATTTTCTTACACATGGTATTGTCCTGATCGGAATCCCAATTGGGTACCGACAAGGAGAGGAGATAAAACATTTCCCGAAAAAGAAGCTGTCCATGGAGTGATTCAGGCGGGCCCGAATGTGGGCCTTCTCGGTTGGCCCTCTCGACTTCCATCCACAACCGTTTTACGGATAAGGACCCCGTTGCAATGTATGGGGACAAACCCGTAGTACTCGGTTCCATAGGGTTTTCAGGCAAATTGGTGGAAGTTGTTTTGGGCTTTCTGAATGAATTGACGAAATCCTGCCTGGAGGAAACCTTGCGCTCGAGACGGGCAAGAGCCTCAGTTTCTCCGCCCCTGAAATAAAAATTTTCAGCAGTGGTTTTGAGGAATCCGAGATCGGAGAATTTATTTTTCAAAGAATTTACTGAATGAACCTCGCCGGCAAAATGACTGGAGACTTTCTTCAGGGAGAAGCCTTCGGGGGAATTTTTTAGATTTGCTGGTTCAGCAAGTGGATGGGGGATTTTGTAGAAACCTTCAGCATCTCTGGGATACGTGAGAGCAAAAACTTTCTCAATATCCTTCATCGATTTTGGGTTCTTAAATCCTGGTTGCGAAAGGGTTTTATCAAGATCCAAGAGGGTATGGGTGGCTGGATGAAAATGGGATTGAATGCTGGAATCTTTTGTGAGAAGCTCCGAAATCTTGCGACCATGGGGTTCAGAGCAATAGTCCGAAGAAAGTAATTTGAGATGATCGCCAAGGATGGACTTCAAGGATTGGATCGCATCTTGAGGAGAACCCCAGAATATGATCAGGGAATTGTCAGACTTGGATTTAATCCGGGAATTTAAATCATCGAGATTTTCGCAGAGAAAACGCAAACGGTTGTTACCGTATTTTTCAAATTGAACACCGAATATCTCCGGATCCAAAATAAAAATCGGTAGCATGGATGTGATCTGATCATCGTTGATGATTTCGCACAGAGCGGGATTGTCATGGAGTCGAAGACATTTGCGGAACCAAACTATGGCGGAGCTCATGGTGGTTGAAGAAATTCGGAAAGGGGTAAGAAAGTTAGAGGGCTACGCAGTCTTAAGGGTGGCCAGGGCAGCCAGGGCACGGGCCCGCCCCTCAGAATGGTCGATGCAGGGTTCCGGGTAATTGCCTCCCAAATCAACCCCGTTCTCTTCGAGCATGGAAGCGGGAGCTTCCCAGGGTTTAAAAACATATTTGGAGGGAAGATTTTCAAGTGGAGGAATCCATCTTTTGGCATATGCTCCACGGGCATCGAATTTTTCGCCCTGAGTAATGGGATTAAAAATACGAAAATAGGGAGCGGCATCTGCACCGCATCCGGCTGCCCACTGCCAGCCCTGGGTATTGCTGGCGAGGTCGGCATCGACCAAGGTGTCCCAGAACCAGCGGGCACCTTCCGTCCATGAAATTAAGAGATGTTTTACCAAAAAGGATGCAACCACCATCCGCACCCGGTTGTGCATCCAACCGGTTTCGTAGAGTTGACGCATGCCGGCATCGACCATCGGGTATCCGGTGTTGCCAAGTTGCCACCGCTCAAGGTTGGTCTGGTCGTCAAGCCAGGGAAAGGCTGCATACTTGGGGCGTAAAGGCTGGTCAGGGATTGATGGATAATGATAAAGCAAATGATATGAAAATTCACGCCATCCGATCTCGACCAGAAATTTATTTTCCCCACGATGACTACCCTGATTGTCTGCCTGAAGGACACTTTGACAGATTTGACGCGGGCTGATCAGACCCCAGGCGAGATATGGGGAGAGCCTGGAAGTGCCGTCGACGGAGGGATTATTTCGTCGGGTCGAGTACGAATGAGTAACTTCATTCACGGTTCTTTCCAGCTGGGCATGGGCAGCGGATTCGGAGACCGTCCAATGATCTTCCAGTTTTTGATGCCAACCGTAAGCCGGTAATAGATTGAGATCATCGAGGGATAGTTTTGGGGTAGGCGAAGAATTAAAACGCAAAATGGTTGGGTCGTAGTCGACCGGTTGCCTGTAGATGATGGGACGGGACTTTCTCCAGTAAGGAGTGAATACCTGAAAGGGGTTTCCAGATCCGTTCTTGGTCTCCCAGGGTTCCTGGAGCAGGGAGGCATTGAAAGATTCGGCGTCAATTCCCGCCCGATCCAGGGCATCTTCAACTTTCTCCTGAGTGGATAAGCCGGGCGGATCATAAGTCCTTCCGTAGAACACCTTTTCTGCACCATGATCCTTGGCAATTTGTGGAATCAGTTCGCCCGCTTTTCCCATCGCGATAATGAGCTCACCACCTAATTTGCGGATGTCCGTACCGAGGCTTTTCAAGGCGTGGTGAATCCACCATCGGGAGGCGGAACCAGGACTCCATTGGCCCCCTTCCTCCGGATTCCAGATAAAAACAGGTAAAATCTTATAGCCTCCTGAAACCGCGGCGTGCAGGGACGGGTTGTCCATCAGGCGAAGATCCTTGCGGAACCAAACGACAGCAGTAGACCCGGAGGAATTTTCTGCAATCATGGATTCAACCGCAACATGGAGAGTCCGGCATCCACCTTGAGAATCTGTCCGGTGATGGATGTGGCTGCATCGGAATGAAGGAAGGCAAGGGTGGATGCGATCTCTTCCACTTCAGGGATTTTCTTTAAGGGATGCCTGCCTTCGATCATGGGCAGCATTTTTTCTCCGCCCACCATCGCGGTTCCCATTTCTGTGGGAGTCAGGGTAGGGGCCACCACATTCACCCTTACCTTGGGTGCAAGATCAGCGGCCAATGCGATCGCAAACCCTTCCAATGCCGATTTGGCTGCGGAGATGGCACAGTGGTTGGGCAGGCCGGTGCGGGCAGCCACTGATGAGAGCAGGGCAATTGATCCATCCAAACGGGGCAACAAGGCTTGAATCGCGGTGAAGGCATCAAGCACACTGGTTTGATAAGCTTCCAGCATTTGTTCCGTTTTGAGGCGTTTGATCGGACCAAGAATGACTTTACCCGGGCAGAAGGTCAGGGCATGAAGGGTTTCAGGCAGGGAGTTGAGATAGCTCGCCGGGTCGGTGGCACTGGCGGTGATCCACTGACACGACTCGGGTTTATTTTCGGGAATGCTTCTTGAAAGAGCGTAGACCTGGTGACCTGCTTGAACTGATAAATCCACCAGTGCACGGCCGATCCCGCGGGAGGCCCCAATGATCAGGTGGTTGGTGGTATTTGATTTACTGGTTGAATCCACATTGATAGATCGTAGAATTCTTCAGATTAGATCAAGTTATTACTTTATCCTTCTCTTGCCTTTTTTGAATAATGTAACAACATTCAAAAGGTCATGATGAACCGCGGAGGAAAAAGAATGGGTGCCGGTCGCCCCAAGGGTACCAATCACTACGGAGAGCCCACCAAACCGGTGCGTATTCCCGTGAGTAAAATTGATCGCGTGCTTCGCTTTGTCCGCGAGCGTGAAGATGGGATTCCCCTCTATGGAAATGAAGTGCCCGCCGGATTTCCCTCACCGGCTGATGATTATGCCGAAGGGGTTCTTGATTTGAATGCTCATCTCGTACGCGAACCCACCGCCACTTTTTTTGTGCGAGCCCGGGGGGATTCAATGATTGGGGCGGGGATTCATGATGGTGATCTGCTGGTGGTTGACCGCAGCCTGGAAGCCACCAATGGCAAGGTGGTGATTGTTTCAATTAACGGAGAGCTAACCGTAAAAAGGCTCCGCCAAGCCAAAGGCCGAACCTGGCTTATACCCGAAAACCCCGACTACCCCCCCATAGATTTTCAGGAACAGGATGATACCCATTTATGGGGAGTGGTCACGAATGTGGTCCACTCCCTGTGATTGCTCTGGCGGACTGCAATAATTTTTATGTTTCCTGCGAGCGGGTTTTCCGGCCCTCGCTGGAAAAACGCCCGGTGATTGTACTTTCGAATAACGACGGTTGTGCAGTTGCCCGTTCGAATGAAGCCAAGGCCATTGGCATTCCCATGGGTGCCCCGTATCATCAGATTCGGAAACTTTGTGAAGGAAATGGCGTAGTCGTCCTGTCTTCGAATTACGAGCTCTACGGGGATATGTCGAGCCGGGTGGTCTCGGTGCTTGCCCATTTTGCCCCGGAACTGGAAGTTTATTCGATTGATGAGTCTTTTCTTGATTTAACCGGCGTACCGAATCCACTCCGGCTGAGTATACAGATGCGTGATCAGGTCAAACAGTGGACCGGCATCCCGATATCGGTGGGACTGGGGTCCACCAAGACCCTGGCCAAGGCGGCCAATCGTCTAGCCAAAAAGCAGGGAATCGGTTGTCAGCTTGTTGCAAAAGATGACCGCGAGGCATTGGAACGGATTGCGATTGAGGATGTCTGGGGAATCGGGCGAAGATTGAGTGTTCGTTTGCGGCGAATCGGCCTCCTCAATGCCTGGCAGTTTGCCCGGGCTCCTTCGCCCTCCATTCGGGCAATTGGGGGGGTGACTTTGGAGCGTACACAGCGTGAACTGGGGGGAATATCCTGCCTGGAAATGGAGGAGATTTCGCCCCCCCGCAAGAATACCTGTTCCTCCCGCTCCTTTGGCAAACCAGTCATGGAACTGGAAGAACTCGAAGAAGCCGTGGCCAACTATGCTATCCGAGCCACCCGGAAGGTCCGTTCGGAAGGCTCACTTGCTTCCGGTTTACAGGTGTTCATCATGACCAACCGTTTTCGGGAAGATCAGCCCCAATATTCCAATTCGCGGGTTCTCGGTCTTGATGAGCCAACCGATGATCCCATCCGGATCGTTCAAAATGCCAAAAAGATGCTGCGGGATATGTACCGTTCCGGATATGCCTACAAAAAAGCGGGGGTGATTCTGCTGGATCTGGTTTCATCGGCTTCCCGTCAGGGTTTACTTTTCGAAGAGCATGGCAGTCCGCGTCGTCAGGATTTTGTCAATGCGGTGGAAGAAGCCGCGTCCCGCTATGGTGGGGGTGGAGCCTTTTGGGGAGGTCAGGGGATTGGCAAACAGTGGCGAATGCGCCGGGAAATGCGTACCCCCCGCTACACCACCCATTGGGATGACCTCCCATTAGTTAGATAAGTGAAAGTTTTTTTCCTATTTGCCGAAGTCAAAACAGGCAATTTGCTCGCCGTTACGGGCCAGCAGGTAGCCATTGACAAAGGCGGGTCCGTTCCAGCAACGGGCATTGCCAAGGAGTTGACGGGAGGAAACTTCGCGGAATTTTTCCGGGGATGCATCGATCACTGAAAGCACGCCGGAATGTCCAAGAATCAATAGTTTTTGATCAAGCAGCAGGATTCTTCCATAGCTGTACTTCTTTCCCCGCCACATCAATTTACCCGTTTTCGCTTCCAAACAAACCAGTAGATTTTCACTGAATCCGTAAATATACCCATTCTTGAACACGGGGTTGGAAAATTTGGCCTTTAAGTTTTTGGATGTCCAAGAGGATTCGACGCGATACTTTACACTGCCTGGTTCGCGGGCGACAATAAAACATTCCGCCCCTTTCCCATAACCAGCAGCGAGCACGAAGGAATTGGATGAGACCGGAATAGGCTGTGCGATCTGTACATTGTTTATGAAAATCTTCCAAGGTTTTTCCCAAAGGGTTTTACCGTTTCTGGGATCCAGGGAAACGATCTTTCCCACAACGGAGACGAGCAAATGGTCTTCGCCAAGGAGGCGGAGGATTTCCGGGGATAGGTAGACACCCTTACCGACCAGTTGAGATTTCCAGAGTTGTTTTCCCGTTTCAATTGAATATGCCCTTGCCGCTGCCGATTCACCACCCAAACTTAGGATGATCATATTATTCCAAATCAGCGGAGAGATGGAAAGACCCCATTCAGGAAATTCATAATCATCGGGGATAACAGGAATATTCCATTCCACTTTCCCCGTGTTTGCATCCACACGGCATAACCGACCGCTGGTAAAAAGGGCATAGATTTTCCCCTTGTACAATGTGGGGGTTGACCGCGGACCCGTACCGCTAAACATATCATGCCATTTTGTGTTTTCTGCCACCCTCCAAACTTGCGTACCATCCTCTAAACTTCTGGCAGTCAACAGTTCTTGTCCCTGCTCCTGCTCCATGGTGACCACGAGTTTCCCGGAGGTTACGATCGAGGAATGCCCAAGTCCGCAGGTGGTGGACCATCTTTCCTTTGCTGGTTTGGTCCAATCGATGGAAATGGTTTGAGCTGGAATGTGACCATTTCTTTTTGGCCCGCGGAATTGATTCCAGTTGGCGGATAGGTCCCGCAATGGTGGTCTGTAAAAATCGCGTGGTGGATCCTCACTCCTTGGATTGCTACTGGATAAGTCCAAGTGGGGTATCATTCCACCTCGCCATTCCATACTTATGCATCCGCTAAGCAGAAGCAGGGCAAGTGATGGGAAAAGAAATTTACGAAATTTTTTTATCCCTGGAGAGCTTCTTCGATTGCCTTGATTAACTTTCTGGAAGTCGGAGAGGTCATGCTGCCAAAACGGTCAATGGGATTGCCGTCCTTACCCACAAGGATTTTTCCAAAATTCCATTTAACATTTCCCTTGAGTGGTCCGTTCTCACCAATGATGTCTTTGTAGATTGGATGGCGATTTGGTCCGTTCACATTGATCTTGGAATACATGGGGAAGCTGACACCGTACTTAGTGGAGCAAAATTCCTTGATTTCAGATTCGGAACCTGGTTCCTGTCCTCCAAACTGGTTGCAGGGAAAACCGCAAACAACCAAGCCTTGGTCCTTGTATTTATCGTATAGTTCCTCAAGTCCCTTGTATTGACGGGTAAACCCGCAACGGGAAGCGACATTTACCATTAGAATGACTTTACCCTTATGCTCGGCAAGAGTGGTGGATTCTCCGTCAATTGATTTCAGGTCGTGGTCGTAAATGGATTTTGCGGTGGCTGTCATAATGATTGCAAGATTAAGAAGAAAAATAAGTGTCTTCATGGTTGTTTCGGTGATTTAGGTTGAGATGGAATGTTGGTTGGTTGAATTTTAATCCGCCGTATGGGAATGTGAATTTCTGATCTTTTGAATAGACCAGGAATAAAGGGCCCGTTCCAGTAGACGCCATAAGGTGCCCCGTCGGGCTCAAAAGTGGTATTTTGATCAAGCCACTGGGTAAGCCGACTTACATTATCCAGAAATTTTTTTTCAGAATAGCTTCCACGGATACCGATCGAGACAACCTTACGGGGAGGAATTTTGCGTATCTGAACCTGATCCGAAGATTCAATTTTTCTGGAAAGATCTTTACTCCCAACAAAAAATCTCATTTTGCCCGGATTTATGTCCGCTTCCACAGGGGTAGTCATGGAAATATCATTTTGGTTGATGTAACGGAATAATTTTCGAAACAGCCCGTTGTTTTCACTAAAGTATGATTTGTTCGTAGATGCCTCCATCGCCATTCGCTCAGGAAGTTCCAAAACAACAATTTTACCCACCGGTGTTTTGTCATGCATGTTTTCGTACGCAAACAAACTCAAGGAAAGCATTGTTGAGGCGATGGAGAGTATAAATTTCAATAACCTATTCATCGTTTCATAAGTGGGTTTAGATCAACTAGAAACTTTTCTTTCCCGGAAGCGATGGCAGAAAACCGGAGGTCTGTCATTTTTTTGGAATTATAAAATCAAGTTTTGATAACGCGGAAGGTCAGATTAATACGGGGGCCAATCGGTTTTGCAGTGCGGGGAATCTCATGCAGCCAATGATGCTGGGTGGGACCGCTCATTAAAAGAAGACTGCCATTTTGTAATAATATTTCATGTTTCAGTTGGTTGGCTTTATATTTTTTATGCCTGAATTTGAATTTTCTTTCCGCTCCCAAACTCACGGAGGCGATCACCGGGTTTTTACCCAGTTCTTTTTCATCATCACTATGCCATGCGACCCGGTCTTTCCCATTCCGGTAGTAATTGATTAAAACTGAATTAAAGGAAATCCCAGCGATCGGTTCGATGGATTTTTTGATTTCTAGGAGTTCGTCCGTCCATGGTTTTGCTATCATTTGAATACCCGAGTAGGAGTACGACATTCCCATGTCCCCATGCCAGGATTCGAGACGAGGAACCAGGCTTTCCTTCCCGTAAAACTTGATCCTGTTTTGCACCCATGGGATATTTTCCTTGAGGCCATGGAATAATTTTTCAGCAATCTCAATCGGAAAGTGTTGAGCAAACATTTGTAGTTCGGCATCTGGAAGAGAAATTTGCATAGAACCCCTCAATCTATCCGAAATCTATTCCTTTGAAAATAGGGCCAAGTGCTCGGCCTCCGCATCCAAGGCATCCAGCACCACTTCCTTACATTTCTCAAATTCCTGACCATCGATTTTTCTGCGTCTCAGAAAGTCTGAATCTAGTTGGAATTTAAATGAGCATCCGCTGTTACCAAAATTTAGTTCTTTAATAATATGGTTTGCCAAAATTATGATATCAGTAAGCTTGTGGAGGTTGGGATCTTCAAGCTCTAATCTTTTTTCTTTGTTAAGAGTATGATGCCATCGAGTTGTGCATTCAATAACAGGAGAAATTGACCATTTTTTTATGATCAGCGCACCGAGCTTATCATGCCCTAGGGTATTGAGTTTCTTTTCCGTGGTATCCAAAGAGCAGTTATATCTACTCGTATGTCTTATTTCCCGAAGGAATCTCTTGAGTGAAAATTTTATTTTGGCGACTTTTCCCAAGTCATGCAGTAATCCACAAGAATAAGCCTGATCACAATGTTTTAGCTCGAACCTTTCTGCGAGAGATTCCGAAGCAATGGCAACTCCACAGCTGTGTTTCCAAAACTCTTCAAGATTGAAACCTGAGTTATTTTCAAGCTCCTTAAATATCTCAAAAACAGAGGTATTCAGGGCAATTTTTTTAACTTTCTCCAACCCAAGCCTTTGGATTGCAATGGAAATACAGGTTATCCTTTCCGCAGAACCCTGACGCATTTCCAAGTTATTGGCGAATTTTAAAATTTTTGAAAATATCGATTTATCATTTTTCAAAATATCACGAATAGCAAACAGTGCTGCGTTGGTATCAGAAATAATCTTCATCAAGTCGTTCATTATGAGGGGGATGCTTGGGAGCTCTCCGGCAAGGCTATCGACTATTTCGTGATATTCAGATGGTGGATCAGTAATAAATACCATGTAAACTACCTTTTAATAAATGAGCGTATAGATCAATTAAAATAGTGCTAGAAATTAATGATTTAGGTTTACACTAAGTTAAAAATAAGAAATTTACTATTTGCTGAAGCATCAAAGCTTAATTCTTTATCCGCATCTTCAATCCCCAGACCATCCGCTTTATGAAGTTTCTGTTCATTGACCATGGTTTCTCCCTCAATCAGTTGAATCCAAAGATTGGGTAATCCGGGGTTTGGCTTCCATTTGAAATTTTCTCCAGCTTGCAGTCGAACCATGGACACTTCTGCATCTTGACGAATTTCAATGGAATCACCCCGTCCGTCCCCCGAAAAAAGCAGCTTCTTGTTATTGGCAAAATTTTCAGTGGATAATTTCTTTTGAGCATATCTAGGCTTTCCACCTCCCTGATTTGGCCGCATCCAAATTTGGTATAGCTCAGTCTTTTCAGAATCGGATGGATTGAATTCGCTATGTTGCACACCCTCTCCGGCACTCATGTATTGTAGGTCTCCCGCCTCCATCACTGACCCGTTACCCATACTGTCCCGGTGCTCCAGTCGTCCGGACAGTACATAGGTGAAAATTTCGGCATCCCGATGCGAATGGGTTGGAAACCCACCTCCTGGTTCAATGACATCATTATTCATGACCTGTAATGAATGAAATCCGCAGTGATCAGGATCGTAATAGTTGGCAAAAGAGAAAGTGAATCGTGCATGGAGCCAGCCATGCTCCGCGGTTCCTCGTTGATGGGCAGGTCGGTATTTATATATCATAAATCTTTTTTATCGGTGTTCTTCTCTTCTTCCAAGAATTCATTGGACGGTAGTTCTTTCAATATTTTTCATTTGCGATAAAGTAACGGGAATGAAAATTGTTGTGATCGGGGCAGGCATATCCGGATCGGTGTGTGCATGGAAACTTGCCAAAGAGGGGCATGATGTGACCCTTGTGGAAAAGGGCAGGGGTGTGGGTGGTCGAATGGCAACCCGTAGGATGGAGGGGGCAAAAATTGATCACGGCGCGCAGTTCTTCACGGTCAGGGATCCAAGAATGGTAGAACTTTTATCTCTTTGGCAGAATGAAAAAGCAGTGATTCCATGGTACGATCATATTCCGGGAAGACCGGATGTCCCCAAGGGGCAAAGATACCGGGGTTCTGAGGGCATGACCTCTCCGACCAAGATTCTGGCCAAAGAGTTCACGGTGGAGACTTCTTTTTTTCTTCAGAGGATTGAGCAAAAGGAGAACATCTGGACTTTACACCCAAAAGACGACGGGCAGCGGACACTGGAAGCGGATCATTTGGTCCTCACCATACCATCCATACAATTACTGGAGCTTTTCCAAAGAAGTGATTACGAGTTGGATGAGGATACCATGATTCGTCTTCGATCCATTCGGCACACTCGATGCCTCGCCGTATTGGGAATTATGGACCGACCCTCATCCTTGGAGTCTCCTGGCACGCTCACTCACCCTGTTCCCGAGATTGATTGGATTTCGGATAATCAGGTTAAAGGAATCTCCCAAAAACCGGCTTGTACCATTCATGCCTCGGATGAATACTCGCAAAAATTTTGGAATGCTTCGGATTCCGAGAGGGTTCCTTCCTTACTTTCGATTGCTGAGGAGAATCTGAATGTAAAAATAATGTCCTGGTCATCCCATCGGTGGGGATTCGCCAAACCGGTGGTTACTTTTGGAGCAACTCACTGGCATTCCTCCCCAAGGGGCATCACCCTTGCCGGTGATGGGTTTGGCGGGGAAAGAATAGAAAAGGCGGCCATGTCCGGCTGGGACGCTGCCGCTGCCATTATTGGAGAAACTGTTTATACTTAGAATTGGTATTGATATCCGATTTCAAAAACACCCCCACTTTTCACATCACGATCCCGAATGGACCCGGTTGATTCAATTTCCAGTTCTCCGGCAAAATCATACCCTGCACCCGCAAAAACCGAGTGATCATCATCAAAGCTCCATTGCAGGTTTACAGAAATTCGGTAGGAACGATACCTAAGGTTTCGTTCTTCCAGTATGCCTCCGTAGGTAGCTTCCGTGTTCCATCGGTTGCCCACAAATTGTCCTCCCAGCTTGAGTGCCAGGTAATCCGAGAGTTGGTAATTGTATCGGATGATCGGTCCGGCAATAACGAGGCTTGACCGGTCAGACGGTTCCCAAATCAATCCAAGTGCCGGCACAAATAAATCGTCACCGATACCCGTGGTGTAAAGGGCTCCGAAAATCCATTGCAAATGGTCAGACTGCTTCCATTTCGCCCCGCCAATGGTCAGAAAATTAAAGGCATCCTTGTCCGTATTTTCATAATCACCAGCCAGGGTGGGATTGAAAAGAAATAGCCAGTCCAAGGTGTCACTGCTTTTTTTACTGAGAAAAAAGGGGAGATCCAGGGAGTGCAGTCTATCCTCATCGAGTTCCATGGGATCGGTGAAATCAAGATCCGTTGACTGGTAACGAACCCCGGCGGCAAATTTCCAGTCTCCGGCCTCCTTGAAAAAGACCGGGGTACGAATTTCCCATTGATTATAACCAATTTCAGCATTGGTCCCTTTGATTTCCCGATCTGAACCGCTTTCATAAGCCAAGCGAATGGAAGCCAGATCAGACATACCTTCCTGGGCCTTCATCATAATGCATGACAATATGAGTAAGAAAAACGCGAGACTAATACTACTTTTCATCTATTCTTATTAGTCGGCGCCCACACCTTGGTCAAGGGGAGGTTGCTCTACAGAGAAAAGACTAATAGGAAAAAACCTGTGCACCATTTGAAACAGACACAAACCCTGCCAGTCGATCGGGAAATTCTCTGGGAATTTATTTCGGTTCCCCAAAACCTGAACAAGATTACTCCTCCGGAAATGGCTTTCGAAATTATCGGGGAACCACCGGAAAAAACCTTTGCGGGACTGCTTCTGGAGTATCGGGTGAAAGTCCCGCTGCTTGGCTGGTCGAGCTGGCTCACTGAAATAAAATATGTGGAGGAGGGATTTTCATTTATGGATGAGCAACGCGTGGGTCCTTACAAGTTGTGGTTGCATACTCATAAATTGGAAGATACCGATGAAGGTACCCGAATGACTGATGATATCCGTTACCTCGTTCCATTTGGTCCAATCGGCTTGCTGGCAAATGCCCTTTATGTAGGAAGAACCCTTCGCCAAATTTTTCACTACCGAAGGGTGAAAATGGAGGAAATTTTTGGCAATACCCAATGATCCAAACTTTTTTGGATAAATTCATGGTGCAGCGTTGGAGTGATCTGCTTCTCCTTCACTGGCCCGTTTCGCAGGAAATTCTTCGCTCCACCATCCCTGATGATCTGGACTTGGATCTTTTTGAAGGACAGGCATGGACCAGCGTGGTTGGTTTTCATCTGTCTGGATTACGGATACATCCCGTTCGTTGGATTCCATGGGGAGAATTTGATGAGGTAAACCTGAGAACTTATGTAAAAAGGGCGGATGGGAAAAGAGGGGTCTGGTTTTATTCCTTGGATTCAACGGATATATTTGCGGTGTTCGGTGCGCGCATTCTCTACGGACTCGACTATCGTTCAGCCCATATAAACAGAACTTTAACCGCTCGTGCCCTCTTTTATGAATCGACCACTCATTGGATATTCAGAAAGATACCTGCCAGATTTGGTGCTCAGTTGGATAAATCCGCCGGTTCATCAAGGATTGCCCGGGGACCGCTCGATCAGTTTTTACTTGAACGGTACCGGTTTTGGGCAAGAAGAATGGCAGGAAGCAAATCAAGTTCTGCTCAGGTCAGGCATCGTCCCTATGATGCGGTGAGATTAAAAAGTGCTGAATATCGGGGAGGTTTGTTTGAAGCTTTTGGGCTGCCCGAGCCTCAGGTTCCACCGGTCATAGCTCATTACTGTCGGGGATTTTCAGTGGAAGCATCCGCTCCGAATTGGCTTTATAAGACCGCGGGCCAGGCAAACCAAAGGTAGGTAAAGTCTTTGATTCTGTTGATGCCATAAATCTTTCTTTCCTGCAGGTCTTTGAGATCCGTGGACTGGTGACCCCGTAACATGGAATCTTCAATCAGTTTCCACAGATAATAGTCTTGCAATGCCATGCCTGATATCACCGAAGATCCTGAGGTTATTTCTCGTAGGGATCTGTGTTCATGATCTGACATCTTAGCGGTGGCCACGGCGAGGGTTGCTCCGGGAATGGCATCTTTGAGGAGCTCCATGTGAAAATCACCCGTGGAGGACCGGGGAGCAAGCAGATTGGCCAAACAATACATATTCGCATCGTATTCGGCAAATTCAATACATCTTTCGGTCACGGGGCCGTCAAAGAAATGGCCACATTTTACCTGACCCTTTGACGAGAAATATGCATGCTCGGCTCCCCACCATTTGGTTTGCAAAAGTCCCGCTCCGTGTAATCGGAGTTTTTCATCTTCGACCAAGCCTTCCGGATCAAGGTCTTTAAAAGATGCTCTCATAATTTTTAATTGATCGCGGCAAAGGTAAAACATCCTGCGGGTATCCGCTAGGTTTGCCTTATTCTCCCGCAAACGGTCCGAAAAGAAAGAGAGCGAAGGGAGAGTGGCAAGGGCAGTACGCAATACGGAACGGGAGACCGGATTTTCACTCTTAAGATTATGTCCCAGAATTTGATCAACTCCTTGGCTCAGGGATGGCTTTGAGCGGAGAACGGATTGAAGGTCGTCAAATTCTCCGGCAGCTGCTTTGGAATTACCCGAAATCAGAGGGAGAAGATTCTGTAAATGATCATAACTGGCAAGAACTTCGTTTTTGATGGCTCCCTGTTGAATGTCGTTAATGTCGACCGAGGCATCCCCTCCTTGATAACGATTCATGGAAAAGGAGAAGTTGTTGCGCAGTCGGGAAATGTCGTCAGTGCTAAGGAAGGGATCAAAATCCATCTTGGGCTCGCAATATTCCATGACCCTCGAACGAACTTCATTGCTTAAGGAGGCAGGAGCCGCAGTCATCGAAAGACTTGCGCAGTCCTCCTGCGCTTCGACTAAAAACTTACGGACATCATCATCTTCTTCCAATCGTGCTTCGAAAAGAAGGGAATCTTCCTTGGGTAAGACACCAAGCGTGTAATCAAGAGCTTTTTGTTTAAGAGATTCCAAGATTAATCCTTACTAATGGAATTACGGAGCAATACAAACCTGTGAGGCTGGTTGTGCCAGGCAATCAATGTTTTTAAGCTATACATACATGGTCAAGTCCGTAAGGTGGCCAGGGTGTGTCTAAGTTTTTCGATTCCTAGACGAATGCGTGATTTGACTGTCCCAAGAGAGAGTTCCAAACGTTCAGAAATTTCTTCATGATTTAAACCCTTGAAATAGGAAAGTTCCAAAACTTTCACCTGCTCGGGGGGAAGCTTTTCAAAAGCCCGCCTCAGATGACTACGCTCATCACTAACGGTTGCCTGTTCTGCACCATCGGAGGCATTCTGATCCTCTCTCCCTGAGAGAATCTCATCCGATTCACCCCGATCGACTCTTCTTTTCCGGGAACGTACGCGGTCAATGCTTCGGTTGCGGGTCAAAACCAAGAGCCAGCTGCTGAATTTCCCTTTATCCGGTGCATAGGATTCAGGCTTGCGCCAAAGAAAGGCAAAAATGTCTTGAATTACCTCTTCAGCTTCCCAACGATCGCCAAGAATTTCCAGGGATAAGGAAAACATTGCACCGGCAAACCCGTCGTATAAATCCACTAAGGCGGAGGAATCTCCGTCTTTTATTTTGTACCATAAGTCATTTTCGATCGTAGGCATAAGTTATCTTTCATCCGATAGGATAGTCTGTTTCTGATGAAAGAAGGCGTTTACCGCAATTGATTTTTTGCAGTCTCTTGCTGATTTTCCCTAAAAATGGGATATAAAAAGGCTCCTTACAAGGCGTATAACGGATGCTTTCTGGATTTCCGGGCCAGTTGGCTAATTTTCCCTTTTCCAGATCCTGAGTAATTGTTGGCATCCTCACCCAATGAGGAATGTTTTTGATCCGCTTATCCTTCTTCCATTTGATGAGCCTGAAGATCTGGAAGCTTGACCACCGCCAGGGCTGATTCCTCACAGGCGGCCAATTTTACCTTGGGAGCGATTCCCGCTTCTAGGGCTTCCTGCCAACGCCCGGCACACAAACACCAGCAATCCCCCTCCTTCAATCCCGGGAAGTTGTATTCCGGCCGGGGAGTGGAAAGATCATTACCCATTGCCTGACTGAAGGCCAGAAATTCAGTGGTCATACGGGCACAAATCACATGCATGCCTCCGTCATTTTTGTCGGTTTCACAAGTGCCATTTCGGTACCATCCAGTGCTCAATTTATTGCAGCAAGGTTGCAAGGGTTCTCCCATGACATTTTTCGGTCCTTCATTTTTAATTGGTGCTATCATACTTCTTAATTCAAGCCGACTTCAGTGTCCTCACAAGCTCGAAATGTTGGATGAGGAAGGAAATTCGTCAAAATTTCTGCAATACTTAGAGGTTAATTTTTTCAACATAAACTTTCATCATACCAGCCACACCTCTTCCCCGTTTTAATCCTTGGCAAGACTCTTGACCTTTCAAAAGGGAATTACTTGTGTCTGGAGATGAAAGCTACACTGATTGCTCTGTTTGTCGCCCTGCTCTTTCTTGGGTGTGGGCGTGACCGGTTGGTTGACTATCACGACAACGGGCAGAAGAAGTGGGAACGCCACTGGAAAGGCCAGCATTTAGATGGGCCCGTTACTTGGTGGTACGAGAACGGGCAGAAACGGCAACAATTAAACTATAAGGACGGGAAGCAGCATGGGCCTTCCATTTGGTGGAATGAAAATGGGAAGGAATTATATCGCAAAACCTACAAGGACGGCGAAGAAATCAAAGACTAACAATTCCCCCCCTCACCATTCCGGCCTAGCCCCCAAGCCATCATTCCGGAACCAGTAATTGGAGAGTCAAACGCATACCCCCCAGCATCCCCCGATACACGATGGATTGCCGCGTCGTCCATTCTGCCCTCCTCGCAATGACAAACACCATGTACTTTCACCTAATCACCCTTGTCATCGCGAGGGCGAATCCCGTGGCGATCCACTGGTCCTCAGTAACCGATCCGCACCCTCCTTCACGCTTGTCATCGCGAGGGCTGAAAGCCCGCGGCGATCCACTGGGAACCAGTAAGCAAAGAGAAAAGTCGCCCGCGTCCTCCGAGACCCGATGGATTGCCGCGTAGTCCGCTTCCGCTCCCTCCTCGCAATGACAAACACTACGCACCTACACCACCCTTGTGATCCCGAGGGCGGAAGGCCCGCGGTGATTCACTCTGAGTCAGTAATCGAAGGGCTAACTGCATTTCCTGCGTGACCCATCGGCGATTTCCTGCAACTTATTCACATAAATGGCAGAATTTTTATCTTCATTCTCGGGATGGCTCTGGGGGAATTTGCTCTACCTTTTGTTGGGTGGAGGATTTTTCTTTGCAGTATTTTCCCGTTTTTCTCCTTTTCGCTATTTGGGTCATGGACTGGCCTTACTGCTGGGCAAAAATGTAGAGAAGGAGGCACCCGGGGAGGTGAGTCATTTTCAGGCTCTTTGCAGTGCGTTGTCCGGTACGGTCGGGATGGGCAATGTGGCGGGCGTGGCGGTTGCCATTACCCAGGGCGGGCCAGGAGCCTTATTCTGGATGTGGATCTGTGCCCTGCTCGGAATGGCCACCAAGTTCTACACCTGTTCGCTGGCAGTGATGTATCGGGGAAAGGATGAAAACGGGGTAGAGCAGGGGGGGCCAATGTATTTTATACGGGAAGGACTTGGTGAGAAGTGGAAACCCCTGGCTATCTTGTTTGCCGGATGCGGGATGTTTGGCTGTCTGCCCCTGTTGCAGTCCAATCAATTGACCCAGATTATGAACACCATGTTTTTCGAACCGCAGGGCTGGTTTGTAGGTTCAGAGGATACAAGGCAGATGGGAAATGCCCTGTTCGGCTTATTTCTTGCCGTAGTGGTGGGTTTGGTGGTGATTGGTGGAATTAAGCGAATCGGATCCGTTGCTGCCCGTTTGGTTCCGGGAATGGTGTTTTTATACGGAGGTACCTCCCTGTTTATTATTTTACTCCATGCTGATCGAATATTTCCATCTCTCAGTCTTATCTTTTCTGATGCTTTTACCGGCCAGGCGGTCGCGGGAGGAGCACTGGGCATGGTGATCGTGACGGGAGTCCGCCGGGCCGCCTTTTCCAATGAGGCGGGAATGGGGACCGAAGCCATGGCACACGGAGCGGCCAGGACCAGGGAGCCGATTCGCGAAGGAGTGGTGGCGATGTGGGGACCGGTTATCGACACCTTGCTGATGTGTACTCTGACCGGACTGGTCCTGATGGTCACGGATGTCTGGGATTCCGGAATTGGTGATGGCGTGCTCCTGACCACGCAGGCGTTTCAGCTCGCACTTCCCGGTGTCGGACCCTATCTACTACTTGCCGGCGTGCTTTGCCTGAGTTTTTCTTCGATGCTCGGGTTTTCTTATTATGTGGTGAAGTGTGGCTGTTTTCTTTTTGGACAAAAAGCACGATTGCCAGTACTTGGATTTTACTTACTCACGATCGTAGTTTCTGCAATGGTGAAAATGGAGGTAATTATCAATTTTCTGGATATTGCGTTCGGGCTGATGGCGATCCCCACGATCCTCTCGAGCATGCTATTGGCTCCCCGGGTGAATGAGGCGGCTCGGAGGTATTTCGCCGGCTTGAAGACGGCCTGAGTCAGCTAAGTAATTTCCCAGGCGGGAGGGCATACCAAATGGTGAGCACGCAGGGAGCAATAAAAATGGCAATCTTATGATCCAGGAATCAAATCCTTGAGGATGATTGAGCGTAGATTGCCAGGTTATGGGTATTTTCGAAAAAATATAAAAATTCCTGGAAAATTTATTCTCCGTAGGGTATCCAAATGTTTTTAACTTCAGTGGATTGAATGAGAAAATCTTTGCCCTCGCCCTGTTTATGATCCATCCAGTTTCTGTCTTTTCCATGGTTCAGCCAGGTGCGTTTCAGGTTGGTTGTGGAGAGTTTTTCAACCGTCGCTGAGAGTCCCGAGGATCCGAAATACCAGACCGCATCCAAGTCCATGTGCCCGGATAAAGATTCAATGACTTCGCCATGCCTGGCCGTTACCAGATTGACCACGCCGGACGGTAAGTCCGAAGTCTCAAAGACTTGGTAGAGGTCGGTGGCTGAAAGAGGAAAAGGCTCGGATGGAACAACAACACAGGTATTTCCCATGGAAAGGGCCGGAGCGATCAGGGAGATAAGTCCAAGCAAGGGCAATGCGTCCGGACAAATTATACCAATCGTACCAACCGGTTCCTTCATGGCCAGGGCGACTCCCCGGATGGGTGCTCCATGGACGGCCCCGTCGTATTTGTCGGCCCAGCCCGCATAGGTGAAAAGACGTTCGATGGAAAGTTTTACTTCTTCTTTTGATTCCTTGCTATCTTGCCCGGTCATCTCTGATATTCGTCGAGCAAATTCATCTGCCCGGATGGAGAGATTTTCACCCAAGTAATAAAGGATCTGGGCACGGAGATGGGCAGTTGATTTGGCCCACGAACGGGCGGAGTTGGCAGCTTCCACGGCGTTGCGGATGTCTTTGCGGTTTCCTTGGCCAACCAGCCCCATCTGTTTACCATCCCGGGAAAAAATCGGGTATGAGTAGCCACTGTCCCCTCGTGTCTGTTTCCCACCAATGAAGAGTTTCGGAGTCCGGTCGATACCCGGGTCGGATGGCTCAGGAGTTCCTTGCCTCGGGTTAATTCGTTCAAGGGGTTTGTCGGACAGGTGAACGGACCGGGTGTAGGCATAAAGTCCTTCCCATCCGCCCTCGCGTCCAAATCCGCTTTCCCTTCTCCCTCCAAACCCGGTGGAGGCATCGAATTGGTTGGTGGAGTTAATCCAGGCGACCCCGCAAATAATTTTGGGAGCTAGATCGAGGGCGAGATTGATATTTTCAGTCCAGATCGAGGCGGCCAAGCCGTAGCGGGTATTATTGGCAAGGGCCACTGCTTCTGCAGGTGTACGGAATGTGGTTCCGACCAAAACGGGACCGAAAATTTCTTCCTGCATCAATCGACAGGCGGGATCAACATCCGTGATCAGGGTGGGCGGATAGAAGCATCCTTCTTTTGGAAGGTCGCATGATCCAACATACTCGTTTCCTCCCTCTTTTAATCCTTCCTCCACCTTTTGTGAAATTGATTCCAGTTGTTTCGGATCGACAATCGCACCCAGGTCCACCGATTTGTCCATGGGATTCCCTACCCGTAACTTATCCATCCGGGCTCTCAGTTTTGTATGAAATTTCTCGGCTACACCTTCCTGTACGAAAAGCCGGGATCCTGCACAACAGACCTGTCCCTGATTAAACCAGATGGCATCAACCAATCCTTCCACCGCACTGTCCAGGTCAGCATCATCGAATACGATGTAGGGTGACTTCCCACCCAATTCAAGAGTGAGTTCCTTGCCCTGTCCCGCGGTGGCCTCCCTGATTTTACGTCCCACATCCGTGGAGCCGGTGAATGCGACTTTATCCGCTTCCTCATGGGTCACGATCATTTCGCCCACTTTTCCGTCTCCGGTAATGATGTTAAGGACTCCTGCGGGCAACCCTGCTTCCATGGAGATCTCGGCCAGGAGCAGGGCGGATAATGAGGTGTATTCCGCTGGTTTGATCACCACGGTATTTCCCATGGCCAAGGCTGGGGCAATTTTCCATGCCAGCATAAGCAAGGGGAAATTCCAGGGAATTACCTGCCCCGCGACTCCATGTGCCCGATAGTCGGGCATCTCCTTTTCCATCAGTTGTGCCGCACCGGCATGAAAGTAGAAATGTCTGGCTACGAGTGGTATATCAATATCGCGACTTTCGCGAATGGGCTTTCCATTGTCCAATGTTTCAACGACCGCCAGGAGGCGGGAATGTTTCTGCACCAGCCGTGCGATTGCGTAAAGAAATTTTGCCCTGGCGGGTCCTCCCATGCCTTCCCAATCTGCCTGGGCCGACCTGGCACAATGCATGGCATGATCAACATCCTCGAGTTGGGCTTGGGAGATAGTGGCCAAGATCTCACCAGTGGCGGGATTTCGGCTTTCGAAAGATTCACGATCTTCCGGGCTATTGAATTGCCCATTGATAAAGTGCCCGAATTTTGCTCCGTTTTTTTTGATCCAGTCCTTGGCGGGTCTTGGATCCTCCGGGGCATTCCCGTAATCCATCGTTTCCAAAATTTCTTTTACTTTCATAAGTTATCCCATGGCGTGCCGGTAGGCGGCCGAGTAGTGGCCAGACACAAAATGTTCAAGTTGTCGTTCGATATCTCCAAGAAGACTGGAGGCACCAAAACGAAAAAGATCAGGCTGCAACCAACGGTCACTCAGTTCCTCCTTGATCAAGGCAAGATAGGTAAGGGCATCCTTGGCCCTGGAAATCCCTCCTGCGGGTTTATACCCCACATAATATCCGGTTTGGTCATAATAATCACGAATCTGACGGATCATGGTAAGGCTGACTGGAAGCGTTGCATTCACACTTTCCTTACCGGTGGAAGTTTTAATAAAATCAGCCCCCGCCATCATGCAGATCAAAGATGCCCGGGCCACATTTCGCAGGGTACCCAGTTCCCCAGTCGCAAGAATTGCTTTGATGTGAGCCTCCCCACAAGCTTCGCGGAAGGCTTTCATTTCATCATAAAGAGCCTGCCAATCCTGGGAAAGCACATGCCTTCTGGAAATAACGATATCAATTTCTTTGGCTCCGTCCTTTACGGATTCCCCTATTTCTGCCAGTCGGAGGGAAAAGGGGGACAGTCCAGCAGGAAAACCAGTGGATACCGCCGCCACCGGAATCTTCGTTCCTTCAAGGGCGGATACGGCCGCCTTCACCATGTCATGATATACACAGATCGCACCGGTGGTGATGGTGCCCGGTTCGATTTCAAGGGCTTCCAGAATATCCTTTTGTAACGGAAATTTTGCTTTCTGGCATAACCGTCGGACTCGATTTTCGGTATCGTCCCCCGAAAGAGTGGTCAGATCAATACAGGTGATTGCCTTGAGTAACCAGGCAGCCTGATGGGCTTTTTTGATGGAGCGCCGGCCGGGCAATGCCTGGCATCTTCTTTCAATGGCCGAGGTATTTGCCTGTACGGTGAGGGCCCAGTCGAGGTCCAACTCGGTGCCGGGATTGCGGGGTAGTCCTTGGGTTATATCGATCAAAATAATGGAAAATGAATAATCCAAGATTCTTGGGTGTTTTGGGAATACTGGCAAGGCTTGATCTTTTTCTGTAAGCACGGCAATCTTTGGTATGATGAGTGATCTTTTTGAAAAAGCACGGGCAGTTCGCGAAAACGCCTATGCCCCGTATTCGAAATTCAAAGTGGGGGCGGCCGTCCGGACTGTAACCGGAAAAGAATTTGTGGGGTGCAATGTCGAAAATTCCGCCTATCCGCAGGGCACCTGTGCCGAAGCGGGTGCGATTGCCGCCATGATTGCCGCCGGGGAAAAAGAAATTGCTGAAATTTGTATCGTGGCGGACAGCCCGTCTCCGGTTTCCCCATGTGGTGGATGCCGGCAAAAACTGGCTGAATTTTCCAAACCTTCCACCTCCGTACTCTTGGCAAATCTAAATGGAGTTCTCGTAAATCATATGCTTAGAGATTTACTTCCCCATTCTTTTTCATCTGATCATCTTCCGAACGGATGAATATTCCACTTTTTTTAGCCAAGGTACGGGACCGGGTTCCATTGGAACAGGCCGAGATGGAAGAATTCGCGGGAGGGCTTGCCGATCATACGGTGAGTGATGCACAGGCAACCGCCTTTGCCATGGCGGTCTTTTTACAGGGACTAAGCGAACGGGAACGAGTCGACCTGACCCTGGCGATGAGGGATACCGGTCATGTTCAACAGTGGGATCTTTCAGGTCCGATACTTGATAAACATTCAACCGGTGGAATTGGGGATAATGTTTCCCTGGTTCTCGCTCCGATGCTCGCTGCTTGTGGTTGTTATGTTCCCATGGTGTCCGGTCGCGGACTTGGTCACACCGGTGGAACCCTTGATAAACTGCAATCGATACCGGGATACCGAACCGAGGTATCCGGAGAGGAATTTGGGAAAGTGGTGACTGATGTGGGATGTGCAATCGTGGGAGCGGGAGTGGGGATTGCTCCGGCGGATAAAAGATTATACGCCATCCGCGACCTGACCGGTACCGTGGAGAGCGTGGATCTGATCACTTCCTCAATTCTTTGCAAAAAGTTGGCCATGGGATTGGAAGCGCTAGTTCTGGATGTGAAAGTTGGTAGCGGGGCCTTCATGAAGACTATGGTAAAGGCAACGGAACTTGCCCACTCATTGGTCGCCGTGGCCAATGGGGCAGGGTGTAAGACCACCGCCCTGCTTACGGATATGAATGAATCTCTGGCAAGTACGGCAGGGAATGCTCTCGAGGTTCATTCCGGCCTGTCCGTTTTGAAGGCTGAACGCACAGAGAAACGATTGCTTGAGTTATCGCTGGCATTGGGTGCAAACCTGCTGGTTTCTAGTGGAATGTTTGCAAGCGAAAAGATGGCCAGACGAAATTTACAGGATTCCTTAAGCTCCGGTAAAGCGGCTGAGATTTTCGGGAAAATGGTGGGAGCCCTTGGGGGCCCAAACGATTTTATTGAGCGTGCCGATGTGTACTTGC